>JBBIKA010000124.1:6142-12676 GCA_037445695.1 Chloroflexota bacterium
CACCCGCACGGCTACGCTCACGCCGACCGTCACCCGCACGCCGACCCCTACCGCCACCGCCACGCGCACGGCCACGCCGACGGCCACGCCGACCGGCACCGCGCCCCAGGCGATCGCCATCGCCGTCGGCAACCCCCTCAGCTACGACACGCCGTTGACCGTGGACGTCCTCTATCGGGACGCCGAGGGGTGCCAGAACATCGAGTGGGTGGAGCTCTACTTCGGCGCGCTGGGGGCGCCCACCCTTGCCCGCTTCCGGGCCCATATCTCCAACTACGGCCCGTCCGGCGGCGAGCCGCTGGTGTTGCTGGCGGCCGGCGCCGACGCCTGGACGCGCATCCCCTTCCGGGACGAATACCCGAACTCCGCGGAGAACGATCGGGTTCTGCTGGCCGGGCACGCCAATCATGGCCTGGGCTTGAACGGCGCCTGGGTCACGCGGTGGACCTGCATCGCCAATCGCCCCACCGACCTCCTCGTCACATGGGCCTTTCAGTTGAAGGCCAGCATGGTCGGGCAGCACGGCCTCTACGCCTCGGCCACCGATCAGCAGGGCCGCACGCGGCCGGACCAGCGCCTGGCGACGATCTCGGTCCTGGCCGCGACCCCGACCCCGCCGGCCGGCGCACGCGCCTGGCGTTTCAGCGGCCACACCTATGTTGGCGCCAATGAGCAGGAGCGCACGCCCCTGGCCAACGTGGCCTTTTCCCTGCGCCGCTGTCGCGATCGCAGCGCCGGCGAGCTGGCCAAGACCACCAGCGGCGCCGACGGCGTGTTTCTGATCAACATGGGGGAGAACTCCCTCGCCTCCAACGACAGCCTCTGTCTGGGGGTCAGCGGGCCGCCCAGCTACACCTTCCATCCATCATCACGAGTTCCCGGCCGGCTCTCAGGCCAGCCTGACGGTGCTCGACCGGGGCGGCGACACCGGCCGCGCCGACCTGGAGATCAGCGTGCCGGGCTACGCCGCGCTCTGCGTCTGGTCCACCTTCCAATGGCTCTGCCCGCCTGTGCTGGCATTCGATCTGCTCGACCTCTGGTTCCTGCCCGCGGGATCGAGCCCGCCGCCGCCCCTGCCCTCGGCCGAGCCCACCGCCACGCCGCTCTTCACGCCGACGCGCACTCCCACCCCGACCCTCACGGCCACCCCCAAGGCCACGCCCGTGGGGCAACCGACCAAAGTCGTGGGCCAGGTCTGCGTCTACGCCGACCGGTTCCAGGAGCAGGGCGGCGTCACCACCGCCACCGGCAACCTCTGCCTGGGGCCCAAGGAGACCGATGGCAAGTGCAGCCGGCGCTTCTATTTCGTGGACAACGTCACCCTCCTCGACAAGACCGTCGTTGCGGCCCAGGTGGTCTGGCGGAGCACGGGCGACATCGAGGTGGCCGGCGCGGTGCAGATGCAGCCGCACCGCATCCCGATCCTGGCCGGCGACAAGCTGCTGGTCAACCGCACCTCGGGCGACCTGACCCTGGGCGGCAAGGTGGAGAAGTACGTCGGCGACCTCTTCCCCAAGAACTTCGAGTTCCCGGACGACATCGGCCTCACCCTGAGCGCCATCCACGACTACGTGGAGCTGTCGGCCGAGATCCACGTCAAAGACATCCCCGAGAACCCCGACTTCAAGTTCGACGTGCGGGGCCGGGTCACGGCCACCGGCGACCTGGTGCTGGTGACCGATGCCTCGACGCTGAAGTTCACCATCGCGGGCGGCGAGCTGATCGCCGAGAAGCTGTCCCTCAGCAGCAAGGGCGTGCTCCAGATCGGCAAGGCCACGCTCACCTTCAAGGGCATCCCGCCGATCGTCGTCGAGGGGCTGACCCTGGGCGGCCAGGGGCTGCTCAGCATCGCCGGCTTCAAGGTGTGGGGCTTCGTCGGCTTCAGTCCGCTGCAGTTCGGCGGCGGCGGCGCCAGTCCCTATAAAGTGGTCTGTCCCGCCGGGCATAGCTGCGGCTTCGGCAGCGCCGCGGCGTTGCAGGCGCTGGCGCTGGCCGGCGGCCGAACCGATACGGTGGTGGACATCCTGCCCTCCCGCCAGATCGCGCTGATCGAGAGCGTCAACGCGCTGAATTGGGATCAGCCCGAGAACCTGATCGTGGTGCAACCCGACGGCCAGAGCCGGGAGCTGACGCCGGTCATCTCCCACCAAGAAGGGGGCGAATTCAAGCGCCTGTATGTGATTGACCGTCCGCCGGTGGGCCAATGGACGTTGCAGGCGCAGGCCGGCAACATGGTGGTGGTGCTCGGCACCGACCCCGAGCCCGCGCTCACCATCCAGGTGGAGCAGCTGCCGGCGGGAGCCGCGGGCCTCGCCGCCGGGCAGGCCGTGCGAGTGGTGCAGGGCAGCCCGGCCCACATGATCGGCAACGACGGCCCGCAGGCGGCCGCGGCGCTGCACGCGCTGGCCGACCAGGAGCCGCTGCGGCTCACCCAGCAGGGTCGGCTGCGCATCACCTGGCAGAGCAACGCGGCCGATGCGCAGCCCGTGCGCGTGGAGCTCTACGCGGAGGACGCGGCCGGCAAGCGCTGGCCGGTCACCACCTCCGACGCGCTCAACGGCGTCTACGACTGGCAGCCGGCCATCCCCGGCGGGGTCTACACCTTCACCGTCGCCGCGGATGACGGCCGCAACATGCCGGTGATCAGCCAGGTGCTGTTCGACTACCACGACACGACCCCGCCCGCGGCGGTGCAGGGGGTGACCGCGCACGTGGCGGCCGACGGCGTGGCCACGGTCGCCTGGGATGATGCGGCCGCCGACCCCGACGTCGTGGGCTATCGCATCGCCCTGGACGGGGGCGACGTGATCACGGTGACCCGGCCGATCGGTCAGGCGATCGTGGGGACCTTGGACCCCGGCGAGATGGTGGCCGCGGAGGTGGCGGCCTATGACATGAGCGGCAACGTAGGCGCGGGAACGCGGGTGGCCGCGCGCGCCGCCGCGCTGCAGGTCGTCGCACAACGGCCGGCCGACGGCGATGTGGCGCGGTGGAGCCGCCAGGTGCTGGTCGCCTTCAACCAGCCGATCGTCGTGCAGAGCTTCACCTTGTGGGACGCGAAGGGCGCCGAACTGCCCGGCCAGATCGAGGGCCTGACGTACGACCTGGGCGCCATCATCCCGATCGCCGAGCCGGTGTGGGGAGTGCGCTTCACGCCGCAGGTGGGCTGGTTGCCCCAGGGCGACTACACCGCTGGGGTCACAGTGGCCGGCGACGACGTGGCCGCGCGGCAGGTGCAGCTGGCGGGCCTGAGCAGCGTCGTCGCCCCGGCCGGCACCACCGCGACCTACCGCTGGTCGTTCACCGTGGGCAGCGTGCCGAAACAGGTCTGGCTGCCGCTGGTGGCGCGGTAGGGCCGGCGGCGGGCCGCAGCGCGAGGCTGAGGGTTAAGGCTGGTTCTCCAGCTTCTGGCGGGACAAGAGGCATTTCGGCGATTCCGGATGCAGTGAGCCCTCCTACCCCTGACCCCGCCCCCCGCTTGCGGGAGGCGAGGAATCCTTCGAAAGGGGTATTTTGGCCGCCTTCGGCGGCCAAAATACCCCGCTATCGCCCCCTCCCCTCCCACCGATCGTGCCCAAGAGCGCCACCTCCGTGTCCAACGTAGCGTGGGACTCCGACTTGCAGGTGAAGACGAAATGCTGCGGGAGCCATCCCCGAATGGGGCACGAATGCACGAATGGCCCGTTGCGTGATTCGTGCATTCGTGGTCGGATTCGGGGATGGCCCCAGCCACCGAAAGGCATATTTGGAACTGCTGAGCTCGCCAAAAAGGGCTTGACGGACAACAGATTGTATGCTACATTACCAATAGTTGGCAAGTATATCCGTCTGAGCTTCTTATCGGCCGATTCCAGGTAAAACGCCGGAAATAGGCTCTTGCGCCAGAAGCAAGCGGTGGCAAGCGGTGAACGGGGTAGTTTAGATTTTGCACTTTGCCGCATTGACCCCCACCCTCGACCCCGCCCCCGTTTCGCGAAATTTCGCGAAACGGGGGCGGGGAGAAGGCTGAATGGGGTTTGCGGGCGGCTTCGCCGCTCGCAAACCCCATCCTCAGCGCCCCCGCTCTCCCCTTTCAGGGGAGAGCGGGGGCCGGGGGGGTGAGAGAGGTAAGGCGGCCGAAAAAGTAAATTTCTGGCCAATAAAGCACCATAGAGTGCCAAAATAGATGAATTTCGGCTACAAGACAGGTTGAGCGTTATGCTTGCCGGATTGCAGACGGAAGAAGAGAGCATGGAGGGACTGTCGTAGGGAATTGCCTGCCGGCTCATCAACAGTCTTCGCTAACCGTTTACCAGGTGTCGTCGTTCCGCGCGCGACTGAGACGGAGCCGATCCTGGTGGCGGTTGGACCGTGCTTCACAAATCGAGGAGGGCAAGATGCGGGCAAATGTTCTAATCGTTCTTTTGCTCTTGGCCGTCATCGCGGCGGCCTGTGCGGGCCCTTCGGCCGGCACGCCACCGAAGGCCAAATCCACCGCGGCCGGTCCGACCGCCTCGGCAGCGAGGCCGGTCTCCACTGCGCCAGGCGAAAGGCTCAGCGCCAAAGAAGCCGTGGCGCTGGCCTATGCAGCCCTGCCGGCCGACTGGAAGACCACCGCCAAGCTGGCCTTCGTCGGCCGCTATTCCCGATACTGCAACGTAGGATGTTCCCCCCTGGTCGTGGAAGACGATCCCGGCATCAGCGCGGATGGCCGCCAGGCTCACTGGGTGGTCATCTTTGCCAGAGATGCAAGCGCTTCTCCGGCCGATGTGTTCTATGTGGAGAAAGGCAAAGCGCAATTGGTGAAGTCCGACGTGGCCACGGTACGGCCGGGCGAATTGTTCGCCCTGGAAGGGTGGGTGGATTCAACGGAGATCCGGTTCCGCACCGCGCGGCCGGTAGGCCTGGAGCTAAAGACGGGCAACCTGTTCGAAAACGTGGACACCACCCTGGCCGGCTATCCGCTGCTCTGGCTGGCCGAGACGTCCTTTGGCCGATTTGACGTGTACGACGCCAAGACGGGTCAGTTCATCAAGTCCCGCTGATGGCATGGAGAACATCGTGCGACGTACTTTTGACCTTCTCCTGGTGTTCTGAGCGCTTGTGCCGGCTGCCTGCCGACCAACGGCCAGGCAGGGCATCCGGCGTGACAAACACAAAGGCGGATTGCGATGGCGTCCCGAACGAGGCGTCAGGAGGCTGACCCCAACCAACGCCTTTTGATCTCTGTCATCAATTGCCAGCAGATCAGCTCCATGCGCGGCACGTGGAACGCGCCTTTGTAGGTGTTGCCCTTGATCGTGGACGATAACCGGCCGTTGCGGTGCAAGTAGCCGAACCATTCGCCGTGCTCGGGGTCGGGAAAGCGCGCGTAGGTCCAGTCGTGGATCATCTGATGCCAGCGCGCGTACTTTTCATCGCCGGTCAGCAGATAGGCCATCAGGGTGGCGATGATGGCTTCATTCTGTGGCCACCAGAACTTCATGTCATGCCAGTACTCCTGCACCGGCAACCCCTTGACGTCCACGAAGTAGGTGATGCCGCCGTACTCCTTGTCCCAGCCGCGTTCCCACATCCAATCCAGGATGGTCAGGCCGGTCTTGAGCAGCTCCGGATCATTCCCGCGCTCGCGGCTTTCCTGCATGATGAACCAGGCCGCCTCGATGGCATGGCCGGGGTTCAGCGTGCGGCCGTCGAAGTGATCCAGGAATTCGCCGTTCGGGCCGACGGTCTCCAGCACGGCCGCCAGCTCCGGGTGCATGTGATAGCGCCGGATCTCACCGATGTAGCGGTCAATCGCGGTGTTGCAGAACGCGGGGTCGGGCAGCGCCCGGCGCAAGATCTGCGCAGTGACCGTCATGATCATCGGCACGGCCAGGCTGCGCATGGGCCGCGTCGCGGGGTTCCACTTGGGCTCCAACACGCCGGGGGTGTCCAGGTGATGCTGGACGCGCTGATACAACTCCAGCGCCTCGGCCACGGCCGCGACATCTCCGGCCGCGCGGCCATAGGCCGCCAACGCGGCGATCATGAATGTCTCGCTGAAGATGTAACGCCGCTTGCGCAGCGGCCGGCCCTCCCGATCCACCAGGAAGAACATCCGGCCGTCGCGGTCGAAGCCATGCCTGCGCAGGAAGTCAATGCCGTGGCGCGACCATGCCAGCCACTCGGGTCGCGGTTCAACCTCACTGTAGAGGGTTGCCAGCAGCCAGCTCGCTCGCCCCTGCAACCAGATCGCCTTGTCGGTGTCCAGGAGCGAGCCGTCGCGATCGCGCGAGAACATGAAACCGCCATGCTCGTGGTCAATGGCACGCGGGAACCAGAACGGCAGCGTGCTCTGCAGCAGCCCGTCCCGGTAGGTCGCCAGCAGCGCATCAATGCGGCCGGGGGTCATGATCGGTGAAAATTCAGCAGCGGTCATTTTTATACTCACCAAAGTTGGATCCGAAAACATTGCGGTGTATTGTTCGTGTATGACCGGTATCATACCTTACTTCTACGGGGATGGTTCATTTTCAGGTTGAAATAGGTTGACACTTTCGGTGCCCTGATAAT
>JBBIKA010000125.1:0-12655 GCA_037445695.1 Chloroflexota bacterium
CCCGCCCCCTTTTCGCGAAATTTCGCGAAAAGGGGGCGGGGCCGGGGGTGGGGGTGATGCGGCAAAGCGCCAAATCCAAGCTAACACCACATGGTCATCATGATATTCTCGTCAAATGAGGTTTCAAAATGCAATCGCAACTGTTCGGCAAAGACTTCATCACCACGGAAGACTGGACCCTGGAAGAGCTCGAAAGCGCGCTCGAACTGGCCGCCGACCTGAAGCGGCAGTGGATCACCGGCACCTACCACGATCATCTGTTGCGCGCCAAGACGCTGTACATGCTCTTCTTTGAGGAATCCACCCGTACCCGTAACTCTTTCGAGGCGGGCATGACGCAACTCGGCGGCCACGCGCACTGGCTGACGCCGAAGGCCACGCAGATCGGCCACGGCGAAAGCCCCAAGGACACGGCCATCGTCCTGGCGCGCTACGGCCACGGCATCGCGGTGCGCGATTGCCGCACCGGCATCGGCCAAAAATATATGTATGAGCTGGCCAAGTGGGCCAACATCCCGGTCTTCTCGATGCAGGATGACGTGGACCACCCGTGCCAGACGATGGCCGACATCATGACCATCCGCGAGAAGTTCGGGACCAACCTGCGCGGCCGCAAATTCGTCATCTCCTGGACCTACGCGCCGCAATACGTGCGGCCCCTCTCCGTGCCGCAGGGCCTGATCATGCTGATGCCGCGCTTCGGCCTGGACGTGACCCTGGCGCACCCCAAGGGCTTCGAGTTGATGCCGCACACCCTGGAGGCCGCGCGCAAACATGCCGAGGAGGCCGGCGTCAAATTCGAGATCGTGGACGACATGGACGAAGCCGTGCGAGACGCTGACATCGTCTACGCCAAGAGCTGGGGGCCGATCATGGTCACCGAGGACGAGGTGGAAGTCAAGAAAATGGTAGATCAACACAAGGATTGGTGTCTCGACGAACGGCGCATGGCCCTGGCGAAGAAACACGCGATCTATATGCATTGCATGCCCATTGACCGCGGCTATGAAGCCACCGACGCCGTCATTGACGGCCCGCACTCGGTGATCTATGATGAGGCCGAGAACCGGCTGCACATCCAGAAGGCGCTCATGGTGCTGACCATGGCCCCGCGGGCGTAAAGAGAGGGACGAAACGCCTCGTCCCGGGTTACGAGGATCTCATGCTCTACGATATCGTCATCCGAAACGGCACATTGGTGACGCCCGCGGGCCTGCTCCAGGCCGACCTGGGCATCGCGGGCGAAACGATCGCAGCCATCGGCCCCGACCTGCGCGGCCGGGAGGAGATCAACGCGGCCGGCAAGCTGGTCATCCCCGGCGGCGTGGATCCGCACGTCCACCTGCAGATGCCGGCCGGGCCCGTCGTTTCCAGCGACGACTGGCATACCGGCACGGTCGCGGCCGCGTGCGGCGGCACGACGACGGTGATTGATTTCGTGGAGCCCGCCGGGGCGCACGGCCGTGCGCCCCTGTGCGCGGCCCTCGCCGCGCGCCGCGCCGAGGCCGAAGGCCGCGCCGTGGTGGACTTCGGCCTGCACATGACCCTCGTGGATGCCGACCCCGCCACCCTGGCCGAGATCCCGGCGGTGGTGGCGGCGGGCTGTCCGTCGTTCAAGACCTACACGACCTACAGCATGAAGCTGACGGACGAGGCGCTGGTGATGGCCATGGACGCGGTGGGCCGGGCCGGCGGCCTGGTGATGGTGCACGCGGAGAACGACGCGGGCATCGCCTATCTGCGGCAGAAGCTGCTGGCAGAAGGCAAGACCGCGCCGCGCTACCATCCGCTCTCGCGGCCGCCGGCCATGGAGGTGGAGGCGATCGAGCGGGCGCTGGCGCTGGCCGACGCGGCGGAGTGCCCGGCCTACATCGTCCACATCTCCACCGGCCGCGGGGCCGCAGCCGTGGCGGCCGCGCGAGGCCGCGGCCAGGTCGCCTTCGGCGAGACCTGCCCCCAATATCTGCTGCTCACCGATGCCGAGTTCGACCGGCCGGGCTTCGCGGGCGCGCAGTTCGTCTGCTCGCCGCCCCTGCGCAAAGCGGAGGACAACGCGGCGCTCTGGGCGCTCCTCGGCCGGGGCGATCTCCAGACGGTGGGCACCGATCACTGTCCGTTCTTCTACCACGGCCAAAAGGACCTGGGGCGACCCGAGGCGCCGCCCCCCTTCACCCGCATCCCCGGCGGCATGCCCGGCATCGAGGGCCGGCTGGCGCTCCTTTACACCTATGGCGTCGCCGCAGGCCGGATGACGGTCGAACGCTGGGTGGATGCCTGCTGCACGGCGCCGGCGCGCATCTTCGGCCTGTATCCCCGCAAGGGCGCGCTGACCATCGGCGCGGACGCCGATGTGGTGATCTTCGATCCGGAGCGAGAAGTTGTTTTGACACGCGATGTGTTGCACGAAAACTGCGACTACACCCCCTACGACGGCTGCCAGCTCAAAGGCTACCCCGTCCTCACCATGCTCCGCGGCCGCGTGATCGTACGCGACGGCGAGTATGTGGGCGGCGCGGGCGGGGGGAGGTTTTTGGTACGAGGAAACAGGTAACTTGGTAGATTGGTAGATTGGTAGATTGGTAGAGTGGTAGAGTGGTAGAGTGGTAGAGTGGTGGGGGCGCAATGGCCGCCCAACCTACCAACCTACCAATCTACCAACCTACCAACTTACCAACCGAGGCAACCCATGACCGCAACCATCATCCTACCCGACTGGCTGATTGACAGCCCCGGCGAGCCGCCGAAGCGGGGCTGGGGCGTGCGCGTGGTCGGCGATCAGGTGACGGCCGTCGCGCCGAACGATGAACTGCGCCGGCTGTTCCCCGGCGACGAGGTTTGGGACGCGCGCGGGCAGGTGCTGGCGCCCGGCTTCGTGGATGCGCACACGCATCTCTACGGCGTGCTCGCCCACGGCATCCCCTTCCCTGCGATCCACCCTTCCTCTCAGGGAGGGGACGAGGGAGGGTTGCTCTCTCACGGAGAGAACACGGGAGGCTGGTCCTTCCTCTCCGATTTCTGGTGGCCGCTGGTGGAAGATCGGCTCGACCACGAGATGATCTGCGCGGCGACCGACCTGAACCTGGTCCAGATGGTGCGCGGGGGCGTCACGTCGTTCTACGATTGCACCGAGGCGCCGAACGCCCTGTCCGGCTGTCTGGCCGCCCAGGCCAAGGTCGTGGCCGCCCGCGGCCTGCGCGGTATCCTCTCCTTCGAGGCCACCGAGCGGGTGAGCCGGGAAAACGGGCAGTTGGGGCTGCGGGAAAACCTGGAGTTCATCCGAGGTCAGAGATCCGCGGTCAATTCCCAATCCCCAACCCCCAATCCCCAATCCCCAATCCCCAATCCCCAATCCCCAACCGGCCTGATGTGCTTTCACACGACGTTCACCTGCTCCGCGGAGTTCATCAAGCAGGCGTTCGCAATGGCCGCAGCCGAGGGGGTGCTGGTACACATGCACGCGGCCGAGAGCCGCTTCGAGCCGGAGTACACGTTGAAGCACTTCGGCAAACGCACCTTCGAATACTACGAGCAGCTCGGCGTGGCCGGACCCAACATGCTGGCGTCGCAATGCGTGCAGATCGCCCCGGCCGAGATCGCGATCATCGCCCGCCGCGGGGTGCGCGTGACGCACATGCCCCTCTCCAACTGCGAGGTCGGCGGCGGCATCGCGCCCGTGCCCGACCTGGTGGCGGCCGGGGTGACGGTCGGCCTGGGCAGCGACGGCTACATCACCGACATGTTCGAGATCATGCGCGGCGCGTTCCTGATCCACAAGGCGCATCGCCAGGACACCGCGACCATGCCCGCGCCGCTGGTCTGGCGTCTGGCGACCGAGGGCGGCGCGCGGGCGCTCGGCCTGGAGCAGGTGGGCCGGCTGGCCCCCGGCTGGCAGGCCGACCTCCAGCTCATCGACGCGGCCCTCCCCACCCCACTCACGGCCGACAATCTGTACGAACAGCTCCTGCTCTATCGCAGCCGGGGCCATGTCCGGGCGGTGATGGTGGCCGGCCAGGTGCGGGTGCGCGACGGGGAGGTGTTGGGCGCCGACGAAGCTGCGCTGCGCGCCCGCGTGCAACGGGCGGCCGAACGCCTGTGGCGGAGGGACTAAATGGCGACGCGCGATCCCCAGACCGAATGGTTGCGCGTGCAGATCTATCGGCGCATGACAGGCGCTCAAAAGATCGAGATCGCCGCGCAGATGTACGAAGATGCGATCGAACTTGTGCGGGCATCCATCCGCCACCGCAAGCCCGACATCTCGGCCGATGATCTCGAGTTCGAAGTGCGCTGTCGAGTGCTGGGCCGCGAACTGGCAGAGCTTTCGGAAGAAGCCCGGAGGTCGTATGTCAAACGCCGAGCGTAACGCGCTGTTCCGCGTGTTCGATGTCCTCGAAACGCTGGAGATCCCCTATATGGTCGTCGGTTCCTTTGCCTCGACTTTCTGGGGCCGACCACGCACAACACACGACGCTGATCTGATCGTCCAAATCGCGCCCCAGAAAGCCGGTGAGCTGGCGCGTTTGCTGGCGCCCGATTTCTATGCGCCGGACTTCGTGATCGAAGAAGCGGTCCGCAAACGCGATCAGTTCAACGCCATCCATCTCGTCAGCGCCTTCAAGGTTGATTTCTGGCTGCTCAAGGATGCATCCTACGATCAGGAACGATTCCGCCGCCGGCTGTTGGGCTCCTTGTTCGGCCGTGACGTCTGGATTGCCAGCCCGGAGGACGTCATTCTGAGCAAGCTTCAATGGCATCTGACATCGGGCTCTGAACGCCAACTCCAGGATGCCCTTGAAGTGTACGAAGTGCAGGAGCCGTACCTGGAACAGGACTATCTGGATCGGTGGGCGGCCGCATTGGGAGTGACGGAACTGCTCGACCGGATTCGCCGGCACGCGGCGCGGCCGCCGGAAGCTGCATAGAAAGGACGCCACCCATGCCGAAGATCCACAACCTGCGTTCGTACCTGGCTGTCCTTGAGGCCGCCGGCCAACTGGTGCGCATCCGCCGGCCGGTGAACCTGATCCACGAGCTGGCCGACGTGGCCGCGGCGCTGGAGCGCCAGGGCGGCCCGGCTCCGCTGTTCGAGGCGGTGACCGGCTCTCCCTGGCCGATCTTCTCCTCCGCGGTGGCGAACCAGCAGAGGGCAGCGCTCGCCCTGGACTGCGAGAAGTCCCAGGTGGTCGAAGTGATGCGCCGGGCGCTCGATCCGGCCCACGGCATCCCGGCCGTGCGCGTCGAGTCGGCCGCGTGGCAGGCCCATGTCGTCACCGGCGACGCCGTGAACCTGCACGCGCTCCCGATCCCCACCCACGCGGCCGGCGACGGCGGGCCGTTCATCACCGGCGGCGTGACCGTGAGCAAGGATCCGCTCAGCGGCCGCGGCAATCTCTCGTACAACCGGATGCAGGTCAAGGGGCCACGGGAGCTCGGCTTCGACGTGAACGAGTGGCGGCACGTGCGTCAGTTCCTGGACATACAGGAGGCGAAGGGCGAGCCGCTGCCCATTGCGGTGGCCATCGGCCTCGATCCCGCCATCTCGATCGCGGCCGGCGCGCGCTACGACGGCGACGAGCTGTACATCGCGGGCGCGATCCGCGGGGAAGGGGTGCCCGTGTGCCCCGGCGTCACCGTGCCCATTGACATCCCGGCCGAGGCCGAGATCGTCATCGAGGGCTATCTGCCGCCGCACGTGCGCCGGGGCGAAGGCCCGCTGGCCGAATTCCACGGCTACTACGGCCGCATCTGGGAGAGCCCCGTCTTCGAGGTCACGGCGATCTGCTGGCGCGACGATCCGATCTTCCAGACGATCATCCCCGGCTGGAACGAGCACGTCTACATCGGCAACGTGCTGCCGCGCGAGCCGCTGCTGCTCAACTTCGCCCGCCACGTCAGCCCCAACGTCACCGGCCTGCACATCGCGCCCTACGGCAGCGGCTTCCTGGCGATCGTCGCCCTGAACAAGAAGAACCCCGGCGAGCCCAAAAACGTGGCGCTGGCCGTCTTCGCCGCCCACGTGAACGTCAAATGGTGCATCGTCGTGGACGCCGACGTGGACATCTACGACCCGGCCGACGTGATGTGGGCGCTGACGACGCGGGTGGACTGGAGCCGGGACATCTTCCTGGTGCCCGGCGCCCAGGGGCATGAGATGGATCCGACCGCCGACACGCGCGGGGTGCACACCAAGCTCGGCGTGGATGCCACGGCCGACAAGGGGCGCCGCGAGCCGGCCGCGCGCGTGCGGTACGGGGATGTGGATGCGAGCAGGTATTTGTGAATGGAAGACGGGTAGACAAGGAAACAGGTAGACAAGGAGAGCGTGATGGCCGATCTGACGACTACACTGTTCGGTGTTTCGATGTCATCGCCGTTCATCCTGGCCTCCGGGCCGCTCTCGTATGACGCGACCGGACTGTGGGAGGCGTATCGCGCGGGCGCGGGCGGCGTGACGACCAAGACGCTGCGGCTGGAGCGGGCGATCAACCCGACGCCGCACATGGTGGTCCCGCGCTCGTCCAATCTGCGCGCCACGTTGTTCAACACCGAGAAGTGGGCCGACCTGCCGTGGGAGCAGTGGGTGGAGCGGGAACTGCCGGCGATGCGCGGCCACCCCGGCCTGCTGATCGCCAGCATCGGCCACACGGCCGCAGAGGGCGAGGTGATCGCCGGGCCGGTGGCTGCGACCGGCGTGGTGGACGCCATCGAGTGCGTGGCGTACACGAAGGACACCATCGTCGAACTGGTGCGGGTCGTCCGCCGGCACACCGACCTGCCGATCCTCGCCAAGCTGACCTTCAACTGGGGCGACGAGCTTTACCGCGCGGCCGAAGGGGCGCTGGCGGCCGGCGCGAACGGCTTCACGGCCATTGACTCCATCGGCCCGACGTTGCAAATTGACATCGAGACCGGCGAGCCGACCATCGGCGGCGCGGGCAACAAGGCGTGGATGTCGGGCGCGGCCATCCGGCCGGTGGCGCAGGCGGTCGTGGCGGAGCTGGCCACGCGCTTCCCCGGCGCGCCGATCGTCGGCACCGGCGGCATCATCCAGGCCGAGGACGCGGTCGAGATGACCATGGTGGGCGCGAGCGCGCTGGGCGTGTGCACCGCGGCGCTGCTGCGCGGGCTGGAATGGTTCGGCAAGACCGCAGAGAAGTTGAGCGCCTGGCTCGATGCCCACGGCTACGCCGGCCTGGACGCCGTGCGCGGCCTGGCGTTGCCCAGGCTGCACACGGTTGAAGACACCGGCCGCCTGACCTTCAACTTCAATCCCATGTTGTGCACCAAGTGCGACCTGTGCGTCGTCCTCTGCCCCTACGATGCGCGGCAGATGGAAGGCGAGAAACCTAAATCGCCCGATCTCAAGCAAATGCTCTACGAAGATCGCTGTCGTTACTGCGGCCTATGCGTCGAGGTGTGCAAGCCAGGAGCGCTAACGTATGGAAATTGGCCGCGGTGAAAGAAAGTAGACAAGGAAACAAGGCAAACCCTTGTCTACTTGTCTACTTGTCTACCTACCTACTTTATCAGGTGAACCATGACACACGATTCTCTCATCTC
Organism: Chloroflexota bacterium; assembly: GCA_037445695.1. Classification (GTDB taxonomy): domain Bacteria; phylum Chloroflexota; class Anaerolineae; order CG2-30-64-16; family CG2-30-64-16; genus CAKZKT01. The sequence goes on from JBBIKA010000125.1 coordinate 7,561, forward strand.
CTTCGCCCGTGCGCTCATCCGCTGCCCCAGCCTCCATGGCGAAGAGGGGGCGGTAGTGGAGCTGATCCTGGCCGAGATGGTCCGGTTGGGCTATGATCGTGCCTGGCGCGATGCCAACGGCAGCGCGATCGGCGTGATCGAGACCGGCCGGCCGGGGCCGACGATCCTGCTCGACGGCCACTGCGATACGGTGGGCATCGCGCCCGGCGTGACATGGCATCACGATCCGTTCGGCGGCGAGATTGACGGCGGCTTCCTCTACGGCCGCGGCGCGGCCGATATGAAGGGAGCGCTGGCCGCCATGATCTATGCAGGTGCGCACGCGGCGCGTGCGCACCTGCGCGGCCGCATCGTCGTGAGCGCGACCGTCATGGAGGAGAACCTCGAGGGCGCGGCGCTCAAGGCGGTGATGGACGCCGTGCCGGCCGATTTTGTCGTCATCGGCGAGGCGACCGACCTGAACCTGAACCGCGGGGGCCGCGGCCGGGCCGAGATCCATCTGGAGACGATCGGCCGGCCCGCCCACTCCTCTACGCCGCACCTGGGCCGCAACGCCGTGCTCGACATGTTGCGCGTCGTGGCCGCGATCGAGCGCCTGCCGATGGCCGACGACCCGCTCCTCGGCCCGGCGATCATGGCGCTCACCGACATCATCTCCGACCCGTATCCGGCCTATTCCGTCATCCCCAGCCGGTGCCGCGTCACCTACGACCGGCGATTGCTGACCGGCGAAACGGCCGAAGGCGTGCTCGCCGCGCTCACCGGCCTGCCGGGGCTGGCCGGGATTGACCTGCGCGCCACGATCGCCCAGGGCGAACATACGACCTATACCGGCGCGCGCCTGGCCGGGGCCAAGTTCCTGCCGGCCTGGGCCTTCGAGGAAGGACATCCCTTCGTCCAGGCTGCGCTGACCGGGCTGCGCGCGGCCGGACTGGCGCCCCGCATCGGCGCGTATCGCTTTTGCACCAACGCGGCCTACAGCGCGGGCGTCGCTGGCGTGCCGACGATCGGCTTTGGGCCGGGCCGCGAGGAAGACGCGCACGTGGTGGACGAGCGGATCGCGGTCGAGGATCTGCTGGCGGCCGAGCGCGGCTACCGCGGCATCATCGAGGCGACATTGAGATGACCATCCTCATCGAAAACGGCACGGTGCTCACCCTGGCGGAAGATGCGCCGGCCGTCCTCGATCCCGGCTACGTGCTGATCCGAGACGACCGCATCGTGGCCGTAGCTGCGGGCCGGCCGGCCGCCGAACTGAGCGCGACCGCCGATCAGGCGATTGACGCGACGCACATGGCCGTCCTGCCAGGCCTGGTCAACGCGCACACGCACCTCTTCCAGACCTTCATCCGCGGCCTGGCCGACGACAAGACGCTGTTGCCGTGGCTGCGGGCCGCGATCTGGCCGGTGGGCGCGGCTATGAGCGCGGAGGAAGCCTACCTGGCCGGGCTGCTCGGCCTGGTCGAAAACATCCGCTCCGGCGCGACCGCCGTGATTGACAACCAGTACCTGCACTCCGACGACCGCACCGACGACGCGTTCTGCCGGGCGGCGCGCGACGTCGGCTGTCGCTTCACCATCGCCCGCGGCTGGGCCGATCACGACTACCATCCGGTCTTCCAGGAGACGCCGGAGCAGATCATCGCCGCGCTGACCGCGCTGCACGATACCTGGCACGGCGCGGCCGATGGCCGGATCCGGGTCGCGTTCGGGCCGCTCATCCCCTGGGGATGCAGCGAGGCGACGTTGCAACGCACGGTGGCGCTCGCCCGACAGTGGGGCGTGCCCACCCACATGCACACGGCCGAGACGCGCGAAGAAGTGGAGATGAGCCTGCAGGCCACCGGACTGCGCCACGTCCACTGGCTCGATCGGCTGGGCCTCCTGGGGCCCGACATGCAGTTGGTGCACGCCGTCTGGCTGGACGACTCGGAGATCGAGCGGATAGCCGCGACAGGCACGATGGTCATCCACTGCCCGGTCAGCAACATGTACCTGGCGTCGGGCATCGCGGCGGTGACGAAGCTGTTGCGCGCGGGCGTGCCCGTGGCGCTGGCGACCGACGGCCCCGGCTCCAACAACAGCCAGGACATGCTGGAGACGCTCAAGTTCGCGGCGTGTTTGCAGAAGGTGGGCACGCTCGACGCGACCGCGCTGCTGCCGGAGGATGTGCTGCGCATGGCGTGCGTCTACGGCGCGCGGGCAGTTGTGGGACAAGCCGGCAACTTGCCCTACAGCGGTCGGCTCGTCCCCGGCGCGCCGGCCGACCTCATCCTGGTGGATCTCAACTCCCCGCGCATGCAGCCGGTGTGGCGCGCGGCGTCGGCGCTGGTCTACAATGCCAACGGCGGCGACGTGGACACGGTGATCGTGGACGGCCGGGTGCTGATGCAAGGCAAGCGCGTGACGTGCCTGGATGAGGCCGCACTGCTTGCCGAGTGCCGCCGGGCCGCGCGGGCGTTGCTCAAGCGCGCCGGCGTAAATATCTGAGGAGTCATGGCATATGTACATCATCAAGCGCTTTGAAGATCGCATCGTCGTGGTGACGGGCGGTGCCAAGGGGATCGGCAAGGCGTGCTGTCTGCGTTTTGCCAAGGAAGGCGCCAGGGTAGCCGTCCTCGACCTGGCGCTGGAGGCGGCGACGCAGGTGGCCGCCGAGTGTGAGAAGCTGAGCAGCCGGCCGTCGCTGGCGTTACACTGCAACGTCGCCGACCCGGCCAGCGTGGACGCGGCGTTTCAGGCCGTGGTGGACGCCTGGGGCAGCCTGGAGGTGGTGGTGGCCTCAGCCGGCATCTACTCGGGCCAGCCGTTGATCGAGGTGCCGCTAGCAGAGTGGCAGCGGGTCATTGACATTGACCTGACCGGCGTATTTCTGACCAACAAGGCCGCGGCGGCGATCATGATGACGCAACACTGCGGCGCGGCCATCATCAACATCTCCTCGATGGCGGGCAAGACCTCGTGGCCGGCCAGCGCGCAGTACAGCGCGGCCAAGGCCGGGGTCATCGGCCTGACGCGCAGCGTGGCGATGGAGCTGGCGCCCTACAGCATCACCGTGAACGCGGTCTGCCCCGGCAACACCATGACCGAGATGGTGGAAGGGGTCGCCCAGACCATCGCCGCGCGCGAGGGCCTTTCGGCCGAAGAATGGCTCCGGCGTCGCGTCCAGGATTGCCCGATGAAGCGCTTCGCCCTGCCCGAAGAGATCGCCGGCGTGGTCGCCTTCCTGGCTTCGCCCGATGCCGCCTACATCACCGGCCAGGCCATCGAGGTGGACGGCGGGATGGTGATGACATGATGGAACTCACCGGTTACCTCGACTTCTGGTTCCGCGATCTGCCCATCGTGGAACGCATCCCGCACTTCCAGCGCCTGGGCATCCGCCGGCTCGACGTATGGCTGTGGCGCGAACGGCCCATGGCCGAGATCTACGCCGAGTGCAAGGCCCGCGGCATGATCATCAACTCGACCTTCGACGGCGAGTGCGGCAACCTGGTGGACGCCACCGATCACGACCGCGTGCTGCGCGCCTGGAGCGAGACCCTGGAGATGGCGATCCGCTATGAGATCCCCCACCTCTTCATCTTCTCCAACCAGGTGGAAGTGACGCCCAGAGGAGAATGGGTGCAGCGGCTCAACCGGGATTATACCCCCGGCGAGATGTACGCCAACCTGTTGGATGGCGTAGAGAAGGTGCTGAAACTGGTCAAGCAGACCAAGGTGCAACTCTGGTTCGAGGCGCTGAACACCTTCCACATCCACGGCGGCGTGTTCGTCTGCACGCACGACCTGGCCGCGGACGTGGTGCGCCGCTTCGATGACCCCCAGCTCCGCCTGTCGTTCGACTGCTACCACCAGCAGCGCACGGCCGGCAACCTGATCTGGGGCATGGAGCAGTACTATGGCCTCTACCCGACCTTCCACATCGGCGACTGCCCCACGCGGCAGGAGCCGGGCACCGGCGAGATCAACTTCGCCAACATCTCGAAAAAGCTGGACGAACTGGGCTACGACGGCCTGATCGGCCTGGAATGCTACCCCAGCACGACCGAGGAAGAGGCGCTGGCGCGGATCAGGAGCTACTTCCCGCGGGCAAGGTAGAACGGGCGAGTGGTTTGGTAAATTGGTAGCCGGTGGACCGGCGTTCCAATTGACCAATCTACCAACTTACCAACCTACCAACTTACCAAGTTACCAACTTACCACACCCCGAGGACATCATGCACAAAACACGACGACTTAACCGCATCTTGGCATCCGATGGCAAGGCGCTGATCGTGGCGATGGATCACGCTGCGATCCAGGGACCGCAGGGGTTGGAGCGGCCCGGCGAGGTGATCCGGCAGGTAATCGCGGGCGGCGCGGACGCCATCCTGACCACCTACGGCATCGCCCGGACTTTCGGCAAGGAGTTGGCGCCGGTGGGCCTGATCCTGCGCACCGACGGCGGCCAGAGCACCATCGGCCCGGACATCACCGAGAGCGCGGGGCTATACACCGTGGAGGATGCGCTGCGCCTGGGCGCGGACGGCGTGGTGGCCAACGCCGGGCCGGGGCACCGCAACGAGGTGCGGCACATGGCATGGCTGGCGGAGCTGGCCTCGAGCTGCGATGCATGGGGCGTGGTGCTGGTGGCCGAGATGGTGCCCGGCGGCTTCGACAGCGGCCCGGAGTTCCGCACGCTCGAATCGCACAAGCTGGCCGCTCGCTTCGGCTCGGAATACGGCGCCGACCTGCTCAAGACGCCGTACTGCGACCGCTTCGACGAGGTCGTGCGTTCCTGCTATACCCCCATCGTCGTCCCCGGCGGCAGCAAGATGACCGAAGAGCAGCTCCTGACGATGGTCTACAACGCGGTGGCGGCCGGCGCGGTCGGCTGCGCGGTGGGCCGCAACATCTGGGGCGCGCCTGACCCGACGAAGATGTGTGCGGCGTTGGCGGCCATCATCCACGGCGGCGCAACCGTGGCCGAGGCGATGAAGTTATTGGAGTGACGGAAGTACGTCAAACGTCATGCGTCAAACGTCATTACTTTGGGCCTGGAACCTGTTCACGTTGAACGTTTGAACGTCTGAACGTTTAAACGTTTGAACGT
>JBBIKA010000126.1:0-12420 GCA_037445695.1 Chloroflexota bacterium
GGGTGGGGGGTTTTTTTTTTTGTTTTTGGGGGGGGGGGGCCCCCCCCCCCCCCCCAAAACCCCTTTTTCCCGTACCCCTCCCCTCTCCCGCCGCCGTCGGCGAGCGGGAGAGAGGAGGGGCAAAGGGGAGGGGTGAGGTAGGTCGTTACGTTGCATAAAGATTCCTGCCCTGTCCTGGAGCGGCCAGGACAAGGCCATCGCGAAATGCTTCCTGGCCGCGCAAGACTACGCGGCGCACACGGCCCCGCACGCGGCGGCCCTCGAAGGGGGTCCAGCCGCAGCGGCTGTGCATCTCTGCGCTGCGGATCTCCCACACCGCGGCTTCATCCACTTCGATCCATGTGTCGGGTTGGGCGGGCAGGCCGAAGATGCGCCGCGGGTTGGTGACCAGCCGGGCGATCAGGTCGTCGGCCGTCAGGCGGCCTTCGGCCATCGCGGTCAGCAGCAGCGGCAGGGCGGTCTCCAGGCCCGGGAAGCCGGGCGGCGGGTGGGGGCCATCTTTTTCCGCGGCCGTGTGGGGCGCGTGGTCGGTGGCGAAGCAATCAATGACCTGAAGGTTGTCCCATAGCGCCTGCTGATCGGCCGGAGTGGCCAGCCGCGGGCGCACCTCGCCGCGACCCCCCAGGGCGGCCAGGTCGCGCTCGCACAGGAAGAGGTGATGGGGCGTCACCTCGCAGGTCACCGGCAAGCCACGCTCTTTCGCCGCGCGGATGAGCAGGATCTCCTCGCGGCGCGAGACGTGGGCCAGGTGCACGGGCCGCTCGTGGAGCGCGGCGATCAAGATGATCGCCGCCAGCGTGCGGCCCTCGGCGTGCGCCACGATGGGTGCATGCTTCGGCCAGCGCGCACAATGAGCCATCCACAGAGCCATGTCGTCGAGCCGGAGCGGGCCGTAGGTTTGGTCCAGATACATTTTGAGGCCCGCGACGCGCGGGGCCAGATCGGCCGCGTGCGTTACGTTGGCGGGGCCGGCGCCCAGGTAATGGCCGTAGTCGCAGCGGGCCCGCTGTCGGGCCGCGTCCAGGCCGACCGCCAGGGTTTCCGCATCGGTGATGGGCGGCTGGGTGTTGGGCATGGCCAGCACGGCCGTAAAGCCGCCCGCCAGCGCCGCCGCGGTGCCGCTGTCCCAATCTTCTTTGTGTGCGGCGCCCGGCTCACGCATGTGCACATGTACATCTATCAGTCCCGGCAGTTGCATCAGCTCTTTCCCTTTCCCTTGCCCGGCTGAGCGGTGACCGTCGCAGGGCAAAAAAAGAGAGCCTTGCGGCTCTCTCAACGGATGGTTTGAAAAAACAAAGCGCCCATCGGAGGGGTGCAGTATCGCTGTACCCCTCCGGGGCGCAAGGCGCAAGACGCGCTAGGACAGTCATAAGGGCGATCCTCCAGTTGCGATGAGATATCGGTCAGTAGGGGCGCAGCACCGCCGGCTCCCGCCAGCACCGTCGCGTCGGGGATCGTGTCGTTGGATGAGTAGCCCGCCCAAAACAAGTCGCAGAAACGGGGCGACTCGCGCCGCCCCGTTAGAACGATGATATTGTATCGGCTTGTGGTGCGCGTGTCAAATTGATCAGGTGTATTGTGCAGCAGCGCGCTCGATGACGCGCTGGAGGGCCGCGGCCACGTCGGCGGGGAGTGGCTCGGGCTGATGGGTCTCCAGCAGCTTGAGCGCCCGTTCGCGCGCGCGCTGGCGGAAGGTTTTGCCGCCCGCCGCGGACCAGGCCTCGAAGTTGCGGCGCTCCACCAGCTTCGGATACCAGTCCTCGCGATAGTGCGCGCGGGTGTGATCGTCTTGCATGAACGCGTTGGTCGGTCCGGCCCGCTCGATCACGTGCAGCGCCAGCGTTTCGGCCGAGACCTCGATTCCTTGCATGAAGCGCTTCACCCAGTTGATCAGCTCGTCGGCCATGACGAGCGATTCGAGGGAGTTGGTCATGCCCGAAGCCAGGTAGCCCACGTCGTGAATCAGATGCGAGCCGGCCAGCGTTTCGGTCAACAGGGTGAGGGCGATTTCCATCAGCGCCTGTTCGTCGGGGAGCTGCGAGTCGGAGCAGCCGCCCAGGCCGAAGATGGGCATGTGGTAGTAGTGGGCCATCTCCACGCACAGCACGCGGTTTTCGGGCGCGGCGTAGATGTCGCCGGTGGTACGCATGTCGAGCATGTCCTGGGTGCCGCCGGAAAGGATGATCGGCGCGCCCTCGTTGACAAGCTGGGCAATCACCAGGCCTGCCAGCTCGCCGGCGTTGGCCAGCGCGACCGCGCCGGCGGGCGTGATCGGCCCGTTGGCCCCGCGCAACACGACCGGATTGTAGGTGGTGGGCAATCCCTTGGCCGCCATGAAGAGCAGCTTGTCCAGCGATTCGGCGTTGTGCACCAGCGGCGAAGTGACATTGATGTAGCAGGCGCAAAGCGGGTTGCGCCGCAGCGCTTCGGCCCCGCCGGCCACGATCTCGGCCATCTCTACGCAATCCACGCAGCCGTGGAAATCGGTGGTGACGAACAGGATCGGTTTAACACTGTTCGCCAGCAGCGCCTGCATCTGATAGCGATCGGCGATGGCCTGCGGCTTGTCGGATGCCATGCAGAAGGACATCAGGAAGTTGATGTTGGGCAGGGCATCCATGACCCGCACGGCCTCGACGATATCGGCCAGGGTGCCGGGCCGACGCTCGCCCGTGCGCACGTCTATGACGTTGGGGCAGTCGGACCCCGGGCCATAGTAGACGTTGCGGCCCTCCAGGGCCATCACACGCCGGCCATGGCGGTCGGCCCAGACGATGCGTTTCGGCGCGGTACGCAACGCCCATTCTACGCGCTGGGCCGGGATGTGAGTCCAACCGTCCTCATCTACCGATGCGCCAGCCTTGCGCAGGAGTTCGAGCGCGCGGGGATGATGCAGTTGGACGCCGGTGCGCTCCAGGATCTCGAGGCTTGCCGCGTGAATGCGGGACAGTTGATCGTCAGACAGCTTGCGGAAGAAAGGAGCCATCAACGCGGTGTAGTTGCTTTGGATCACGGGATGCTCTCTGCGTAATGGGATGAAACTTCACGGACTTCCGTTTGCGGCAAGCTCGTCCGCTGCGTTGGGCTGAGCGGCCTCCGGCCGCGCCGGACTTGCCAGAGTGCATTATGGCACACATGCGGCGTTTTGACAAAACGAACGGGACTGAAGGGGAGAGCATTTGCGCGACGCGGTCGCCTGTGCTACCATGGCGCCCAGGCGATGCCTGCATTGACGAAGGAGTTTCTATGTCCACATTGTTGAGCGGACTGGCCATCGTGTGGGCCGCGTTGCTGTTCGGCGGCTTCATCTTCGGCCGGCCGCAGGAGGGCCGCGCGGGACGGATGCCGACGTGGACGCGCATGGCCTCTTCGCTGACGCTGGTCGTCGCGGGGTGGGCGTGGGCTGCCACGGCGGCCGGAAGCGCCGCGGGCAGCTTCGCCCGGCTCATCGCGATCGGCATGACGCTCGGTTGTTTAGGCGATCTCATCATGGCGCGGCTGCTGCCCGTTGCGCCGCCCGTGCTCTGGGGCATGGCCGCGTTCGGGTTGGGCCACATAGCCTATATCGCCGCGATCCTGGGCTACGGCAATGCGCAAGGGCTGGCCGCGCCGGCCCCGCGTTTCGGCGCCTGGCTGGCCTGGCTGATCGTCGGTGTTTTGGCCTGGTATCTGGTCGTCCGGCGCGGTCAACGGCCGACCGCGCTCCATTGGGCTGCGCTGCCCTATTCCCTGCTGCTCGCTTCGACAGTTGGATTTGCGACCGGGCTGGCGCTGCAAAACCTCGCCTTCGCCGGACTGGCCATCGGCGCGGCTTTGTTCCTGCTCAGTGATTTGCTGTTGGCCGCGCGGCTGTTCGCGGGCCGCAGCTTCCCCTTGATTGATGATGTCATCTGGCTCACCTATGGGCCGGGCCAGATGTTGATCGTTTACGGCGCGGCCGCCGCGTTGGGGTTGTAGATCCTTGCCCCACCAACAGTACCCAATCGGGTAGTAGACAAAACGGGCCGCTTGCGCTAGAATGTGCGACGATTGAACGCCGTCAGCGTTGCGCGTGACGGCGTTCGTTCTTAATTCGATTCAGAATATCTGGGAGGCGAAAGGAGACCCCAACCATGGCGAAGACTGTGGCCGATGTCCTGGAGATGGCCAAAACCGTGAAAATGGTGGACCTGCGGTTCACCGATCTGCCGGGCGTCTGGCAGCATTTCACGATACCGGCGCATGTCCTGGCGGAGGAGACGTTTGAGAACGGGGTGCCGTTCGATGGTTCTTCCATCCGCGGCTTCAAAGAGATCCACGAATCGGACATGATTCTGATGTTGGATCCGACCACCGCGTTCGTTGATCCGATCTTCGAGGTGCCGACCCTGGCGATCATCGGCGATGTTTATGACCCGATTACTCGCGAGCCGTATAGCCGAGACCCGCGTTTCATTGCCCGTCGCGCCGAGACTTATCTCAAGCAGACCGGCATCGGCGACGCTGCTTATTTCGGGCCGGAGCCAGAGTTTTTTATCTTCAGCGACGTGCGTTATGGCAGTGCGACCAACGAGGGGTTCTACCACATTGACAGCCGCGAGGGGTGGTGGAACAGCGGCCGCGACCTGAAGCCCAACTTCGGCGGCCAGATCCAACCCAAGCGCGGTTACTTCCCGCTGCCGCCGACCGATACGCTGCAGGATGTGCGCAGCAAGATCGTAATGGCCATCGAGAGCGCCGGCATTCCGGTGGAGATCCACCATCACGAAGTGGCCACGGCCGGCCAGACCGAGATCGGCATGCGCTTTGCCACGTTGACCCGCATGGCCGACAATGTGATGATCTACAAGTACATGGCGAAAAACGTGGCGCGCCAGAACGGCCTGACCGCCACCTTCATGCCCAAACCGCTCTTCGGCGACAACGGCAGCGGCATGCATGTGCATCAAAGCCTGTGGAAGAACGGCCAGAATCTGTTCTACGATGCCGGGGGCTATGCGCAGATCTCCGATCTGGCCCGGTACTACATCGGCGGCCTGCTGAAGCACGCGCCGGCCTTGCTGGCGTTGGCCGCGCCGAGCACCAATTCCTATCGCCGCCTGGTCCCCGGCTTCGAGGCACCGGTCAACCTGGCTTATTCGCAACGCAACCGCTCAGCCATCTGCCGCATCCCGGTCGGCTCGCGCAGCCCGAAGGCCAAGCGCATCGAGTTTCGCGCGCCCGACCCGTCCTGCAACCCGTATCTGTGCTTCGCGGCGCTCTTGATGGCCGGGCTGGACGGCATCCAGAACCGCATTGACCCGGGCGAGCCGCTCGACAAGGATCTCTACGGTCTGCCGCCGGAGGAGGCCCGGCTGATCAAGCAGGTACCGGGTTCGCTGGACGCGGTGCTGAAGGCGCTGGAAGAAGACCACGAGTTTCTGCTCAAGGGCGATGTCTTTACGACCGACATGCTGGAGACCTACATCGCATACAAGCGCGAGAACGAAGTGGATCCGGTGCGCATGCGGCCGCACCCCTATGAGTTTACGCTCTACTACGACGCTTGATCGCTCCCTTCCCCTTTTGGATTGCGGCGCTCCGGCGCCGCTTTCAATCCGCCCGGCGATTGAAATCGCAGCTAACGGGCCGGCGGCCGGGCGTCCACCTGCGTGGACGCCGCGGCCCCTCCGGTCGGCGCCGGCCGACCTCGCGGCCCGCGGCCCTTTCGCCCCGAATTCATTCGGCAGACGGCCCAATCCCCAATCTCTAATCCCCCTAACATCGCGACCCTTTTGCTTCGAATTTATCCGGTGGTCGCGCCGATCAAATCCCGTACGAAGTGTACCCAAACGGGTACTAGCCCCCCCAACACGAACCTGCTATCGTAGCGCCAGATTCTGATCTCGTTCAACGGAGGTTAGCGCAATGGCTGGAATCAACGCAGGCGACACCGCCTGGGTCCTCATCTCGACCGCGCTCGTGATGATGATGACCCCGGCGCTGGCGTTCTTCTACGGCGGCATGGTGCGCAGGAAAAACGTGCTCTCAACCCTCAACCTGAGCTTCATCCTGATGGCCCTGATCAGCATCCAGTGGGTGCTGTTCGGTTTCAGCCTGGCTTTCGGCCAGAGCATCGGCGGCGTCATCGGCGGGCTGTCCTACGCCGGCCTGGCCGGCGTGGCCGCGGAGCCCAATCCCGATTACGCCGGCACGATCCCGTTTCTGCTCTTCGCGGCGTACCAGATGATGTTCGCCGTCATCACGCCGGCGCTGATCACAGGCACGTTTGTGGAGCGCGTGCGCTTCAAGGCGTTCCTGATCTTCAGCCTGCTGTGGGCCACGCTGGTCTATGACCCGGTGGCGCATTGGGTGTGGGGTGTTGGCGGCATCTTGCGGGGCCTGGGCGCGCTCGATTTCGCGGGCGGGACGGTGGTGCACATCACGGCCGGCTTCTCGGCGTTGGCCTTCGCGCGGGTGATCCGCGCCCGCCACGGCTTCGGCAACGGCACGATGGAGCCGCACAACATCCCGTATTCGGTGCTCGGCGCGGGGCTGCTGTGGGTCGGCTGGTTCGGCTTCAACGGCGGCAGCGCGCTGGCCGCCAACGGGCTGGCCGTCACGGCCCTGGTGAACACGAACACCGCGGCCGCAGCCGCCGGCGCGATGTGGATGCTGCTGAGCTGGCGCGATAACCGGCCCAGCGTACTCGGCATCATCACCGGCGCGGTGGTGGGCCTCGTCGCGGTGACGCCGGCCGCCGGCTTCGTGACCCCCTTGGCCGCGCTGGTCATCGGCGCGGTCGCCGCGCCGATCAGCTACTACGCCATCAAGTTCCGCCAGCGTCGCCATCTCGACGAGTCGCTCGACGTGTGGGCGTGTCATGGCATGGGCGGGCTGTGGGGCGCGCTGGCGACCGGGCTGTTTGCCACGAAGGCGGTCAACCCGGCCGGCGCCGATGGCCTGTTCTACGGCAATCCGGGCCAGTTCCTGGTGCAGCTCGTCGCGGGGCTGGCGACGGTCGTCTTCGCATTCGCCGTGACGACCGCGATCGCCAGGGCGCTCGACCGCACCGTCGGGCTGAGCGTGTCGGAGACCGAGGAACAGGTTGGGCTGGACATCGCCGAACACGGCGAACGCGCCTATGCATAGGAGGAGCTTCTATGACTAAAAAGATCGAAGCCATCATTCGCGAGGAAAAGCTGCACGACGTGAAGGAGGCGCTGCAACGCATCGGCATCGTCGGGATGAACGTGACGGAGTGCCGCGGGCACGGCCGCCAGGGCGGCATCGAGCTGGTGGGCCGCACCGGCACCTATAAGGTGGACATGCTCCCGCGGGTGCAGATCAACATCGTGCTGAGCGATCATAACCTGGAAAAGGCCATTGAGACCATCTGTCAGGCGGCCAAGACCGGCAACGTGGGCGATGGGCTGATCTTTGTGTATCCCGTGGATGATGTGATCCGCATCCGCACCGGCGAACGCGGCCGAGCCGCGCTGATGTATCCCGGCGACATTGACGAGCGCCGCGGCGAGGTGGGGAGCGCCAGGACGACAAGCGCGGGCGGCGAGTGAGGTGGGGGGATTGGGGATTGGATTTGACAGCGGGGCGAGGGAAGCCTAGAATGGAGGGGTAAAAGGAGCACGTGGGTGCAGGCAGAACCTGTAGACAGTGAACAGGCCCGTTCTTTTCTGGCCGGCTATCTGGGCGGCGAGCCGGCCGACCTCGCGCTGATCGGCGCCGGGGCCTGGTCGCGCTGCTTCGGCTTTCGCTGGCGCGATCAGGACCTGGTGATCCGTTTCGGCAGGTATCTCGATGATTTCCGCAAGGATCAGCTTGCCGCTGCCTACGCCTCGTCCGGCCTGCCGATCCCCGAAGTGCTGGCGGTCGGCGAGGCGTTCGACGGTTATTTCGCCATTTCTCGCCGTGCCTACGGCATCCCCTTGGAGACCCTCGATGCGGCCGGCTGGCGCAAGGCCATTCCCGCGGTCGTGGACATGTTGGAGGCGTTGCGGACGACGGATCTCTCGGCGACCTCCGGCCTCGGCGGCTGGGACGGCGACGGCCGCGCGACCTTCGCCAGTTGGTCGCACTATCTGCTGGCCGTCGGCCAGGATACGCCGGATCGCCGCACCTACGGCTGGCGGAGCCGGCTGGCCGCGTCGGCCGAGGGCGAGGCCGCGTTTGCGTGGGGCTTCGCGCAACTCCGACGCGTGGCCGACGATGCGGCGCCTCGTTGCCTGGTGCACTCCGATCTGATGAACCGCAATGTCCTGGCGAACGACGGTCGCATCACGGCCGTCTTCGACTGGGGCTGCTCGTTCTACGGCGACCACCTCTACGATCTGGCGTGGTTTGAGTTTTGGGCGCCCTGGCACCCCCAATTGGACGTGTCCCTCCTGCGATCCGAGCTTGAGCGCCGCTGGCGCGGCGTGGGCTACGCGCCCGCCAACAAAGAGGCCAGGTTGAAAGCCTGCTATTTACACATCGGGCTCGATCATCTGGCATACAACGCCTACCAGGGCAACTGGGCCGTCTTGGAGGCCACGGCCGCGCGGATGCGGGCTTTGGCCGAACCCCTCCGCTGACAGGAAACACAAAGAAAGTGCGAGGCAGATATGGGCATCACCGTTCAGCAAGCGATTGAAACCATCATCGCGGCCATCCCTGCCGCGGCGCCGCCGGACACGGTGGATACGATCAAGATCGGCGATCCGACGCAGCCGCTCGCGGGGATCGTCACCACCTTTCTGGCGACGGCAGAGGTGATCGAACAGGCCGGCCGGCTCGGCGCGAACCTGATCATCACCCATGAGCCGATCTTCTACAATCACCGCGACGAGACCGGCTGGCTGGCCGATAAGCCGGTCTATGCGGCCAAGCGGCGCCTGATCGAGGAGCTGGACATTGTCATCTGGCGTTTTCATGACCTGCTGCATATGCTTAAGCCCGATCCCACCGTCGCCGGCCTGATCCACGAGCTGGGATGGGATGCTTACACTTTGCCGGATCAACCGGTCTGCCGCATCCCGCCGGCCACGCTGCAGCAGCTTGCGGGGGAGGTTAGGGCGCGTCTGGGGCTGGCGCAGGTGCGCGTGGTAGGCGATCTCGACATGTTGTGTTGGGGCGTTGCCATCTGGCCGGGCTGCCCGGGCCGTAACTATCAGATCGCTGCGCTGGCGCAAGAAGAGGTGGACGTCCTCCTCACCGGCGAGATCAGCGAGTGGGAGACGAGCGAGTATGTGCGAGATGCGACGGCCTTGGGCCGGCGCAAGGGGCTGATCGTCCTGGGCCATGCGGCCAGTGAGGAGCCGGGCATGCGCCGGGTGACGCCGTGGCTGCAGGAACGGTTGCCCGATGTGCCCATCCGGTTTGTGCCAACGGGCCGGTTGTTTCACTGGTTATGATGTAGCCGTTCGGCGATGAAATCGCGGCCGACAGCCCGGCGATGAAGCCTCCGGCGCCCGCCGCGATGACTCGCCCCGCGGTGGCCCGGCCGGCCGTAAGAGAAGTGAGACGTGAGGAGTGAGAAACGCGGAGTCGAGGCCCCTGGAGGAGCCTTGCACCTCGTAGCCGGACGGCTTCAGCCTCCGGCGTCCGCCGCGACGGCCCGCCTCGCGGTGGCTCGCCTGACCGTAAACGGTCGGGCTACGATGTGGACGCCCCGTGAACGGGGCTAAGACCTGGGCGCACCTCGCCCAACCCGGTTGACCGGGCGCTGTCTAGCAGCAGGGACCATTTATGGCCGTGCGGACCTTGTCTCTGAGGACAATCATGCAACCACGAGATCATGCGCAACTTTTACAGGCGCTGGCGGACGCCTATGCCCGGCATGCGCCCCGCTCGGCAGAGCTGCACCGCCGCGCACAGCAAGTGCTGGTAGATGGCGGCAGCCACAGCCTGCGCCTGATCCGGCCGTTCCCGCCCCGCATCACCGAGGCCCGCGGGGCGTACATCTGGGATGCGGACGGACACGAGATCCTGGACTTCTGGCAGGGGCACCACGCCAACATCCTGGGCCACAATCCGCCGGTCGTCGCCGAGGTGCTGAGCCGCGCCTTCGCGTCAGGGTGGGGACTGCAGACCGGCTTCACCGATGAGCTGCAGATCGAAGTGGCCGAGCTCCTCTGCCGGCAGACGGGGGCCGAACGCGTCCGCTTCACCACCAGTGGCACGCTGGCCACCATGTACGCGATCTTGCTGGCCCGCGCGTTCACCGGCCGCCAGCGGGTGCTAAAGGTGGGCGGCGGGTGGCACGGCGCGCATCCGTGGGGGTTGGTGGCCGTGCACCCACACGCCGACGGCCCGACGTGGCGCGTCGAGAGCGAAGGTCTTCCGTCATCCGTCGCCGACGAGATCGTGACGACGCCCTACAACGACCCCGAAGCGCTGCGCCGTTGCTTTCAGGAACACGGCGATCGGCTGGCCTGCTTCATCGTGGAACCGTTCCTCGGCGCGGGCGGCTTCATCCTGGCGACGGCCGAATATCTGCGGACCGCGCGCGAGCTGGCCGACCGCTACGGCGTCGTGCTGATCTTTGACGAGGTGATCAGCGGTTTCCGTTTTCGGGCCGGCGACCTGGGCCGGCTTTACGGCGTCCGGCCCGACCTGGCCACCTTCGCCAAGGTCATCGGCGGCGGGATGCCCCTGGCGGCCGTAGCCGGCCGGGAGGCCATCCTGCGGCTGTGCGGCCGCGACGGGGGCAGCCGCGTGGCCTTTTCCGGCGGCACCTACTCTGCGCATGGGGCCGCGCTGCTGGCGGCCCGCGCCATGCTGACCTATCTGGTCGAGCACGAGGCCGAGATCTATCCGGCCCTCGGCCGGCTGGGCGCCGCCATGCGCCGGGCCATCGAGGAGGCGTTCGCGGCCGAGGGGATCGGTCCGGTGCGTTGCACGGGCGGGGGCAATGCCGTGGTCGGCGATAGCTCGTTCGCTATGCCCCATTTTTTGCATCGCGACGATCGCCTGCCGGCCCGCGCCGAAGACGTGAGCGATCCCGCGTTCTGCGATGCGGCCCTCCGGGATCAGGCGCTGCAATTGGCCTTGCTGCTGGAGGATGTGCACGTGGTTCACGGCGGCGGCACGGTCAGCGCGGCGCACACGCCGGCCGATATCGCGCGGCTGGGCGAAGCGTGCCGCCGCGCCGCCCGACGCATCAAGCCCTATCTGTGACGCCGGCGCGCGCAACGGGATGAAATTGCTGCCGCAACCGGGAAGGGCGCGCCGGATGAAAATAGAGAGCGCTCACGTGCCAGGCACTTCCAAAGTGCCTGGCACGTCTATTTTCAGGTTAGCAGCATCGCCTCGGATAGTCCGTACCGGCCGGCTACCTCCACGATCTCCTGCCAGGTCGTGTCGGGCAGAGCGATGCCCTCGCGCAGGCGCTGCTCCCTGGCCCGCGCTTCCGGTTCGCCGGGGATCAGGATTTCGTCGAAGCCGGGCGCCTTGCGGCCGGCCTTGATCGTCGCCGCCAGCCGATCCACCGTCTCCGTCAGCTCCTCCACCGGACAGAAGGCCGCGATGTCTATGGCCATCATGAAGACGCCGTTGCCGGTCGTATGCTCCGGCAGCGCGGTGCAGCCGTGGCCGGTCAGCGCGCCGCCGAGCAGATCGGCGACCATCAGCAGGCCGTAGCCCTTGTGGCCGCCCAGCGGCAGCAACACGCCGCCGTCGTAGAAATCGGCCGGGTTGGTGGTGGGCCGGCGTTCCTTGTCCAGGATCCATCCTTCGGGAATGGCCGCGCCTTTGGCCAGCGCCACCCGCAGCTTCCCTTCCGCCACCACCGACGTGGCGAAGTCCATGAGGAAGGGGGTGCCGCTGCGCGGAAACGCGAAGGCGAACGGATTCGTGCCGAAGACCCGATCCACGCCGCCGTAGGGCGCGGTGAGCAGCGACGAATTGCACGTCATGAAGCCGATCATGCCGTGCTCGACCGCCATCAACACGTATTCGCCCAGCCGGCCGATGTGGGCCGAGTTGCGCAAGCCCACCGCACCCAGCGAGTATTGGTGGGCCTTCTGGATGGCCACTTCCATGGCGCGACGGGCGGCCACCTGGCCAAAAGCCCAGTGCGCATCTATCAGCGCGGTGGTGAGGGTCTCGCGCACGATCTCCGGCTCGGCGTGCGGGTTGATCTGGCCGCGTTCGATCGCGCGGATATACTGGACCAGGCGGATCACGCCATGCGAGTCGTGGCCGGTCAGGTTGCCTTCGACCAGCGATCGGCTAACCAGATCGGCGGTCGACGGGGGAACGCCGGCGGCCGTCAACAGTCGAACGCCGACGCGGATCAAGCAGGTAGCAGCAAAGACGGGCATGAAAGCGCATCTCCCGAAATTTTATGTCTTGTCGGCCGCAGCAGCTACACCTCACCCCTCCCTCTGCCCCCCTCCCCTCTCCTGGCCGAAGGCCAGGAGAGGGGAGGGGGAGATCAAGAGGGTTTGTAGGCGGCGGCGAAGC
>JBBIKA010000127.1:0-12349 GCA_037445695.1 Chloroflexota bacterium
GCGGCTCGATTACCGGAATAAATTCTTAACATTCATCAAAGTGCCTGGCACGTGAGAGCCATCAAAGTGCCTGACACGTTAAGGGCGGCTATTTTTAAGTCAGATGACATCAAGAATCTGCGAGATAGAAAATGGGACGCATTCTTGTGCTCTATGACAGCGCCACCGGCAACACCGCCAAAATGGCCGGTTACGTGGCCGAGGGCGCACGGCAGGTGCCCGGCCACGAGGTACGGGTACGTTCGGTAGATGAGGCCACCCAGGCCGACATACTCTGGTGCGATGGGTTGGCGGTAGGCACGCCGACCAACCTGGGACTCACCTCCTGGAAGATGAAACGCTTCTGGGACGAGCTTTCAGACGAGATCTGGGGCCGCGTCGACGGCAAGATCGCCTGCGCGTTCTCGTCGTCGGGCGGCTGGGGCGGCGGCGCCGAGCTGACCTGCATGGCCACGCTGATCATGCTGATGAACTTCGGCTTCCTCACCTTCGGCGTGACCGACTACGTGGGCAAGAAGTTCACGCTCCACTACGGCGCGGTCACCGCGCGCGAGCCGCGCGCCGAGGAGGAGATCGCGGCCTGCCGTCGGCTGGGCAAACGGCTGGCCGAGTGGGTGGCGGTTTATGTGGACGGCCGCCGGGAACTGCATCCGGGGCCGATCCAGGAGCGCAATTGAAAGGGGAAAAAAGCCATGAAGATCACCGGCGTTCGCACGATCCTGTATGAGATCCCGCTTGCGCGGCCCCTGGGCGACGCCAATAGCCCCGCCGGCCGACGGCGCTCGGCCCAGGTGGCCGTCTTCGTGGACAGCGATGAGGGATTGACCGGCTGCGCGCTCGCCTCGCCGGGCGCGCAGCCGCACATCCATGCGCTGGTCAACAACCTGCTGGTGGGCCGCGACCCGCGCGGGGTGCGCGGCCTGTGGAAGGTGATGGTGGATTTCGCGTTCAAGGGCGGCAACCGCGGCATCATCGGCGACGCGATCTCGGCCATTGACGTGGCGCTGTGGGATCTGAAGGCCAAGGCCAACAACGAGCCGCTCTGGAAGACGCTGGGCGCCTCGACCCGACGGGTGAAGGCGTATGCCAGCGGGATTGACATGCCCCTCTCCGATGCCGAGCTGCGCGCCTTCTACGAGAGCATGGCCCGCAAAGGGATCTCGGCCGGCAAGCTCAAGGTGGGCCTGGACCGCGAGATGGATCTGCGCCGCCTGCAGATCATGCACGACGCGCTGGCGCTGTCGGGCAAGAAGCCGGTGTTGACGATTGATGCCAACGAATACTGGTCGCCCAAGCAGGCCATCCGCCACGTCCGCTTCTTCGAGGAGCACTTCGACCTCACCTGGGTCGAAGAACCGGCGCGGCGCTGGGATTACCTGGGCCTGCGCCGGGTCTCGCAGGCCATTCGGGCGGCCGTCGCGACCGGCGAAAACCTGGACGAGATCGGCGATTTCATGCCGCTGATCGCCAACGAAGCGGTGGACATCGTCGAGGTCGGCATGGGCACCGGCGGGATCACCGGCGCAATGCAGGTGGCCGATCTGGCCTACGGCTTCGAGCTGCCCGTGGCCATGATGAACAGCCCGGCCAACATCATGGCCCACCTGGCCGCCGTGCTCCCCAACCACTTGATGCTGGAGGTGGTCGCCGCGGGCCGAGAGGTCGGCATGAGCCTGGTGGACAACCACATCGAGGACGGCTGGATCGTGCTGGGCGACGCGCCCGGCCTCGGCATCGCGTTCGACGCAGAGAAGCTGGCCACCCTGGCCGTCGAGCGCCCCTCCCCCGTTGCGGGACCCAGCCCCTGGGGTCGCCGCCGCGGAGCCGGACTATACGAGGTGGGCCCGCAGGAGCGAGAGGAGGAGGGAGAGTGAACGGGGAGAACGTGAGAACGTGAGAACGTGCAAACGTGAGACCGTGATCATGGACGACGTGCCGCCGGAAAACGTGTGGGCGATGTTGGACGAGGCGAGCAGAGCAGGACGCGAGGAGTGAGGCGTGAAACGCGAACTGTCCAGGATATGGCAGGCCTCTCTCGCCTTCCTGCTCGTCAACCTGGCGACGCTCCTATGGGCCAGCAACATCACCCTGGGCCGCGTGTTGCGCGGCCAGATCGGGCCGTTGACGCTGACCGCGGCGCGCGTGACGGTGGCCGGGCTCCTCTTCCTGGCGCTCATGCACCGCCTGCCCCCGGCCGAGCGCCGCGCCGGCCGCGATTGGCCGTGGCTGCTGGGCATGGCGTTCACCGGCGTCTTTGCGTTCCCGGTGCTGCTCTACTTCGCGCTCCGTTTCACGACGGCCAGCAACGCCTCGCTCATCAACGGCGCCGGTCCGCTGATAACGGCCGTGTTGGCCGCGCTGTTCCTGCATGAGCGGTTGCGCCACCATCAGTTGATCGGCGCGTGCCTCTCGCTGGCCGGCGTCTTCTTCATCATCGGCGACGGCTTCCCGACTCAAGGTCAAAAGCTCAATGAGGGCGATCTGATCATGGCGGCCGATGTGGTGCTGTGGGGGCTCTACTCGGTGCTGAGCCGCGCGGTCACCCGGCGGCGCTCGACGGTGTCGGCCACCGCGTTCTCGACGTGGTTGGCGTTGCCGTTCCTCTATCCCGCCATGGTGAGCGAATGGCGGTCGGCGCCACCGGCCCCGACGGCCGTGCTGGGCCTGACGGTGCTCTACATCGGCATCTTCCCGGCCTTCCTGGCGTTCCTGGCCTGGAACGAAGGGGTGCGGCGGGTCGGGCCGGCGGGCGCAATGGCCTTCTACAACATGTTGCCGGTCTACGGCGCGCTGCTCGGCGCGCTCTTCCTGGGCGAAAGGCTCGGGCCGCAGCAGATCATCGGCGGCGCCCTGGTGATCGGCGGCGGCTTGCTGGGGGCCGGCGCGTGGCGCTCGGCCGCGCACGCTCTGGCGAAGGCGCGCAGGGCCCTGCCGGAACGAACGGCATAACGGTCGTCGAACGGCCGACGCCGCTTAGCCGCCGCCGACCGGCGGAAAGAGGCTGAGAAGGTCCTGGTCGGTTACAGGAGTGTGTAGACCCTGGAGATACTCCATCGAGCGGCCGTTGACGAGCACCGTCACGAACCCGGACCACTGGCCATCGGTGGTCCACAGCTTGTCGCCGAGCGCCGGATAGAGCCGCACCGCTTGATCCAGCACGTAGCGCACATCCGCCTGGCCGGGCAACGGCACCTCGAAAGCGTGCGTGCCGATCAGATCGCGCAAGGTGGCATAGACTCGTACTCGCATCCTTATCCTTCTCCTCAACGGCCGTTCGCGCAGGTGACGATGCCCTGGCCGCAATGCGCGCATTCGAGCTGGACAGTCGTATGGTGGATGCCGAAGCGCTCGGCGAGCAGAGCACGGATATGACTCTGCACGGCCTGGGCATCGGCGAACGAACCATCGGCAAGCACTACGTGCGCGCTGAGCGCGACATAGCCCGGGCTGACGCTCCAGATATGCAGGTCGTGCACGTCGCTCACGCCCGGGATCGCCTGCATGGCCGGCTGCACCTGTCTCGGCGAGATGTCGTCCGGCGCGCCTTCCACCAGGATGTGCAACGCCGCCCGCAACACCCGGCCCGCGCCGAGCAGGATGATCGCGTCGATCAGCACGCTGACCAGCGGGTCCACCCACGTCCAGCCGGTGAACAGGATCACGATGCCGGCCAGGATCACGCCCACCGACGAGAGCGCGTCTCCCACCACATGCAGAAACGCGCTCCGCACGTTCAGATCGTGATGATCGTGGTCCTTCAAAACCAGGGCCACGATCAGATTGGCGAACAGGCCGATCACGGCCACGGCCAGCATCGGCCCGGCGAGCACTGTCGCTGGCTCCTGAAAGCGATGCAGCGCCTCGCGGAAGATGCCCAGCGCCACCACCAACAGGGTGGCGCCGTTGGCCAGCGCCGCGATCACCTGCCAGCGATAGTAGCCGTAGGTGTGGCGCTCGTCGGCGGGCCAGGTGGCCACATGCAACGCGGCATAGCTCATCGCCAGCGCCAGAAGATCCATGAAGATGTGGGCCGCGTCGGACAGGAGCGCCAAACTGCCGGTCCACAGGCCGCCGACCACCTCGGCGGCAAAGATCAGGCCCGTAAGGGCCAGAGAGTAAATGAAGCGACGCGCCATTGGCCGCGTGTCATGCGGCATACCTCTGCTCCGCACAATGCAATCCGTACCGCGACGGCACTCCCGCCGCGACAGTAAATGTTCACGGTTACGTCGTACGGCCCCCACCCCTAACCCCGCCCCCGCAAGCGGAGGCGGGGAACTCCTTCTCTTGCGGAGTTTTGGGGCCACAAAGCGGCCCCAAAACCCCGCTCTTGACAGGGCTTCCCCCTCTCCCGCCAGGCGGGAGAGGGGGTCAGGGGGTGAGGGTCCACTCCCAAGACGCAATGCGCGGGATAACGGTGAACAGTTACCCGCGACAGGCGAGATAATGATGCGCCAGAATGTGGCAAATGTCAAATCGCGGCAAAGTTTTCACCAACGCGCAAATTCGGAGTTGACACGACTTTCATCTTCCAGTATAATGAAAGCAATCGTAAGCACAACGCGCCAATCGTAACCTATGCCCGAATCAACCCGCGACCTCTTCCTGGAAGAACGCCGCCTGGAGATCCTCGACCGGATCAACCAGGCCGGCCGCGCGTCGGTGGCCGAGCTGAGCCAGGAGTTCGGCGTCTCCGAAGTCACGATCCGGGCCGATCTGCAGGCGTTAGCCGAGCGCAACCTGATCGTGCGCACCCACGGCGGCGCCATCCCGGCGCTGCGCGGCCCCTACGAGCTCTCGCTGGCCACCCGACGCCAACAACAGGTGGCCGAAAAGGGCCGCATCGGCGCGGCCGCCGCGGCCAGGATCGCCGACGGTGACGCCATCTTCCTCGACAGCAGCAGCACCGCCCTGGCCATCGCCCAGCACCTCAAGCATTGCCGCGATCTCACCGTCATCACCAACGGCCTCACCATCGCCCAAGAGCTGATAGATGCCCACGGCGTCACGGTCGTCCTGATCGGCGGCACCTTGCGTCGCGAGACCGCCTCGCTGATCGGGGCCGACGGCCTGGAGCGCCTGCGCCGCTTCAACATCCAAAAGGGGTTCTTCGGCGCGCACGGCATCAGCCCGGCCGAAGGCCTGACCGACGTGAGCCTGGCCGAGGCCGAAGTGAAGCGGCCGCTGATCGCCATGTGTCGGCAGGTCATTGCCGTGCTCGACGCGACCAAATGGGGCCGCGTGGGCCTGGCCTCGTTTGCCCATCTGCAACAGCTTCATCTGGTGATTACCGACGTACGCGCGCCGGCCGCTTTGGTGGACCAGGTGCGCCGCGCCGGCGTCGAAGTTGTGCTTGTCTAAAAGGAGCGATTCACTCATGCCACCCCTCAAACCACTCACGGCCGAACAGGTATCGGCCCTGATCGAAGAGCAACAACTGACGCGCGAAGATCTGCTGAACTACCTGCGCCAGATCATGGAGATTCGCGCGCTGGAAGAGAACATCTCGAGCCTGCTGACCAAAGGCGTGCTGAAAGGAGCCTCGCACCTCTATGCGGGCGAAGAGGCGGTTGCGGTCGGCGCGATCGCGGCCCTGCGCGATGACGACTACATCACCAGCACGCACCGTGGACACGGCCACGCGCACGCCCACGGCGACAAAGCCGCCAAGACGCCGGAGGCCAAACAGGAACACTACAACAAGATGATGGCCGAAGTGCTGGGCAAATCGGGCGGCTACTGCAAGGGCAAGGGCGGCTCGATGCACATCGCCGACGTGGCGCACGGCAACCTGGGGGCCACCGGCATCGTCGGCGGCAACCTGCCCGTGGCCGTCGGCGCGGCGCTGGCGCAGAAGCTGATGGGCACCGACCGCGTGGTGCTCTGCTTCTTCGGCGACGGCGCGGCCAACGAAGGCACCTTCCACGAAAGCCTCAACATGGCCAGCGCATTCAACCTGCCGGTCATCTTCGTGGCCGAAAACAACATGTACGGCATGTCGGTGCCCTGGGCCAAGGTCACCAAGCTGCCCGACATCGCCGCGCGCGCCTGCGCCTACGGCATCCCCGGCGAAGTCGTAGACGGCATGGATGCCCTGGTCGTGCGCGAGGCGGTCAGCCGGGCGGTCGCGCGCGCCCGCCGCGGGGAAGGACCGACCCTCATCGAGGCCAAGACCTACCGCTATTTCGGCCATTCCCACTCCGACAACCGGGCCTATCGCACGCGCGAGGAAGAGGCCGAATGGAAGGCGGCCGACCCCATCATCCGCCTGCGCAACGACATGGAGATGGTCCACTGGCTGGGCGACCACGACTTCGCCGCGCTGGAGCAGGCCGTCCAGGCCAAGCTGGCGGCCGCGATGGCCTACGCCAACGCCTCGCCCCCGCCCGACCCGTCCGAAGTGCTCACCGACGTCTATGCGCCCCTCAAGACGACCGCGGCCGACATCGAGGCCGAACGCCGGCTGCGCGAGCGCGTGCGCAACAGCCCCGACATGCGCCAGATCACCTATGCCCAGGCCTTGGTCGAAGCCGCGCGCGAAGAGATGTTGCGCGATCCCACCGTCTTCATCATGGGCGAGGATGTGGGCCTCTACGGCGGCGCGTACGGCGCCACCCGCGGCCTTTTCAAAGAGTTCGGCGAGTGGCGGGTCATTGACACGCCCATCTCCGAGGCCACCATCGGCGGCGCGGCCGTCGGCGCGGCCATGGCCGGCATGCGCCCCATCGCCGAGATCATGTACGTGGACTTCACCCCCCTGGCCATGGACCAGATCGCCAACCAGGGCGCCAAGAACCGCTATATGTTCGGCGGCAAGACGACCGTGCCCATGGTCATCCGCACCGAGGGGGGCGCCGGCCGCGCCATCGCTGCCCATCACAGCCAGAGCCTGGAGGCGCTCTGGACGCACTTCCCGGGCATCTATGTCGTCATGCCCGCCACCCCGTACGACGCCAAGGGGCTCCTCAAGGCCGCCATCCGCGACGACAACCCCGTGATGTTCATCGAGCACAAGATGCTCTACGGCACCAAGGGGCCGGTGCCCGAGGAAGACTACATCATTCCGCTCGGCGTAGCCGACATCAAGCGGCCGGGCAAAGATGTCACCATCGTCACCTACTCGCGCATGGTGTTGCGCTCGCTGGAGGCGGCCGAGATCCTGGCCAAAGAAGGCATTGACGTCGAAGTGGTAGACCTGCGCTCGCTCAAGCCGCTCGACATAGACACGATCATCGCCTCGGTCAAGAAGACGGGCCGGCTGGTCGGCGTATCGGAAGGGTACGAAAACACCAACTTCATCAACGAAGTGATGGCGCAGGTGAACGAGCTGGCGTTCGACTGGCTGGATGCGCCGATGGTGCGCGTCTGCGCGCTCAACGTGCCGGTGCCGCGCGCCGAAGTGTTGGAGGATCAGGCCATCCCCAACGTGGGCCGCATCGTGGAGGCGTGCCGAAAGGTGGTGCAGTAATGGCGACCGAAGTCTACATCCCCAAGTTCGGCCAGACCGTCGAAGAAGTCACGCTGCTCCAATGGCTGGTCGAAGACGGCGCACCGGTCAAGAAGGGCCAGGAGATCCTGGAGATCGAGACGGATAAGACGACCTTCTTCGTCGAGGCCGAAGGATCGGGCTATCTGCACCGCGGGCCGTTCGAGCCGGGGCAGGTGGTGCCGATCCTCACGGTCGTGGCGACCATCGGCGGCCCGGCCGAGAAGTTCGTCGGCGGAACGATCCAGGTGGCCGAAGAGGCCGCGGGCCAGGGCGAGGCCGCCGGGGCCGCAGAAAAGGTCGCCGCGGAGCCTGCGGAGGCGGCCCGCGGCAAGGTGTTCGCGTCCCCGCGCGCGCGCAAGCTGGCCGCCCAGGAACACGTAGACCTGGCCGAGGTGACGCCGACCGGCGGCGGAGGGGTGCGCGTGGTCGAGCGGGACGTGCGGGCCTATCTGGCGGCGGCGCCCAAGGCCACGCCGCTGGCCGAAAAGCTGGCGGCCGAGGCGGGCCTCGATCTGCGCAAGGTAACCGGCACCGGCCCGGGCGGCCGCATCACAAGAGAGGACGTCGAGCAGGCCATCAAGGCCCTGGCGCCGGCCGTAGGGGAAGCGGCGCCGGCCCCTGCCGCGGCCGAAGTCGCGGCGCCGGCGGCGCCGGCCGCGCGGCCCCTGCCGGCCGTGCCGTTGCCCGCAGCCGAGGTGGCCGAGCGCATCCCGCTCAAGGGCGTACGCAGCATCATCGCCGAGCGGATGGCCACGAGCGTGCACACCACCGCGCGCGTCACCCTGTTCCTGGAAGCCGATGCGACCGAGCTGGTGGCCGCGCGCGAGCGCCTGAAGGCGAAAGTGGCCGAGGAATGGGGCTTTGCGCCCGGCTACAACGACCTGCTGGCGAAGATCGTGGCCGCGGGCCTGCGCAAATTCCCCTACATGAACGCCCGCCTGGCGGCCGACGCCATCGAACGGCTGGCGCACATCAATCTGGGCATGGCCGTGGACACCGAGCGCGGCCTGCTGGTGCCGGTGATTCGCGATGCCGATCAGAAATCGCTGCGCCAGTTCGGCCAGGAGTTCCGTGAGATGGTGGAGCGGGCGCGCAAGGGCCGCTCGCTGCCCGACGACCTGACGGGCGGCACGTTCACGATCACCAACCTGGGGATGTACGACATCGAGGGCTTCACGCCGGTCATCAACCTGCCCGAAGCCGCGATCCTGGGGGTGGGCAAGATCCTGCCGAAGTGGGTCTTCCGGCCCGAAGCGCCCGAACGGCCGGTCCTGCGCCAGATGATGACCCTGAGCCTGGTGTTCGACCACCGGATCGTGGACGGCGCGCCGGCCGCGCGCTTCCTGCAGTTTGTCAAGCAGGTCGTCGAAGAGCCGTATCTGCTGTTGGCCGTGTAACGGGTAGCTCTCCACTAAATCGTGGAACGGATCCAAGAGCCAGATGCTCGCCCCCACCCCCGGCCCCGCCCCCGCATGCGGGGGCGGGGAGTTCCCTCTTGGGGGGTTTTGCGGCGGCTACGCCGCCGCAAAACCCCCTTTGATGAGGATGCCCCCTTCCCCAAGCTTGGGGAAGGGGGTCAGGGGGATGGGGTTGAAAGCCGGCCACGGTTAAGTGCGGGGTTACCCCAAAACACCCCGACGATCAAATCCGCGCGATTCAGCCGGCTTGGTCGGTCGGTCGGCAGCCGGCAGAGCCTCGGCCGGCTGCTCGGCGGCCGGGCCCGAGCCGTTGGTGGGCGCCGGCATCAGGGCCGCCTGCACCACCTCGTCCACCCGCTCGGCAAAGATGAAGGTCATCTTCGAGCGCACGTTCTCCGGCACATCCTCCAGGTCGAACTCGTTGCGCTTGGGCAAGATCACCGTGGTGAGGCCGTTGCGGCTGGCGGCCAGCACCTTCTCCTTGATGCCGCCCACCGGCAACACCTGTCCGCGCAGGGTGATCTCGCCGGTCATCGCCACGTCCTTGCGCACCGGCCGGCCGGTCAACAGGCTCATCAGCGCGGTGGCCATCGTCACGCCGGCGCTCGGGCCATCCTTGGGGGTGGCGCCGGCCGGGATGTGCAGGTGGATGTCGCTCTTGGCGAAGAAGTCCTCGTCCACGCCGTAGTCCTTGGCCCGGCTACGCACCCAGCTCAACGCGGCCTGGGCCGACTCCTTCATCACCTCGCCGAGCTTGCCGGTGACGGTGAAGCCCTTGTTTCCGGGCATGCGGGTGGCCTCGAAGAACATGATATCGCCGCCGGTAGGCGTCCACGCCAGGCCGGTGGCCACGCCGGCGATCTCGACCCGCTCGGCCACCTCCGGCAGATACTTGGGCCGGCCCAGGTAGGTGTTCAGGTCGGCCGCATCCACCACCACCGGCCCCAGGCCGGGACCCTTTTCGGCTACTTTGGTGGCCACCTTGCGGCACACGGCGCCGATCTCCCGTTCCAGGTTGCGCACGCCGGCCTCGCGCGTATATTCGCGTGCCAGGCGCCGCAACGCGGCCTCGGTGAAGCTGATCTCGCCTGGCTTCAAGCCGTTCTCTTTGATCTGCCGCGGCACCAGATAGCCCTCGGCAATCTTCACCTTCTCCTCTTCGGTGTACGAGCTCAGCTCGATCACCTCCATGCGGTCGAGGAGCGGCTGCGGGATCGTATCCAACCAGTTGGCCGTCGTGATGAAGAATACCTGGCTCAGATCGAACGACACATCCAGGTAGTGATCGCGAAACTCGGCGTTCTGTTCCGGGTCGAGCACTTCCAGGAGCGCCGAGGCCGGGTCCCCGCGGAAGTCGTAGCCGAGCTTGTCCACCTCATCGAGCATGAAGACCGGATTGCGGCTCTCGGCGCGGCGCAGGCTCTGGATGATGCGGCCGGGCATCGAGCCGATGTAGGTGCGCCGGAAGCCGCGGATCTCGGCCTCGTCGCGGATGCCGCCCAACGCCAGGCGGACGAACTTGCGGCCCATGGCGCGCGCGATCGAACGGCCCAGCGAGGTCTTGCCCGTGCCGGGCGGCCCGACAAAGCAGAGGATCACGCCTTCCCGCTCGCGCCGAATCTGATCTTGCGGCGCGGCCGGCTCCCCCTCGCCGGCCGTTTCGGACCGGCGCTCCAGCCGCAGCTTGCGCACGGCCAGGAACTCGAGGATGCGCTCCTTGATCTTCTCCAGACCATAATGGTCCTCGTCCAACACCTGGCGGGCATGCGCAATGTCCAGATTGTCCTCGGTGGTGACGTTCCACGGCAGGCTCACCATCCAGTCCAGATAGGTCTTGATGACCGAGTACTCGGCGGCCTGGGTGGGCATCTTGCGCATGCGGTCGAGCTCACGGCGGGCCTCTTTTTCGGCCTCTTCCGGCATGCCGGCGGCCGCGATGCGCCGCTCGAACTCCTGGATCTCGGCCTCTTGCTCGTCGCTCTCGCCCAGCTCTTTCTGGATGGCCTTCAGTTGCTCGCGCAGGAAATACTCGCGCTGCATCTTGGACATCTCGTCCTGCGCCTGCGATTGGATCTTGCGGCCCAGCTCCAGGACCTCCAGCTCCTTGGTCAGGATCGAGTTGAGTTTGGTCAGCTTGTCCTTGACCAGGTTGATCTCGAGGATCTCTTGCGCCTGGGCGGGTTCCATGCGGATGCTGGCGGCGACCAGGTAGGCGAGCTGGCGTGCGCTCGTCGCGTTGATCGCGGCGGTCTCCAGCTCTTCGGGCATATGCGGCACCAGGCCCACCAGCCGACGGAAGAGGTCCTGGGTGGTGCGCATGAGCGCCTCTTGCTCCAGCGACTCTTCCTCTTCATCGGGGATAACGGTGACGCGCGCGCGCAGGTAAGGGGTCTCCTGCACATACTGATCCACCCGAATGCGTTCCAGCCCCTGCACGATCAGGCGGATCGTGCCATCGGGCGCGCGCAACATGCGGTGCACCATGGCCGCGGTGCCGATCTGGTACACCTGGTCGGGCGCGGGTTCCTCGATCTCCGGATCGCGCGCCGCCACCAGGCCGATGATCCGATGGCCGCGCGCGTCGGCCAGCGCATCGTCCACCAGCCGGATCGAGCGCCCCTGGCCGATGGTCAGCGGGAGCCACATCATCGGATAGACCACCACCCCGCGCAGGGGGAGGATGGGCAACTCATGAGGAATGGTCAATTCTTGTTCATTGACAGCCATCTATCGCAATCCTTTATCTGGCATGTATCACGCGGTCGTGTCACGCACGACGCGGACCGGGATGCGACGCGCCTGTGCCTTGCGCAAGGTGATCTTCAGGAAGCCGTCCTCGTACACGGCGACGGGATCGGTCTGGTCGAGCGCCCACGGCAATTGAACCTGGGTACGGAACTTGCCATAGCGGATCTCCATCTGCTGATACGCGAGCTTGGCGGCCGGATCGCGGCGTTCGCCGCTCACCTCCAGGATGCGGCCGATCAGGGAGACCTGGTAGTCTCCGGGCCGCAGGCCGGCAATTTCGACGATCACCACCGCGCTATCGTCCGTCTCATATACATCGGTGGGCGGCTGCCAGACCGCTTCGTTGGACAATCCCCACCGCCTGCTGGAAAAAGATTCGCCATACACGTGGATCACCTCCGGCTTGCATTCGACGCGTGTACTATAACACAAGAAGCACGTTTGCCCAAGCGCCCCACGTGCCAGGCACTTTCAAAGTGCCTGGCACGTGAGGTTTGCCCAAACGCTTAAATCAATAAAGCAAACGAACGTTAGATTTGCAATACGGTTTCGTTAGCATTCCATTAGATTTTGGCGGCTCTACGGCTTTCGGTGGGAAGACGGTAGGGCTCGCAACTTGCGTGGCCTCATCCCCCGGCCCTTTCCCCGCTTGGCGGGGAAGGGGCGAGGCGAATAGCGGGGTATTTTGGCCGCC
>JBBIKA010000128.1:0-12293 GCA_037445695.1 Chloroflexota bacterium
CCGGCGCGTTGCGCAGGTCGGTCGCGGCCGGCGCCGTGGCCAGGGCGAACGGCAGCCCGCGGCCCGCCAGCCAGAGCTCGGCCAGGATCAGGCACGGCACGCCGACCGCGGCAACGATCGGCCGCCGCGCGGCGATCAGCAGGAGCATGACCGTCGCGGCCGCCGCGGCCGCCCAGCCGAGGAGCGTTGCCGCGGGCGGTAGCTGTTGCGTGATCCCAAGGACCGCCAACGCGAGCACGATCAGCGCGGCCGCCAGGCGCAGGCGGCCGGCAGGCATGGCCGGCCGCGCGGCCGCCGCGGCCTTCAGCCGGAGATCCAGGCCCATGCCCGCCAGCGCGGCCGCGCCGAACGCGTAGAGCGCCAGCCAGCGGGCCGGTGCCCGGAAAAGATCGAAGCCGGGCACGAACCGCCACAGGAGGTAGTAAAGGGGGTTGTAGGCGCCCAAGGCCAGAAACACGCCGGCCAAGACCAGGCCCGCGGCCTTCCTCCGCGCGGCATGTTGCCCCGCGCGAGGAGAGATGAGGGCGAGCGCGGCCAGGATCAGGCCCGCGATGCCGATGTAGCCGACGAACTCCGCGAACCCTTCGCTGCCGAAGGCCTCGGCCAGGCCGCCGGCGAAGGGCGGGAGAAACGTCTGGAGCAGGAGCCGCGGCCGCAGCGAAAAGCTCACGGCCAAGCGGTAGGCCAGGCCGCCGGTGCGCAATCCCAGGGCATTCAGCTCGAGGCCGGGCCAGAGCTGGCCGGCCGACAGCAGCGCTGCGGGGCCGAGCGCGGCCAGCGGCCAGAGCCGCGCCAGCCGTCGGCCGAGCGGCTCGTGTCCCCGCGGCTCCCAGACGGCAATCAGCGCGTAGACCCCCAGGCCCACCAGGTTGATGAAGGTCGTTTGGGTGTGGCCGGCCAGGATCTGCAAGGCGAGCACGAAGCTGAGGGCGATGGCCCAGCGGAGGCGCGCGCGCCGGCGGAGGGCATGGCGCGCTTCGTCGAAGCACCACAGGGCGGCCGGCAACCAGGCCAGTGCGTTGAGCTGATTGATGTTTTCGATCTTGCCCAGGGTGAAGCCGCCCATGCCGAACAGCAGGGCCGCGGCCCAAGCGCCGGGCCGGCTCAGACGCAGCGAACGGCGGCCGAAGGCGTAGGTGAAGCCGGCCGCCAGCCAGATGTGCAGCAGCGCCGACCAGATCAGCGCGCGCGGCGGCTCCAGCCAGATCAGGGGCCAGTGCAGCGGATAGAGGACGGCCGCCTGCGGATTGGCCAAGAAGGGCGCGCCGAGGAACAGGTAGGGATTCCACAGCGGCAGATGGCCGGCCTGCAGCTCGGCGTTGCGATAGGCCCAGTAGGGCAGGAAGTAGGTGAACGCATCTACCCCCGCCAGGATGCGGTTGGTCAGGCCGAGCGGCCAACAGATGGCCAGGGTCGCGGCCGCCAGGCCCGCCAGCGCCAGGAGGTCGCGGCCGAACGAGTCGGATTGAAGGGCGGTCGCTCTCCGCAGGAACGCCTTCATGTCACGGAGCTCTCTCTGCGATCCGATAGACCGTAAAGGCCCGGCTGCCGTCGCCGCGGTAGACGCGCAGCGTTTCGCTCAGGGCCAGGCGGCGGCTGGCGAGCGCCAGGCGCACTTCGGCCGCGGCCGCGTCGCGCCAGCCGGGCAAGATGACCCATTGCGGCCGGCCGGGCGCTTCCCGGTAGGTGCGGGCCGCGTCGTCGGCCAGCTTCCAGCCGCTGCCCCACCAGCGCCGTTCCTGGGGCGCGGCGAAGAGGTAGAAGTCGAGGTGCCATCCCAGCCAGCGGTCGTAGATGACCGTCTCGGCGGGCTGCTCCCGGAAGAAGTCCGCGACGCGGTCGAGGCCGGCATACGCGCCGTGATCGCTGCCTACCGGCAGCCGGCCGGCTGCGCCCTGGCCGGCCGCCCAACCCAGCCCCACGAGTAGGCCGCTGACTGCGAGATGCCGCACCGCGCGCGGCACAAGCTCCCGGCGTGTGCCGCGCGCGGCCGCCGCGGAAACATAGAGCAAAACCATCCCCCGGCCGGCCAGAACGCAGACGAACGGCAACAACGGCAACAGATAGCGGTCCCACGGCTGAAACGTGATGACCAGATGAAACATCAGGTAGCTCGCGGCGAAGAGCGCCAGCAGCACGCCGACGCGCTGCGTGCGTCGCTCGCGCAAGGCCGCGTAGAGGGCCAGGCCGCATATCAGCGCGGTGAGGGCCGGCGCGGCGAACCAGTAGCCCATGATCTGCGCCCAATCGGCCGCGCGCTCCGGCCAGGTGGCCGGCGGCGCCCAGCCCAGGCCGCCGTAGGTCGTCAGGCTGCGGTCCCAAAAGCTCGGCCGTTTCGCCCAACGCAACGTATCCCACCAGGTGACCGGCGCGAAGACCAGCATGAAGCCCAGCAGGGCGACCGCCAGCCGGCCAAACGCCCGGCCGGGCCATCCGCGCGGCGGAGCGGGCTGCCGGGGCGCGCGTTGCTCGCCGGCCGCCACCAGAAGCGCGACAAGTGGGACGGCCAGCACGCCCTGCTGCTTCGAAGCGATCGCCAGGCCGACGGCCACCCCGGCCCAAAACGGCCGGCCGGCCACCGCGGCCCAGCTGGCGGCCAGCAGCCACAGCGTCAACCACGGATCGGTAAACGCGGTCGGCGCGAAGAGGATGGCAAACGGCGCCACCGCCAGCAGCGCCGCGCTCACCAGGGCCGTGCGGCCGTCGTACAGGCGTCGGGCCAGGCCCCACGTACAGGCAAGCGTGGCCAAAGAGGCGATCATCCCCGGCAGCCGCAACGCGCGCTCCGAAACGCCCAGGCCGGCCAGGGCGCCGGCCAGCATATAAAGGACGAACGGCGGCTTATCTACCCAGGCCGTCAATAACAGGGGATCGCGGCCGCTGAGGATCAGGCGGGCCCAGTAGCCGTAGAGCGCCTCGTCGTGATGCAGCGGGAAGTCGGCGGCCCACACGACATAACGTAGTGCCGCGGCGACCAGCCATACGCCCCCCAGCGCGAGCGTGCCGGGAACGGAGAGGCCCGCCAGGCGCTCGCGCGCGGGCCGGGCGGCCGTCGGCCGGCCGGGCGAGGAGCTTGCCAGCGAGGTCACTCGGTGAAGCGATACTTCAGAAGCGTCCACATGACCGTCAGCCCATCGCGCCAGCTGATCTTCTTGCCTTCGGTGTATTCGCGGCCCGTGTAGGAGATGGGCACTTCATAGATGCGATACCCGCGCTTGAGGATCTTGGCCGTGATCTCCGGATCGAACCCCCAGCCGTGCGACCGGATGCGGAGCTGTTGTGCCACCTCGCGGGTGAAGACCTTGTAACAGGTCTCCATGTCGCTGAGGATGGTATCGAAGAGGATGTTGGTGCACAGGGTCAACAGCTTGTTGCCCACCATGTGCGTGAAGAACATGGCCTTGCGCGGCCCGCCCAGGAACCGGCTGCCGTAGACCACCTGTGCGCGGCCTTCGAGGATCGGTTGCACCAGCGCCGGGTAGTCGCGCGGGTCGTACTCCAGGTCGGCGTCCTGAACGAGCATGATGTCGCCCGTCGCCTTCTCGATGGCCGTGCGCACGGCTGCGCCCTTCCCCATGTTGTGCTCGTGATAGTAGACATGCACCTCGGGCAGCTCGGCGAGCGCAGGCAGGAGCGCGCACGTGCCGTCTACCGAGCCGTCGTCCACGATGATCACCTCTTTGTCCAGGACCAACTCGACGCTGCCGTCGGGGCCGGGAGGCAGGCCGAAGCGGCCGTCGAACACGCGCACCCGCACTTCGACCGCGCGCACGCGACGCACGATCTCCTGGATCGTGGTGACTTCATTGTAACAGGGAATCAGAACGGAAAGCTTCATGTCGAGGGGTCCTCGACGTGCCGGACACCGGCAAGGTGTCCGGCACGTGAATGCCCATCGGTCGCGCCGGGCCAGGCACCTGGTAAGGATCTGGCGCGGTGGCCGGGCTCACGACTGGCCCACCTGGTGCGCCAGGATGATCGCTTCGGCCACTTCCTTCATCGGCTTGCGATTGTCCATGCTCATCTTCTGGATCTTGCGGAAGGCTTCGGCCTCGGAAAGGCCCTGTTTGTCCATCAGGATCCCCTTGGCGCGATCTACCAGCTTGCGCGTTTCCAGCGCCTGTTGCAGGTCGTCCACCTGTTTTTGCACGGCCTGAAATTCGCGGAAGCGCGCCAGGGCCACCTCGATGGCCGGCGCCAGCTCCTCCTCCCGATAAGGTTTGACCAGATAGGCCACTACACCCGCGTCGCGCGCGCGCTCCACCAGATCGCGCTGGCTATAGGCGCTGAGGAGGACGGCCGGCGCAATGCGCTCCTCGGTCAGGATCTTGGCCGCTTCGATCCCGTCCATATCGGGCATTTTGATGTCCATGACCACGACATCGGGGCGCAGTTCGCGCGCCTGATTGACCGCGCTGCGGCCGTCTGCCACCTCGCCCACCACCAGATAGCCCAAATTCGTGAGCATCTCGCGCAGATCCATGCGGATCAATGCCTCATCATCTGCAATAATGACACGCGTGCGTTCCATGGTGTTGCTCCTCTCGACGTTTTAAAATAGCTTTTTGGTCACTGTCTGCTGCTTTGTTAGCCAAGAATTTACTTCTCGGTCGCCTTACCTCTCTCACCCCCCGCTCTCCCCTGCAAGGAGAGAGCGAGGGTGCTGAGAATGGGATTTGCGGGCGGCTTCGCCGCCCGCAAATCCCCCTCATGATCTCCCCCTCCCCTCTCCTGGCCTTCGGCCAGGAGAGGGGAGGGGGCAGGGGAAGGGGTAAGGCGGGTGGTTACGCTTATTGACTAATTCTTCCTGGCATCCGAAGCTATGGCCACCTTGGGAAAATCTACCGTTGCGGCCACACCGTCCTCGCGATTCTCCAGGCGGAGCACGCCGTGCAGGTCGTCCTGCACCAGGGCGCGCACGATCTGGAGGCCCAGGCTGGAGGGCGTGTTCAGGTCGAAGCCGCTCGGCAGGCGTTCGCCGTCGTCCCACACGATCAACTGGACCCGCTCCCCGCCGTCAATGAGCTGAAGCCGGATCTCGCCCATCTTGCGCTCGCCGAAGCCGTGTTCCAGGGCGTTGTGGATCAGCTCGTTGATCACCAGCGCGGCCGAGGTGGCCTGTTGGCTGGGCAGGTAGATCGTCGGGCCCTCTACGGTGAAGCGGATCTGTTGGCCCGGCTCCGTCATGACCTGGCGATTTTGCGCCACGATGCGCTGGCAGATGTCGCGCAAATTGATCGTCTGGCTTTCGTCCAACGACAGGTATTCGTGGATCACCGCGACGCTCAAGATGCGGGAGATCGCCTCGTTGAGCGCGCGCAGCGTCTCTTCGTTTTTGGTGCGGCGGGCGTGCATGCGCAGCATGGCGGCGATGGCCTGCAGATTGTTCTTGACACGGTGATGCACCTCCTGCACCATCGTGGTTTTGAGCTTGAGCTCCTGCTTCTTGCGGCGTTCCTCGGTCGCGTCGTGCACCATGATGAGCACGCCTCCGATCTCGCCGGCCCGGCGCCGCCGCGCGGCCAGTCCCTGGAGCCAGCCGCCGAAGGTGGGCGCCGGCCAGACGGGCAACACCTTGCGGATCCAGATGTGGCTGCCCTCTTGCGCTTCGCGTTCCAGCGGCCGCCTGGCGGCCAGCGCCGCCAACACCAGATTTTCATCGTCGGTGTGGAAATACGAGAGGTCCTTGCCGCGCAGGTCGTCCAGATAGCCCAGCCGGCGATACAGGTTGTTGGCGATGCCGCTGACATAAGTGACGCGCAGGCTGGCGTCTACCAGCAACACGCCGTCCATCTCGCCGAACGGCGAAAGAGACTCGGCGTTGGCCAGTTCGCCCCGCATGCACATGCCCTTCACCCATTCGATGGCGCGCTGAAACGAAACGTGGCGATGGCGATGCCGTTCGAGCTGGATGAGGGAGGTCTCGACGCTGAAGAGGGCCAGCAATTTGCCGTCGCTGCCGAAGAGCGGATAGACATCCTGGCGCACCGGCGCGCCGCTCGGCACCAGCTCGTGTTGAGCGCGCAGAGGACGCCGCCGGCGCAACGCCTCGGCGGGCGCGGCCGCCTGGGGTCCGGTCAGCGCCTGGCCCACCAGCTCGGTTTCGTAGAGAGAGGCAATCGAATGGGGCTGCGCTTGCGCGATCACCACCGGCGAACGACCGGCCGCAGGGCGCAGCAACAGGATATCGGCGCGGCTGAGGTCGGCCGTGATGGCCATCCCGCGCACGATGTTCTGCAGAAGCTCCAGATCGGGGCCGGAGAGGCCCGGATAAACCTGCGTCAGGTCGTGCATCGCATCCCCAGAACAACCCCGCGCATCCGCGCGTCGGATCGTCTCAAACAGAGAGGGGTGGGAAAGTGTCCCACCCCTCCGCGCCACCAGTCGGGGCGAGAGGATTTGAACCTCCGACCACTTGAACCCCATTCAAGTGCGCTACCTGGCTGCGCTACGCCCCGATCACGGGAATAAGTATACTCAAAAGGGGCAGATTGTGCAAATATGGCGAGCGTCGCTCGCTGCTCGCGCACTTACCCCCGCAGTTGCACTTTGCCCGCAGACGTGATATAAGCCAAATGATCATTTGCAGCTTATCTCTGACCGGCGAGACGCACATCATGCTTCCGATTGCTGTGACCCTTCCGCAGGTCGCGCTGGTTGAACAGCGCATCGAGGCCCCCCGCCTGGACGACGTGGCCG
The DNA here is from genome assembly GCA_037445695.1 of Chloroflexota bacterium. Lineage (GTDB taxonomy): Bacteria > Chloroflexota > Anaerolineae > CG2-30-64-16 > CG2-30-64-16 > CAKZKT01. The sequence goes on from JBBIKA010000128.1 coordinate 6,700, forward strand.
GGGCCGTTCGCGGCGAGATCGAACGCCTGGGCGTGGCGGCCCGCGTGCGGCCCGGCATGGCGGTCGCCGTGACGGCCGGCAGCCGGGGCATCGCCAATATCGCGCTCATCCTGGCCACCGTCGTCGCGGAACTGAAGCGCATGGCCGCGCGACCGTTCCTCGTTCCGTGCATGGGCAGTCACGGCGGAGCTACGGCCGCCGGCCAGGTGGAGGTGTTGGCCAGCCTGGGCATCACCGAGGCTACGATCGGCTGTCCCATCCGTTCCTCTATGGAGGCCGTTCAGATCGGCGTCACGGCCGAGGGGATCCCCGTCTTTCAGGATCGGCTGGCCTTCGAATCGGACGGCATCGTGGTGGTCAACCGCATCAAGCCGCACACCGACTTCAGCGGGCCCGTGGAAAGCGGCCTGATGAAGATGCTGACGATCGGCCTGGGCAAGCACCAGGGCGCGCTCGCCGCGCATCGCCACGCCATCCGCTATACCTATCGGAGCGTCATCGTCTCGTTGGCGCGCGAGATCATCCGTCGGGCGCCGCTCCTGTTCGGCCTGGGGGTGGTGGAAAACGCGCGCGACGAGACGGCCATCGTCGCCGCGGCCTGGCCCGAGCAGTTCGAGGAGATCGAGCGCTCTCTTTTGCAGCGCGCCCGCGCCATGATGGCCCGCCTCCCGTTCCAGCAGCTCGACGTCCTGCTGGTGGACCGCATGGGCAAGGAGATCAGCGGATCGGGCATGGACACCAACGTGCTTGGCCGGCGGATCGTCTTCGGCGAGGAGGAGCCGGCAAGCCCGCGCATCACCCGCATCGCCGTGTGCGACCTGACCGAAGCCAGCCACGGCAACGCCATCGGCATCGGCCTGGCCGATTTCACCACGCAGCGGCTGGTGGACAAGATAGATCGCCGGCAGACCTACATCAACGGCCTCACGTCCGGCTCGCCCGAACGGGCCCGGCTGCCGATGGTCGCCGCCAACGACCGGGAGGCCGTCGAATGGACTCTGTTGACGTGTGGCGCCGTGGATACGGCGCGTGCCCGGCTGGTGCGCATCCAGGACACGTTGCATTTGGAGCGCTTTTACGCGTCGGAGGCGCTGCGGCCCGAGATCGAGGCCGATCCCCGGCTGAGGATCGTGGGCGCATGGGCGCCCCTGGCGTTCGACGCCGAGGGCCGGCTGATACCGCCGTTGACCTGAAAAGGACGCGGAGTAGAGATGAGCTCAATATCCGAATCATCCCCCTATCGTCCCGTGACGCCGGCCATCGTGGCCGAGCTGGCCGACATCGTCGGCGCGGGGCACGTAATCTACGGCGATGCCGAGCGCCTGGCCGATTATGGCCACGACGAGGTCGCCGGCGCGGAGTACGCGCATCTGCCCGAAGTGGTGGTCAAGCCGATCAGCGCAGCCGAGATCTCCGCCATCATGCGCCTGGCCAACCGCGCGCGCATCCCCGTGACCCCGCGCGGGGCCGGGTCGGGGCTTTCGGGCGGCGCGGTGCCCATCTACGGCGGCATTCTGCTTTCCACCGAGCGCATGAACCGCATCCTGGAGATAGATCGGGAGAACATGGTGGCGGTGGTGGAGCCGGGGGTCATCACCAACACGATCAACGAGGCGGCGCGCGAATACGGCCTCTTCTACGCCGGCTACCCGATGAGCACCGAGACGTGCTTCATCGGCGGCAATCTGGCCGAGAACGCCGGCGGTGGCCGTGCCATCAAGTACGGCGTGACCGGCCGCTATGTGTTGGGGCTACAGGTTGTCCTGCCCACCGGCGAGATCCTGAATCTGGGCGGCAAGCGCGTCAAGGACGTGACCGGCTACGACCTGATCCACCTGCTCGTCGGCTCGGAGGGCACGTTGGCCATCTTCACGCAAGCCATCCTGAAGCTTCTGCCGTTGCCCGCCGCGCAGATCGTCCTGCTCGTGCCCTTCCCCGATGTGCAGCGCGCCATCGCCGCGGTGCCGCATCTGATGACCCAGGGCCGCCTGGTGCCCACCTCGGTCGAGTTCATGGACCGGCTGTCGGTGCAAACCGCATACGCCCACCTGGGCGAAAAGCCCCCGCGGGCCGACATCGGCGCGCTGCTGCTGATCGAGGTGGATGCGCCGAGCGCGGCTCAGGCCGAGGCCGACTACAGCGCCATCGCCGAGCTGTGCCTGGACGCCGGCGCGCTCGACGTGTACGTGGGCGATACTCCGGCCAAGGAAAAGAAGATGTGGAAGCCGCGCCAGATCTGCGCCGAGGCGTTCAAGGCGGTCTCGCCTGTGCAGAGCCTGGAGGACATCGTCGTGCCGATGGCGCAGATCCCCCTCCTGATGCCCGAGCTGGAGCGCCTCTCCGCGCAATACGACGTGATCATCCCGTGTTACGGCCACGCGGCCGACGGCAACCTGCACGCCACCATCATCAAGAAGCCGGAGATGCCGTTGGAGACCTGGCACGCGCGGTTGCCGGCCATCCTGGCCGATCTGTACACCGTCGTGGCCCGGCTGGGCGGCACCATCAGCGGCGAGCATGGCATCGGCCATAAGCGCGCGCGTTATCTGGCCATGGTGCAAGATCCGGCGCTGATCGCCCTGCAACGGCGCATCAAGCAGGCCTTCGATCCGCTGAACATCCTGAATCCCGGCAAGATCTTCCCTCCGGACGAGGCACTATGACACCGGCCTGGAAGCATTGGGATATTGCACCGGCCATACCCCCGCGGCAGCGCGAACGGCTTTCGCACATCCATCCGGTCGTCGCGCAGGTGCTGTACAACCGCGGCATCACCGATCCGGCCGAGGTGACGGCCTTTCTGGAGGGCCGCGGGCTGTTCTACGATCCGTTCCAGATGCTCGGCATGCCGGCGGCCGTCGAGCGGATCCTGTGGGCGATCGGCCGCCGCGAGCAGATCGTGGTCTACGGCGACTTCGACGCGGACGGCGTGACCGCGACCGCGCTGCTCGTGCAGGCGCTGACGGCGTTGGGCGCGCACGTGCGGCCCTACATCCCGCATCGCGTGGACGAAGGGTATGGCCTGAACTGCGATGCGTTGGCGCGGATCGCCGGTTGGGGCGCGTCCCTTGTCATCACCGTGGATTGCGGCATCCGTTCGCCGCAAGAAGTGGCCTACGGCAACGCGCTCGGCCTCGACATGATCATCACCGACCACCATTCGATCTATCGGGATGCCGAGGGGAGGGAGCGGCTGCCGCCGGCCCTGGCCGTGATCAACTCGAAGCGCCAGGGCGACCCCTATCCGTTCAAGGAGCTGTCCGGGGTAGGGATCGCGTTCAAGCTGGCCCAGGCGTTGCTGATGGCCGCGCCCCAGGAGCCGGCCGCGGAGGGCCCGGCGCGATTGGAAGAGCGCGACATGCTCGATCTGGTCGCCCTGGGTACCGTGGCCGACCTGGTTCCTTTGTTCGGCGAGAACCGGTTCCTCACCCGGCGCGGCCTGGAGGAGCTGAACCGGCCGCGGCGGCCGGGCGTTCAGGCCATGCTGGAAGAGGCGCGTTTGCGGCCCGGCCGCGTGGATGCCACGGCCATCGGCTTCATCCTGGGCCCGCGGCTGAACGCGGCCGGCCGGCTCGACACCGCCGAGAAGAGCTACCACCTGCTCACCGCGGCCGACATCCTGGCCGCCCGCTCCCTGGCCGGCGAACTGGGCCGGCTGAACGCCGAGCGCCAGCAACGCACGGCCGAACAGGTCCTCCTGGCCCGGGCGCAGATCGAGGCCGGGCCGGCCGATCGGCCCCTGTTGCTGGTTGCCCACCGCGATTTCCATCCGGGCATCGTGGGGCTGGTGGCCGGCCGGCTGACGGAGGAGTACTACCGGCCGACCCTGGTGGCGCAGATCGGCCCGGAGGAGACGCATGGCTCGGGCCGCAGCATTCCCGAGTTCAACATCACCGCGGCGCTGGACGAGTGCAAGGATCTCCTCATCCGCTACGGCGGCCATGCGGCCGCGGCCGGCTTCACCGTGGCGAACGAGAACCTGGCGGCGCTGCAGGCCCGGCTGGAAGAGGTGGCCGGCCGCGAGCTGAGCGGCAAGGAGCTGCTCCCCTCGCTGGTCGTGGATGCGGTCGTCCCCCTGAGCGAGGTGGACTACGCGCTGCGCGACTGGCTGGTGAAACTGGAGCCGTGCGGCTACGGCAATCCGCAGCCGGTGTTGGCGAGCCTGGGCGTAGAGGTGGTGGAGGCCCGACCGGTGGGCCAGGACGCCCAACATCTGAAGTTGGTGGTGCGTGATCCGACCGCCACCGGCCCGGCCGCGCGCCGCGTGCACGACGCGATCGCCTTCCGGCAGGCCGCGTGGCACGGTCGGTTGCCCCAACGCGTGGACCTGGCGTATACGCTCGAACTCAACGAATACAACGGCGAGCAGCGCCTTCAGCTCAACGTGAAGGACCTGCGGCCAACGGAGAAACAACGATGACGAGATTGATCGCTTTCTGGCGCCGGCTCGGATTGGCCCTGCGCGTCGGCCTGATCTGCGCCGGCCTGGGCATGGCGCTGGCGCTCGTCGGGATCGTCCGCGGCGCCGTGCCGCTCAATCCTCTCTCCATCTTCCTTGCCCTGCTCATCTCGGGGGGCAGTTGGGGCGTGGTGAGTTGGGCGGTGACTACCGCCGTGGTGGACGTGGAGCGCGACGTGGCGGAGGCGGCGGATGAGTGATCGGCCCGAGCTGACCGCGCTGCGCGGCTTCATCTTCGACATGGATGGAGTGATCTATCGCGGGCAAGAAGTGGTGCCGGGCGCGGCCGAATTCATCGCCGGCCTGCGCCGGGCCGGCATCCCGTTCGTTTATCTGACCAACAACTCGAGCACGCCGGCCGAGAAGGTGGCCGCGCGCTTGCGGGGCATGGGGATCGCGGCCGACGCGGCCGAGATCATCACCTCGGCCGAGGTGACGGCCGCGGCGGTGCGTCGGGCCGTCGAGGGCAGTCGCGCGCTCGTCATCGGCGAGGAAGGCTTGCGCTTGGCGCTCGCCGCGGCCGGCTTTGCGCCGGTCGAGGACCATCGCCAGGCCGATGTGGTCGTCGTCGGCATTGATCGGCAGGTCACCTACGACCGGCTGCGCGAGGCCGCGCTGGCCATTCGCCGCGGCGCGCCGTTCTACGCCACCAACACCGACCGCACGCTCCCCTCGGAGCTGGGGCTGGTGCCCGGGGCCGGCGCCATCGTCGGTTTCCTGGAGATCGCCACCGACGTGAAGCCCATCGTCTTGGGCAAGCCGTCGCCGGGCTTCTTCTTGTACGCGCTGCGCAAGCTGGGTACGGACGCCTGCTTGACCGCGGCCGTCGGCGACCGGCCCGAGACCGACATCATCGGCGGGCAGCGGGCCGGCCTGCGCACCATTGCCGTGCTCTCGGGCGCCGGCACTGCTGTCGAGTTCGCCGCCATGCGCCCCCCGCCCGACTGGGTCTTCCCCAGCCTGCAGGAACTGGCGCAAGCCTATCTCGCGCCGGGCAACGACTAACCTCACCCCTCCCCTGTCCCCTCCCCTCTCCCAAATTTGGGAGAGGGGAGGGGACGAGAGGGGTGGGGTGAAGGTCACCTAACCCCCCGACCCCCTTCCCTGCGAGTAGGGGCGTGGCATGCCACGCCCC
>JBBIKA010000129.1:0-12212 GCA_037445695.1 Chloroflexota bacterium
GCCGGTCATCACCCTCACCCCTCCCCGGAAAAAAGGGGTTTTGCGGCGGGCGGCGCAGCCGCCCGCCGCAAAACCCATCCTTTATTCCCCCTCTCCCCTTGGCCTGCGGCCAGGGGAGAGGGGGACAAAGGGGGTGAGGGGGGTAGGGTGAGGGCGCTGGTCTGCTCGCGCCACACGCGAGATAAAGGTGAACACCTTTACCGCACGGTCACGATTTGACAATCCGGCCGCCGCATGCTATCATCTATCTGAAATTTGCGAAAGTTTTCCTCCCCCTTCTGAAAGGTCGCCCGATGGCGGTGGAGAAGCCCCGACCGAACCTCAGCGATGTGGCGCGGCAGGCCGGTGTGTCGCCGGCGACCGTCTCGCGGGTCCTCAATCAGACGGCCGCCGTGCGCCGGGACGTGAAAGAGCGCGTGCTGGCCGCGGCTCAGGCGCTCGGCTACCAGCCTGCGCGGCCGGCGACATCCGCACGTCCCCGCCGCGGGATGATTGCCCTCCTCATTCCCGACATCCTGAACCCCTATTTCACCGAGATCGTGCGCGGGGTGCAGGAAGAGGCGGGCCAACATCACCTGTTGCCGCTCATCCTGGATACCAGCGAGGATCCCCAGCGGGAAAAGGAGATGCTTCAGATGTTGGCCGGCCAGCCCATCGCCGGCATCATCGTCCTGGGCACCCGCATCCAGACGCCAGATCTGACCGAGCTGCGCGTCCAGATCAGCGTGCCGATGGTGGTCTTGAACCGCTGCTATCAGATGCCGAACGTGGCGTGCATTGTGGTGGATCTGGAGAACGGCACCTACCGCGCGGCGCGCCATCTGTTGGACCTGGGCCACACGAACATCGCCTTTTTGCCCGGTCCGGTCGCTTCGGAGACTTCGCAGGTGCGTCGGCGGGGCGTCGAGATGGCGTTGGCCGAGGCCGGGCTGGCGCTGCGCTCCGAGTGGACCCTGGCCAGCTACCCGGACGTGAACGGCGGTTTTCAGGTGATGAGCGCGCTGCTCTCGTTGCCGGTCGGCCAACGGCCGACGGCCATCATCACCTACAACGATCTGATGGCTCTGGGCGCGCTGCACGCGATCCGCTCGCAGCATCTGCGCGTGCCCGAAGATATCTCGGTGATCGGCATAGATAACATCCACATGGCCGCCCATGCCAACCCACCCCTGACGACCCTCGCGCCGCCCAAGCATCGCATGGGGCGCATGGCCATGCAGCTCCTGCGGCGGATGATGGCGGGCGAGCTGCCCCCGGAAGCGGGCTACACCCTGGTCGAATGTCCGTTGATCGTGCGCGAATCCACCGGCCCGGCGCCTGCCAGCAACGGTCGGAGCATTGTTCAATAGCCATGGCATGAACAAAGGAGTGCAGAAATGGCCAAGAAGATCCTGATGCTCGTCGGCGACTTCGTGGAAGACTACGAAGTCATGGTGCCCTTCCAGGCGTTGTTGATGGTGGGCTATCAGGTCCACGCCGTCTGCCCGGACAAGAAGGCCGGGGATAAGGTGCGGACGGCCGTCCATGACTTTGAGGGCGATCAGACCTACAGCGAGAAGCCCGGCCACAACTTCCAGTTGAACGCGACCTTTGCCGAGATCAAGCCGGAAGAGTACGACGCGCTGGTGATCCCTGGCGGCCGCGCGCCCGAGTACATCCGGCTGAACCCGCGCGTCCTGGAGATCGTGCGGCACTTCGTAGCCGCCGATAAGCCCATCGCCGCGATCTGCCATGGCGCGCAGGTGTTGGCCGCGGCCGGCGTGGTGAAGGGCCGGCAGTGCACGGCCTATCCGGCCGTCGGCCCCGACGTGACCAGCGCCGGCGGCCATTACGTGGCCGTGCCGGTGGACAAGGCGCACGTGGACGGCAAGCTGGTCACCGCGCCGGCCTGGCCGGCCCACCCCGAATGGCTGGCGCAGTTCCTGAAGGTCTTGGGCGCCAAGATTCAGATCTAAGCGGAGGGGGTTTGGCGGCAGCTATGCCGCCAAACCCCCCAGGAAGGAACTTTGTACGTAGACGCTGTTCGTTATTCACATCTCAAAGAAGGAGGGAACATGAATCGGCGCAAGTGGATGACACTCCTGAGCGTCCTGGTGATCCTCTCGTTCGTGCTGACGGCCTGCGGCGGCGCGGCCACGCCCGCGCCCCAACCGCCGGCTAAGGCCGAGCCGACCAAGGCCCCGGAACCGACCAAGGCGCCCGAGCCGACCAAGGCTCCGGCTCCGGCGGCCACCAAGGCTCCTGAACCCACCAAGGCCCCCGAACCGACCAAGGCGCCGGCCCCGGCGGCCGCCAAGTATGCCGAGGCGCCCATGTTGGCCGAGCTGGTCAAGGCCGGCAAACTGCCGCCGGTGGAACAGCGCGTGTCGGAGCAGCCGCTGGTCGTCAAGGCCATCGAAGAGATCGGCCAGTACGGCGGCACCTGGCGCCGCGCCTGGAAAGGCCCGGCCGACTTCCATGCCTACGGCCGCCTGAACTACGAGCCGATCCTGCGCTGGCCGCGCGATCCGAAAGACCCGATCCAGCCCGGCCTGGCCTACAAGTGGGAGTTCAGCTCCGACGGCAAGGAGCTGACCCTCTACTTCCGCAAAGGGCTGAAGTGGTCGGACGGCCAGCCGTGGACCGTGGACGACATCATCTTCTGGTGGGAAGACATCGAGCTGAACAAGGAACTGACCTCCGCGCCGCACGCCGAATGGGTGGTCAACGGCAAGCCGATGACCCTGGAAAAGATAGACGATTACACCATCAAGATGAAGTTCGACGGCCCGAACGGCCTGGTCGTGCGCATGTTGGCCTTCCACGGCAACCAGTGGCCGCTCAACTTCGAGCGCTTCGGCGCCTTCGCACCCGCGCATTACCTGAAGCAGTTCCATCCGAAGTACAACAAGGACATTAAGGACTACAAGCTCTTCAACGAAAAGGCCGACGACCTCAACCCCGAGCGGCCAGCCATGACGCCGTGGACGGTTAAGACCTATAAGCCCGGCGATGCCAAGCTGATCGCGGAGCGCAACCCGTTCTACTGGAAGGTGGACGAGAAGGGCCAGCAGTTGCCCTACATTGACCGGCTTGAGTTCACGCTGGTCGAGAGCAACGATGCCATCGCGGCCAAGGCGCTGGCCTGCGAGATTGACATGCAGTTCCGCAACATCGCGCTGAAGCAGTTCCCGCTCCTCAAGGAGAAGGAGAAGGCGTGCGACTACCGCGTCTTCCGCTGGGCCTCGGCCTCGGGCACGCATCTGGCCCTGTGGCCCAACCAGAGTTACGACGCCGATCCGGTGTTGCGCCAGATCTTCCAGAACAAAGACTTCCGCATCGGCCTCTCCTACGCCATTGATCGGGCCAAGATCAACAAGATCGCGTTTCTGGATCAGGGCGTGCCCCGCACCGAGATCCTGGTGCCCGATTCGGCCTTCTACGTGCCCGAAGTCGAAAATCTGTACGGCGAGTACGATCCCAAGAAGGCCGCCGAACATCTGGACAAGGCCGGCCTGAAGATGGGGCCGGATGGCAAGACCCGCCTGCGCCCCGACGGCAAGCCGCTGGAGGTGACCATCGAGACGCAGAGCACCGGCACCGATCTGGACGCGGTCCAGCTCGTGGCCGAGAACTGGACCGCCGTGGGCGTGAAGACCGCGGTCAAGTCCATGACCCGCGACGTCTACTGGCCGCGCGCCACGGGCAACGAGGTGCAGATCGCCACCTGGGGCACCGATCGCGGCCTGGAGCCGTTCGTGGATCCGATCTACGTCTTCCCGTTCGACGAGCGCTCCTGGATGGCGCCGGCCTTCGGCATGTGGTATAAGACCAACGGCGAGAAGGGCGAGAAGCCGACAGAGAAGATGCTGGAGGCGATGAAGCTCTTCGACCAGTTCAAGGTCACGATTGATCCGGTCAAGCAGATCGAGATCGGCAAGCAACTGATCAAGCTGGGCGCGGAGGAGGCCTGGACGATCTCCACCGTCGGCATGTCGCCGGCGCCGGTGGTCGTGAAGAACAACTTCCGCAACGTGCCGGAGAAGCACACCCAGGACTGGATCATCATGTCGCCGGGCACGTTGGATCCGAGCCACTTCTTCTTTAAGAAGTAGACAAGGAGATAAGTAGACAAGAAAGGAGGGGCGGGCCTCTTGACTTGTCGAATGGGGGGCAGGGGTTGAGGTAAGGTTCTCGACCCTGCTCGTTGCGGTTCGGTTGGCCCGCGCGGCAAAGCAGCAGGGGACGGACGATATTCCGTCCCCTGCTGCGTCCGCGGCCGTTGCCGTGTCGGCTTGCGCGGCGGAGCCGAGACGAGCCGGCAGCAGGCCGGCCGCCGGGCCAGGGGAGATCGGCTCCGGCAAGTCGGCCCCGCCGGTGGATTGCGTAGATACAGGTTGGGGAGCTGTGCATGATCACTTTCATCATCCGCCGCCTGTTGGGGATGATCCCGACCCTTTTTCTGGTCTCGATCTTGAGTTTCATCATCATCGAGCTGCCGCCCGGCGATTTCATGACGTCGCTGGCCGCCAACGTCGGCACCAGCGGCTCGAGCATGGACGCGGCCACGGTCGAGAACCTGCAGCGTCAGTACGGGCTGGATAAGCCCGCGCACATCCGCTATCTGACGTGGATCGCCGGCTTCGTGCGGGGCGATTTCGGCTACTCGCTCGACTGGAAACGGCCGGTCAGCGAGCTGATCATGGGCCGGCTCGGCCTGACCTTGCTGTTGTCCATCCTTTCGTTGCTCATCATGTGGGTGGTGGCCATTCCGATCGGCATCTATTCGGCCACGCACCAGTATTCGCTGGGCGATACCATCTTCACGTTCCTGGGCTTTTTGGGCCTGTCGGTGCCCGAATTCGTGTTGGGCCTTTTTTATCTGTTCATCGGCATCTTCGTCTTCGGCGTCTCGGTGACGGGCCTGTTCTCGGCCGAGATGGAGAAGGCGCCCTGGTCGCCGGCGAAGGTGCTCGATCTGGCCAACCACCTGCTCTGGCCGGCGCTGATCCTGGGCACGGCGGGCATGGCGCAATTGATCCGCATCATGCGCGGCAGCTTGCTGGAGATCCTGGGTCAACAATACATCACCACCGCGCGTGCCAAGGGGTTGAAGGAAAAGGTCGTCGTCAATAAGTACGCGGTGCGCGTGGCCATCAACCCCCTGATCAGCGTGATGGGCATGCAGTTGCCCAGCCTGATCAACGGCGCCACCGTGCTCGGCATCGTGCTGACGTTGCCCACCACGGGCCCCCTCTTTGTGCGCGCCCTGCTCAGCCAGGATATGTACCTGGCGGGCACCTTCCTGTTGTTCCTCAGCCTGATGCTGATGTTGGGCAACCTGTTGGCAGACATCGCCCTGGCCTGGGCCGATCCGAGGATTCGTTACGAATGAGCAAGCCCATTGCAGAACCCGAGCCGCAACCCGGCGAACCGACCGGCCGCGGCGCCGTCACCGACGCCTATGAGGCGGCCGGCGAGGCGCTCATCAGCCGTGCGGAAGAAGAGGCGCGTTACGGCCTTTCGCAATACCAGTTGATGTGGCGCAAGTTCATCCGCAGCCATACCGCCATCGTCGGCGGCTGCGCGGTGGTCTTGTTCTACCTCATCGCGGCGTTCGCCAACTTCCTGGCGCCGTATGGGGGCGATCAGCGCTTCATCGAATACCTGTACGCGCCGCCGCATCCGTTGCATTGGGAGCCCCAGACCGGCCTTTATATTTACGCCCTGGAGACCACTTTCGACCCCGAAACCCTCAAGGCGGTGTACAAGCCGAACCCAAGCAAGAAGGTGCCCATTCGTTTCTTCGTACACGACTCGCCCTACAAGCTTTTCGGCCTGATCGAGAGCGACCTGCACCTTTTCGGCACGGCCGACAAGGACGTGGGGGTCTTCCTGTTGGGCAGCGACCGCCAGGGCCGCGATATGTTCTCGCGCATCCTGATCGGCAGCCAGATGTCGCTTACCATCGGGCTGGTCGGCGTCTTTCTCAGCCTGACGATCGGCTCGATCATGGGGGTGACTTCGGGCTATTTCGGTGGCCGGGTGGACGAGATCATGCAGCGCCTGGTCGAGATCATCCGCTCCTTCCCTTCGATTCCGCTCTGGATGGCGCTTTCGGCAGCGCTGCCGCAACATTGGCCGCCCGAACGGGTCTACTTCGCCATCACGGTGATCCTGTCTCTCATCGGGTGGACGTGGCTGGCGCGGCAGTTGCGCGGGAAGGTCCTGGCGATTCGCGAGGAGGAGTTCGTGTTGGCGGCCCAACTGGCCGGCGCCGGCGACGCCTGGGTGATCTTCCGGCACTTGATTCCCGCCGTGTTCGGCCACATCATCGTCATCGCCACCCTGGCCATGCCCGGCATGATCCTGGCCGAGACGACCCTTTCCTTCTTGAACCTGGGCTTGCGGCCGCCGCTCATCAGTTGGGGGGTGTTGTTGCAGGAGGCGCAGAACCTGGAAAGCATGCGTCATTATCCCTGGCTGCTCACGCCCGCCCTGGCGATTGCCGGCGCGGTGCTGGCGTTCAATTTCTTCGGCGACGGCCTGCGCGACGCGGCGGATCCCTATTCGCGCTGAGACGAACGACGTTTGACGCTCCACAGGGGAGTATTTGATCGTGAGCCCATCATCGGCAGATGCCTTGTTAGAGATCGAGAACCTGAAGACTTACTTCGATACCGTGGACGGCACGGTGCGCGCAGTGGACGGCGTATCGTTCAGCATCGCGCCGCAGGAAACGCTGGGGCTGGTGGGCGAGTCGGGCTGCGGCAAGTCGGTGACGGCCTATTCCGTGTTGCGCCTGTTGCCCCTGCGCTATAGCCGCATCGTGGAGGGCAGCATCCGCTTCCGCCGGCGCAACGGCGAAGTGGTGGACCTGGCCCAGGTGGATCCGCGCGGGGACCTGATCCGTTCGATTCGCGGCAACGAGATCGCCATGATCTTCCAGGAACCGATGACCTCGCTGTCGCCGGTCCATACGGTCGGCAGCCAGATCGCCGAGGCGGTGGAGCTGCACCAGGGGGTGAGCAAGGCCGAAGCGGAACGGATCACGATCGAGATGTTGAAGCGGGTGGGCATCGCCAATCCGGAGCAGCGCATCCACGAATATCCGCATCAGTTCTCCGGCGGCATGCGCCAGCGCGCCATGATCGCCATGGCCCTGTCATGCAATCCCTCGCTGCTCATTGCCGACGAGCCGACCACCGCCCTCGATGTGACGATCCAGGCGCAGATCCTGGAGCTGATGAAGGCGCTCCAGGAGCAGTTTCGCATGTCCATCCTCATCATCACCCACAATCTGGGCGTGGTGGCCGACATGGCCGATCGAGTGGCGGTCATGTACATGGGCAAGATCGTCGAGATCGGCTCGACGCGCGAGATCTTCCACCATCCCTTACATCCCTACACGGTCGGCCTGATGCAATCGGTGCCGAAGATGGGGCGCCGGGTCAAGGAGCGTCTGGTCCCTATCGCCGGCAGCGTGCCCGATCCCTTCTCCATCCCGCGCGGCTGCGCGTTCCTGCCGCGCTGCGCCGCGCCGAAGAAGCTCGCCTGCGCGGGACCGGACGATGTGCCGCTGACGGAAGTGGGGCCGGGGCGGTGGGTGAGATGTACGTTGTATCAGGGGTGAACCGTGAACCGTGAAGCGGCGAACGCCAACACACCGATTCTGCTCGAAGTCAAAGATCTCAAGATGCATTTTCCCATCCAGCGCGGGTTGCTGCGTCGCGTCGTCGGCCATGTGCGCGCCGTGGATGGGGTGAGCTTCGCCATCCGCCAGGGCGAGACGCTGGGCCTGGTGGGCGAGTCGGGCTGCGGCAAGACGACCACCGGCCGGCTGATCCTGCGCGCGCTCAAGCCCACGGCCGGCCAGATCCTTTACCGCTACAACGGCGCCATGGTGGATCTGACCCGCAAGTCGCGGCGCGAGATGAAGCCGTTCCGCCGCGAGATGCAGATCATCTTCCAGGACCCTTTTTCGTCCCTCAACCCGCGCATGACGGTGATGGACATCATCTCGGAGCCGCTGCGCATCCACGGCGTGGCGAGCGGCGACGAGCTGAAGGCGCGCGTGCGCGAGCTGTTGGAGCAGGTGGGGCTGCGCGTGCAGCACATGAACCGCTATCCCTACGCCTTTTCCGGCGGCCAGCGCCAACGCATCGGCATCGCCCGCGCCCTGGCCCTCAAGCCCAAGTTCATCGTGTGCGACGAGCCGGTGAGCGCGCTGGACGTCTCGATCCAGGCGCAGGTCCTCAACCTGTTGCACGACCTGCAGCGCAATCTGGGCTTGACCTATCTCTTCATCTCGCACGACCTCTCGGTCGTCGAACATATCAGCGATCGGGTGGCCGTGATGTACCTGGGCGTCCTGGCCGAGCTGGCGCCGGCCGAGGAGCTGTACGCGATGCCGCGGCATCCGTATACCGAGGCGCTCCTTTCGGCCGTGCCCAGCGCCGACCCCGACCTGAAGGTGCAGCGCATCCTGTTGCCCGGCGATGTGCCCAGCCCCAGCAAGCCGCCGCCGGGGTGCAAGTTCCACCCGCGTTGCAAGTACGCGGTCGCGGCCTGCTCGACCGTCGTGCCCGAGTGGCGGGAGATCTCGGCCGATCACTGGGTGGCGTGCCATCGGGCCGATGAACTGAAGCTGGCCGGGATCGTCAGCGACTGAGCTTCACGTGCCGGGTACTTCCGAAGTGCCTGGTACGCGAAGGTACGCGAAAGTACGCGAAAGACATCATTCATCACATCCAGGGGAGAAACCCATGAAACTGTTCGCGCAGGCGGAAAACGAGCCTGTTGTGAGGACGCCTGACGGCGGCCGTCGCCGCATCTTGAGCTACGGCGGCCATCTGATGATCGTGCAATTCACGTTCGATGCCGGCGTCACGTCCTGGCATCACAGCCATCCTCACGAGCAGGTCGGCTATGTCGTTTCCGGCGAGATTGATATCGTCATGGACGGCCACGAGCCGGTGCGACTCACGGCCGGCGGCAGCTATTATGTGCCTTCGGGCGTTCCGCATCACATCGTCACTTATACGCCGGCGGTGTTGATTGACGTGTTCACGCCGGTGCGGGAGGATTTTTTGGCCTCATGACCCAACTGAAATCGCTTCTGGCTACCCCCGCCGCGACCGAAGACCTGAGCGCGGCCGTGCAGCGGTCGCCGGCGACCCCTATCGTGATGGAGGTCTTGCACCAGGCCGCTCCCGACCTGGGCGCCATCCCGCAGACGACCTACACCCTCTACCGGCAGTTCGAGCATACCGGCGAGCGGCGCAACTACGAGCGGGCCTACTTTGCCAAGCGCACGATGCTCACCCGCGCGGTCTGCGAGATGCTCCTGGGCGACGAGCGCTATCGCGACGCGGTGCATGATCTGCTCTGGAGCATCTGCGAAGAGACCTCGTGGGTGTTGCCCGCGCACGAGGAGCAGGGGCCCGATTATTGGGATCTCAAGCCGTCGCCCCGGCAGAAGCCGTTCGGCGCGCACACCGCGCTGACGCGCGAGCCGGACGCCATTGACCTCTTCGCGGCCGAGACGGGCGCCAGCCTGGCCGAGACGGTCCACCTGGTGGGCGATCGGCTGGCGCCGGAGGTGGTGCAGCGCGTGCGCCAGGAGGTAGAGCGGCGCATCTTCAAGCCCTATCTCGCTTATGGCCGCAAGCACTGGTGGTACAAGGGCGCGCTCAACTGGAACGGCGTCTGCAACGGCGCGGTGGCGCTGGCCTTCCTGCGCTTGGAGCGTGATCCGCAGACGCTGGCCGAGGCCATCGAACAGGTGTTAGAAGGGTTCGAGGCGTACATCGCTACCGGCTTCGAGGCCGACGGCGGCTCCATCGAGGGGATCGGCTACTGGAACTACGGCCTGATGTACTACGTGACCGTAGCCGAGCTGCTGCGCGAGCGCACCGCCGGCCGGCTCGATCTGTTGGCTGCGCCGCGGCTGCGCGACATCGCGCGCTATCCGCTGGCGGCCGCGCTCTCGCCGGGCCGCTATCTCAACTTCGGCGACGCGGAGGAGGCCACGACCCTGGCGCCGGGCATCGTCCAGCGCCTGGCCGAGCGCACCGGCGTGGCCGAGCTGCGGGCGCTGGCCAATCCGCCGGAGGTGCCGCGGGGCCGCGGGGTGCCCACGGCCAAGCTCGCCATCGTGGTGCGCGATGCCGCGTGGTGGGACGGCCAACAGCTTCCCTTCCCGCCGGCCGCGCAACAGGACGCCTACCTGCCCGACTCGGCCGTGATCCGGCTGGTGGGCCGAACGGCCGACGGCCGGGCCGTGGCGCTGGCGACCAAGGCCGGCCACAACGACGGCCATCACAGCCATACCGACATTGCGACCTTCATCTACCACGTGGACGGCGAAAGCCTGATCTGCGACCCCGGCCGCGGCAAGTACAGCAAGGACTACTTCCGCCAGGCCCGCTACGAAAACGTTTTTTGCAACTCGTTCGGCCACAGCGTGCCGGTCATCGGCGGCCGGCTGCAGGCGCCCGGCCCGGAGTTCGGCGGCCGCCAGCAATATCACGGCACGGTGGTCGCCTGCGAGACCGGGCCCGACGCGAAGCGGGCGGTCGTGGATTTTCAGCGCGCCTACGATCTGCCGGCGTTGACCCTGGCCCGGCGCACGCTGCGGCTGGACCCCGCCACCGGCAACGCGCTGCTCCAGGACGAGTTTGCCTTTGCCGGCCCGGCACTGCCCCTCGAGGAAGCGTTCGTCACCTGGGACGCGGTCGAGGTAGAGGGGCCGACCGCGCGCATTCGCGGCCGGCGGTCCGCGCTGACGCTGACCATCGAAGAGCCGACCGCCGCGACGTTCAGCGCAACCAGGCTGGAAGAGGCATGTCGGGCTAACGAGCGGGACGGCGTGTTGACCCGACTGGCGGCCGCGCTGCCCGCCGGCGCCACGCGCTTCCGCCTGCGCCTGGCCGTGGCGTGATCTGCTCCGGCCGGCGGAAGCCGCTCGGCGCAAGACGACGAAAGGAGATATCGGGATGGGCCCGCCGATGGCGTTTCCGCCTGAACTGAAGAACTTCGTGGATGCCGCGGGCCGGCTGAAGCAATGGCCGGGCAAACAGAAGCTGCAACTGCTGGCCCTGCGGGCGCTGGCCGAGGCGATCCCGGCCGGCCAGCGTTTCAGCGAGCGCGCGATCAACGATCTTTTGAATCAACAGCACACCTTCGGCGATCCGACCCTGTTGCGCCGCCTCCTGTGCGACCTGGGCTATCTGGCCCGCACGAGCGACGGCGCGGCTTACTGGCGCACGGAGCGCACGGACGCCGATCTCGATGCGGACGCACCATCCGGCGAGGAGCGACCATGAAGTATGCGGCCAGCACCCTCGGCTGTCTCGATTGGGACCTGCCGACCCTCATCGAACGATTGCCGCGCTACGGCTATCACGCGGTGGACTTTCGCGGCCTGCGCGGCACCTTCAACCTGTGGGAACTGCCGGAGTTCAGCCGCGATGTGGCGACGACCGCCGCGCGGCTGCGCGACGCCGGCCTGGCGGTCTCCGGCTTTTCCGCCAGCGCACGGCTCGTCTGGCAGAGCGAGGAGGAGCGCGAGCGCAGCCTCGACGAGATCCGCCGGCTGGTCGAGCTGTGCCAGCGCTTCGCCGCGGGGCAGATTCGCGTCTTCCCCGGCGACCTGCGCGGCTTGAGCCGGGCCGACGGGCTGGCGCGCGGCCGCGAGACCCTGGCGCGGCTGGTGGAGATCGTGCGCGGCACGGCCGTGAAGCTGGCCGTCGAGACGCACGACGCCTGGACGCGCAGCGCCGACCTCCTGGCGCTGATCGAGGGGACCGACCCGGCCCAGGTGGGCATCTGTTGGGACGTGAAGCACCCGTATTGGGCCGGAGAGGAGACGCCTGCCTTCACCTGGCGGCAGATCGGCCCGCGGGTCATCAACACGCATTGGAAGGACACGCAGCGCGAGCGCGCGACCGGCCGGGATCGGCTTTGTCTGGTCGGCGAGGGCCTGTTGCCGCTGGCCGATTGCCTGGATCTGCTGCTGGCGGCCGGCTATGCCGGCTATTACACGCTGGAATGGGAGAAGAAGTGGCATCCCTACCTGCCGGACGCCGAGATCGCCTTCCCGGCCTTCGTGCGCCATATGGAGGAATTGCGCACGCGGCTCGGCCGTTGAGCTCTGTCAATCCACGTGCCAGGCACTTTATGAATGTTAAGAATTTATTCCGGTAATCGAGCCGCGCTCGCCGCGCTGTCGG
>JBBIKA010000130.1:0-12198 GCA_037445695.1 Chloroflexota bacterium
GCCGCAACCGCTCCCGCCGGCCGGCGCGCAGGCCGTGGCCGGGCTCGTGGCCGCGCGCGCGCCGGCCGACGGAAGCGTCGGAGGTCGCGTGCACAACGACGGCGTCCTGCCCGAAGACTACGGCATGCTCGTGGGGGTCGAGGAGGTCGGCGGGAGCAGCCCGCTGCGCCTGGCGCGCTTTGCCGCGCTCCTCGGCGATTTTCCGCGCGACCGGCTCTGGCAACTGGCCGGCGTAAAATATGTGTTGTCGGCCGAGCGAGAGCTATACGTGCCATCGCGGCTCCTCGCCGAGATCGCCGGGCCCAAAGGACCGGCCTATCTGCACGAGCTGGAGGCGGCCAACCCGCGCGCCTGGGTGGCCACCGCGATCCGCACGGCCGACGATGCGGCCGCGTTGCCGCTTCTGGGCGACGCAAGCTTCGATCCCCGCACGACCGCGCTGTTGCCGCCGGCGGTCAACGGCGTGGGCCGACCGGTTGGGCTGGAGGATGGCGCGCTGGCCGGGGCCGACGAGAGCGTCGTGCGCCTGGAGCGCATCGGCCCGGGCCACCTCATTGCGCACGTCCAGAGCCGGGGCGGCGGCCTGCTGATCGTGAGCGAGAACTGGCTTCCCGGCTGGCGCGCCGCGGTGCGCCGGGCCGGCGAGCCGGCCGCGACACCCGCGGCGGTCGTCCGCGCCGACCTGACGCTCCTCGGCGTGCCGGTTCCCCCCGGCGAGAGCACGGTCGAGCTAATCTATCGGCCTGCCAGCGTCACGATCGGCCTGCTGATCAGCGCCGCGAGTGCCCTCCTGACACTGGTGCTGCTTTGGCCGCGGGCGCGTTTGGAATTGCGCCGACGTGCCGGCGCTCGCAAAGCAGCGCCGGAGCGCCGCAGGCCAAACGATCGCGGTCGCTGGAGCGCGCTCATCGTCGTGCTGGCGGCCTTCGCCGCCCGCGCGTTCCGCCTGGGCAACCAGGAACTGCGCGGCGATGAGGCGCTCGGCCGGCTCTTCAGCCTGGAACCGTTCGACCAGATCGTGCGCTCCACCATTGCCCTGCGCGAGCCACACCCGGTCGCCGGCTACTTCCTGCAAAAGGTCTGGTTTGCCCTGGCCGGACACAGCGAGTTCGCGCTGCGCTTCCTCAGCCTCTGGTTCGGCGTGCTGGCGGTGGCGCTCCTTTATCGCCTGGGACGACGGCTGGAGCTGGGCCGGCAAGTGGCTGCGCTGGCGGCAGGACTGCTGGCGCTCAGTCCATATGCCATCTGGCATAGCCAGGATGCGCGCATGTACAGCATGAGCCTGGCGCTGACGCTGGCGAGCACGCTGCTGATGCTGGAGGCGCTGACGCGGGGGCGGCGCATCTGGTGGGCCGGCTACGTGGCCGTCACCTGGCTGGCGCTGCACACGCACTACTACGCGGCCTATGTGATTGTGGCGCAAAACCTGTTCGTGTGCGGCCGGGCCATTTGGACCCGCGCCGCACGGCGCGATCTGCGGCCGTGGCTGACGGTCCAACTCGCGACCGGCCTGCTCTACCTGCCCTGGCTGATTGCGGCGCGCGCCACGTTGACGGGCTACGTGGGCAACGGCGATTCGCCCGGCTTCGGCGCGATGTGGCTGCGCGCGCTGAGCGTCTTCGCGGCGGGCGAGAGCGTGCCAGGCGAGCAGCGGCCGTTGTTGGCCGCCCTGGCGGCCGGGCTGATGATCATCGCCGCGGTGCGCCTGGCGGTGGCCGGGCCGCTGTTTCGCGAAATTTCGCGAAAGGGCCGCCGCAACCTGGGGCTGCTCGGCCTCTATCTCTGCGTGCCGCTGCTGGCGACCTGGTTCGGTGCGCAAAGCCGACCGATCTTCAACGAACGCTATCTGGTGGCCGCGCTGCCGGGCTTCTATCTGCTGGCGGCCGCGGCAATCGGTCCGCAGACCCGCGATCCGGCGGATGGCAAGATGGGCCCGGTCGCTCGCCTCGGCCGGCTCGCGGCGGTCGTGCTGCTGGCGGGCCTGCTGGCGTTCGGCCTGCTCTCGCTCGGCCGCTACTACGCGGACCCGGCCTACAGCAAGACGCGCGGCTGGCGCACGCTGGCGGCCGTGTTGGCGCGCCATTCGGCCGGCTACGCGGCGGCCAAGGTGCGCGTGGCGCAAACCTATCCCGATCCGACCCTGTGGTATTACTACGCCGGCCCGGCCGATCATCTGGTGCTGCCGCCGGCCGCGCACGATGCGACCGGTGCGGACGAGGCGGTGGCCCAACTGGTCGCACTGGGCGTGGAGCGGGTGGTGGTAGCCGTGCAGGAGTCCGCGGGGTGGGACGCGCGCGGGATCGCCCCGGCCGCCCTGGCGAAGCACTATGCTCTGCTCGCGGAGACGCCGGTGGCCGGCTGGCGGGTGCAGGTCTACGAGCGGCCGCCGGCCGTCTTGCGCACGGCCGTCACGCCGTTTGCCGCCGGATTCCGGCTGACGGCCGCAAGCGTGGCCGCCCAGAGCGTGGTGCCGGGGGATGTGCTGGCGATCTATCTGCGCTGGGATGGCCCGGCCGACGCCCTGCGCGGCAGCGAAAAGATCACGTTCCAGCTCCTGGACGCTCAAGGCCGGCTGGTGGCGCAAACCGATCGGCCCTTCACCGCGGCCGATCTGTCCGCGACGCTGACCCGCGACACGCTCCCCGTGCCGCGCTTTCTCCCCCCCGGCCGCTATCGGCTGATCCTGGCGCTCTACGATCCGGCCCGGCCCGGCGCGCCGCGGCTGTTGACGACAGAGGGCGCGGATGTGGTGGAGGTGGGGATGGGGGATTAGGGATTGGGAATTGGGAGGGGTATAATAGGGGCCTGTCCGAAGATTCGCAGATGAGGTGTTTGTGGGTGGGTGAAAGGTTGTGCTTGGCCGGCGGGATTTTCGGAGAGGCTTTAAGGAGCAAGAAAAGGGGCGCGTTTGGAGGGGCATGTGGTGGGTCGTGAGCCGCACCTCATCCCAAAGAGGCTTTAAGGAGAAAGGAAGAGGGTGCGTTTGGTGGGGAGGTTAGGACAGGTCGGGACGGGGCGGAGCAGTTGGCCGGCCACGGTGATCGGACGAATTGAGGCGGTGCTGTTCAGCCCCGACCGACGGACGGCCGCGCTGGCGCGCGCGGCCTTGCTGGTCGCAGGGGGATTGGCGGCGGCGCTGCTGGTGGCCGCGGCCGGGCCGATCTACGCGCTCGTCGGATTCGTGGCCGCGGTCGGCGGGCTGTTGATCTTGCGCGATATGCGCTGGGGCATGGTGGCGCTCTGCGCGGTCCTCGGCATCCTGCCGTTCGCCGCGCTGCCGTTCAAGCTCGGCTTCACGCCGACCTTCCTCGATCTGGCGCTGCTCGCGCTCTATTGCGTCTGGATCATGCGGGTCGCCACGCGGCAACAGGAAGATCTGATCGGCACAAAGCTCGGCCTGCCGGTGCTCGCCTTCGCGCTGCTGGCGATCTTTGCCTTTGCCAACGGGCTGCGCTACAGCCAGCCGACCGCGACCACCCTCCGCAATTTCGCCGAGCTGCTCCTGGGCATCCTGAGCTTCTTTCTGATCGTCAACAACTTCCGCGAGGGCCGGGATCACAAGTTGATCGCCGAGCTCTTCATCCTGGCCGGCGCCGCGGCCGCGAGCATCGCCATCGTCTTCTACGTGCTCCCGGCGGCCACGACCGTGCGCATCCTGGACGCGCTGGCCCGACTGAACTACCCGGGCGGCTACGGCGCGCTGCGCTACATCGAGGACGATCCCGCCAACCCCATGCGCGCCATCGGCACGATGGTGGATCCCAACGTGCTCGGCGGCTTCATGATCCTGGCCGCCGGCCTGACCGCGCCGCAGGTGGTCAATGCGGCGCCCCTTTGGCGTCGGCGCTGGCTGACGCTCATCCTGGTTCTCGATCTACTCGCGCTGTACCTCACCTACAGCCGGGGGTCGTTGGTGGGGCTGGCGGTCGGGCTGCTGGTGGTGGGCGCGCTGCGCTACCGCAAGCTCCTGTTGATCGCCCTCATCGCCGCGGGCCTGCTCATGTTGCTGCCGCCGGCCGAAGCCTATGTGGCGCACCTCATCGAGGGGATTCAGCTCCAGGACCGGGCCACCTTGATGCGCCTGGGCGAATACAAAGACGCGCTGGCGCTGATCGGCCGCTATCCGTGGCTCGGCGTCGGCTTCGCCGGCTCGCCCGAGGCCAATCTTTACGTTGGCGTCTCCAATCTATACCTGCTGATGGCCGAAGAGATGGGGGTCGTCGGAGTAGCCTGCTTCCTGGTGGTGCTCGGCCTGTTCCTGGGCCATCTGGCCGGGGCCTGGCGTCGAGTGCGCCGCGTCACACCGGCCCAACCGCAGCGCGAAGCGCTCCTTCTGGGGATTGCCGCGGCGGTCGTGGGGGTGCTCGTAGGCGGCATCTTCGACCACTATTTGTTCAACCTGGTCTATCCGCACATGAGCACAACGTTCTGGATGTATTTAGGGCTGGGCATGGCCGTTGCCGGCGCCGAAGATGCTTGCTGAACAGCGACAAGTCAATTCAAAAAGGAGGACTCCATGGAGATTTCCGTTGTGGACCTGAAGCGCTGCACCCTGTTTCGGGTGGGCGGTCGAATAGATGGCAGTGTGGCGCCCGAACTGGGCAGCCAGCTGCGTGCAGCAACCGATGCCGGCAAGTACAGGATCGTCGTCAACATGAAGGACGTGACTTACGCCAGCAGCGCCTGCTTGCGCGAACTGATCGGCGCCTGGAAGACCTGCCGGCGCTGGAACCGGGGCGATCTGTACCTGGCCGAAATCAGCCCCAATGTCGCAAAGGTGCTCGAACTGACCGGCCTCAAGGACCAGTTCAAGATCTTCCCCACCGAAGCCGAAGCGGTTGGCAACTTCTGACCCCCGACGGAGCCTGGCATGAGCGCATTCCGCCGGGAACTGCACCTGGTCGGCACGTTGGCCGATCTGGCACGCATTGGCGCATTCATCGAAGAAGCATGTGGCCAGGCGCACGTGGATCCGACCGCGCAGTTCGACGTGGTGATGGCGGTGGACGAGGCATGCTCGAACATCTTCGAGCATGCCTACGGCGGAACGGCCGGCCAGGTGGATCTGTATTTCGAGACCCGCGATCGCGACCTGATCATCACGGTGCACGATTGCGGTCGGCCGTTCGATCCCGCCAGCGTGTCCATGCCCGATCTCAGCTTGCCCTTGGCAGAACGTCCGATCGGCGGACTCGGCCTTCATCTCATGCGTCAACTGATGGACCACGTATCTTTTGTCTTCTCGCCCGGCCAGGGCAATACCGTGGTGATGACCAAGCGCGGAGTAGTGCTCGGGGTTGCCGATGACCATGGACCGGGCTGATGTACACGGCCGTGACCCCCGCGACGAACTGACCACCCTGGCCGAGATCGGCCGGGCGCTCGTGGAGGCGCAGCTCGACGAAGGCCAGCTTTGCGAGCTGATCTACGAGCTGGCCGGCCATATCGTGCCGACGGCCGATTTCCAGCTCGGCCTGTTCGACGGCGACGCCTACCGGATCAAGGTGTGGGTCAAGGGCGGCGTGCGCCAGCCGTCGGCCACGTTCACCGTGCCTCCTGGCCACGGCATCATCGGCTGGTTGCGCACCGACCGCCGGCCTTTGCTGGTGCGCGATTTCCAGGCCGAGCTGGCGACCCTGCCCGCCCGGCCCACCTACATCAGCGCGCAGCCCCCGCGTTCCGCGGTCTTCCTGCCCCTCGCCGTCGCCGACGAAGTCATCGGCGCGCTCTCGATTCAAAGCGAACGGCCCTACGCGTTCGACGAAAGCCACCTCCGCCTGCTCACGGTCCTGGCCAACCAGTCGGCGTCGGCCCTCAACAATGCCCGGCTTTATGCCGACGGCCAACAACGCCTCAAGGCCCTGTTGACCATCGCCGAGGTTGGCCGCAAGCTCACCAGCATCCTCGACCTGAACCAGTTGCTCACCCAGGTCGTCGAGCTGATCTCGCTGCGCTTCGGCTACTACCACGCGCAGATCTTCCTGGTCGAGCGCGACAGCGACCGGGCGCTCTTTAAGGCCAGCAGTGGCCACATGCTGAACGAGAAATGGCTGCGCGAGGGCCGATCGGCCCGCATCGGCGTGGAGGGGATCATCGGCTGGGTGGCACAACACGGCGAGCCGCTCCTCGTCAACGACGTATCTCAGGAGCCGCGCTACATCCCCGATGACCCTCGCCTGTTGCCCGATACCCGCGCGGAGCTGGCCGTGCCCCTGCGCATCGAAGACAAAATCATCGGCGTGCTGGATGTGCAGAGCACCACCCTTGGCGCATTCGGTCCGCACGATCTTTTCGTCTTAAGCACCCTGGCCGACCAGGTGGCGGTGGCCATCAATTCGGCGCGCGCCTACGAGGCGCAACAGGAAGAAGCCTGGGTGACCACCGTCATGCTCCAGGTGGCCGAGGCGACCAGCCAGGCCGAAGGCGTGACGGCCGTCCTGGAGGCGGCCGTGCGGGTCACCGCGATGTTGGCCGGCGTCGCATCGTGCACCATCTGGCTGTGGGATGACGAGTTTCAAGCGTTTCAGTACGGTGCCAGCTACGGCCTCTGGCCGGCCGAAGGGATAGCAGATACGCCGGAAGCCGCGCTGCGCTTCTTCGGCGGCGATTGGCCCGCCCTCGATCGGCTGCGCCTGACCAGGACGACCGTCGTGTGTCCGTCCGACGACGCGGAGATGCCGGCGCTGTTGCGGCTGCTCTGCCCGGGCCATACGATCGCGCTGTTGCCGATGCTCAACAAGGGCGAGGTCTTCGGCGTGTTGGGCGTGAGCTTCGATCAAGAGGGCGGCGAAAAGCTGAACGAGCGCCGGCTGGCCATGCTGAGCGGCATCGCGCATCAGGTGGCGGCGTCGGTGGACAACAGTCGGCTGGCCGCCGCGCGGGAAGAGGAAGCGTGGATCTCGACCATCCTGCTCCAGGTCGCCGAGGCGATCGGCCGGCTCCAGCCCATTGACCTGACCCTGGAACAGGTGGCGCGGCTGGCGCCCGCGGTGGCGGGCGTGGACCGCTGCGCGGTGCTGCTGCGCGACGAGGAGGGCAACTTTCGCGTGCGCACGGTCCATGCCCTGCGTGCCGGCCTGGCCGATGCCTATCGCGATTGCATCGTACGGCCGGGCGACCTGCCCCTCCTGGATGACGCCTGCCGGCTCGGCCAGCCGCTGGTGGTGGACGACACCTGCCGCACCGACCGCGTGCCCGAAGCATGGCTGGCGCGCTTCAACAGTTGCACCCTGCTGGTGGTGCCGCTCTTGGTGGCCGATGAGGTGATCGGCGCGCTGGTGGCCGATGACGTGGAAACGTCGCACATGTTCAGCGCCCGCCGCGTGCGCATCCTGAGCGGGATCGCGGGCCAGGCCGCCATCGCCATCGAGAACGCCCGCCTGCAGGCCCAAGAGGCCGAGCGCGCCCGCCTGGCGCGCGAGCTCGAACTGGCGCACGACATCCAGCAAAGCCTGCTGCCGCAGGCGGCACCGAGCGTGCCCGGCTACCAGATCGCCTATCGCTGGAGCGCCGCCCGCGAGGTGGGCGGCGACTTCTGCGACTTCGTGGCCTTGCCCGACGGTCGGCTCGGCCTGCTCATCGCCGACGTGTCGGGCAAAGGGATCCCGGCCGCGCTCTACATGATGTTCGCGCGCACCTTGCTGCGCGCGGTCGCGTTCAGCGGCCGCGCGGCCGCCGCCATGCTGATGCGCACCAACCAGCTCATCGTGGCCGACAGCACTTCGGATTACTTCGTGACCGTCTACTACAGCATCCTCGACCCGGCCGAACACCGGCTTGTCTACGCCAGCGCCGGGCACAACCTGGCCCTTTATGCGCCAGCCGACGGTGCGCCGCCGCGCGGCCTCACCACCCGCGGCATTCCCCTGGGCGTCGTGCCCGAAGCCCAGATCGAGCAGCAGGCGCTCGCCCTGGCCCCGGGCGATGTGGTGCTCTTTTACACCGATGGCGTGACCGACGCCATGAACGCCGCCGACGAGGAGTTCGGCGCCGAGCGCCTGGCCGAGCTGCTGCACGCCCTGCGCGAGCGACCGGCCGAGGAGATCGCCGATGCCATCGCCGCCGCGGTGCGCGCGTTCGCCGGCGATGTGGCGCAATACGACGATTTCACGATGATCGTGCTGAAACGCGATTGACGGCCCGGCCAGAGTGATGTAAGATGGGATAAACGGAATCGGTCGTTCGCATCATCCATCATGGGGAGGTATTGCTGCGATGTCTACTCCGCGCCTTCTGGCTAAACTGCATCGTCTCGGCCACGATTCCTTTCGGTTCGACGGCCCGCCCGTCATCTATTTCGATCCCTGGAAGCTGCCGGCCGGCAGCCCGCTCGCCGATCTGATCCTGGTCTCGCACGAACACTTCGACCATTGCTCGCCGGAGGACATCAAGAAGATCAGCGGCCCCAATACGGTGGTCATTGCGCCGCCGTCGGCCGCCGGCAACCTGCCCGGGGCCCGCGTGTTGCGCCCCGGCGAAACAACGACCGTGGGCGAGGTCAAGGTGGAAGCCGTGCCGGCCTATAACCTGACCAAGTTCCGCAGCCCGGGCGTGCCCTTCCATCCGAAGACGGCCGGCCACAACGGCTATATTGTGACGGTGGACGGGGAACGGCTCTATCATGCGGGCGATACCGACCACATTCCGGAGATGGCCGGCTTCCGCTGCGACGTGGCGCTCCTGCCGGTCTCGGGCACCTACGTGATGACCGCCGACGAGGCGGCGGCCGCGGCCGCGGCCATCCGGCCGGCCGTCGCGGTGCCCATGCACTACGGCGACATCGTGGGGAGCAACGCGGACGTCGAGCGCTTCAAGACGTTGTGCGCCCAGGCCGGCATCACGGTCGTGGTGGTGTAACGGAAGCGCGCTTGAAACTGCACCGGCGGGGCACACCGCTTTCGCGAACTTTCGCGAAAGAAGTGCGCCCCGCCCGGCCGCCCTCGCGCACGACGCTACCGCTTCACTTCGACGATCACCCCATCCTCTGCCCAGTCGTAAAGCAGCTTCGCGTTTTCCGTAGTGGTCAACACACAGCCGAAAGTGACCGGCCGACCCAGGCTGTTCGTCCACAGGAGCTGCGTTCCCCCGCGCTTGGGGAAGCCGTGAAAGCCGTTCATGAAGTCGGACGTAGGCACGGGCCGGTAGAAGCCGACGAACCACGGCATCCAGAGATCCCAGTTGTTGGCGTAGGCGTACGGATCGCGCGCCTGCACCTGGAACACGCCCGGCGACGTGGGGCTCGACGGGATGCCGGTGCTGATGACCCATTCCCATTTGAGCTTGCCGTTTTCGTAGGCCCACAGCTTCTGCTCTTTGATGCTCACGATGATCCGCTTGTTCTCGACCGGCGGCAAGGGGATCATCTCGTCCGGCGAGGGGATGACGATCTTCTGGCCGGAGCGCAGGTTGTCGCCCAGGCCCGGATTGGCCTGCTGGATCCACGGATAAGGGATGCCGTAGTCATCGGCGATGCTGGAGAGGGTCTCGCCTGGCTTGACGAGATGTTCCCTGGCTTCGTGGTAGACGCGCAGCTTGATCTCCTCGCGCGGCCCCATGATCGCGGCGGCCAACCGCGGCAATGCCTCTTGTAGCTCCACGTATTGGCCGGCGCCCAACGACGCCTCGATCTTCTGGCGCAGAAACGCCCTGAGCTGTGCCTCGTCCACGCGCCAGCTTGCGCCGGGATTGCCGGCCGCGCTCTCCAACGTCAAGGCTGCGGCGATCTCTGCCGGCGTCATCTCCCACGTCCACCGCTGGTCGGTCACCGGGTCATAGAGGCGGACGACGATGCCGTTGGCCAGGATCCGGCGGGCCTGGTCGGCCGCGGCATGCAGCTCCGCGATGGGCGGGGAGAGCGGCACGACCGTCAGGACAAGCCGGCCGTCTGCGAGCACTTGCGACGCGTGCTGGGCCAGGTCGGCGATGCCGCCGGCCAGGTCCACCGCCTGGCCCGGGGCCGATGGTGTCTCCTGCACCGTCGCGCCGACGATGCGCACGGCCGCGTCTTGGGGCGGAACTTCCAGGGCTGCCACCAGCGGCCGCAACGTCGCCGCGGCCGTGTACACGTCGAGCTCCCAGATCGGTTCGATGGCGGCCGGGGCCTGCCGGCGCAGGAGCACAATGAGGCTGGCCGGCGTGCGGCCCTGCTCGTAGGCGAGCCGGGCCATCGCGCCGGCGTCGAGCCGGTAGCCCAAGCGCGTGATCGGGAGCGTCCAGCTCGTGCTGCCGGCCTGAACCGTGATCGTCTTCGCCTGCCAGGCTTCGAGGAGCGCGGCCTCGGCCTGCGACTGCGTCATCCCTCCCAGGGCGAGGCCCATGGCCTGCACGCCGGGCAGGATCGTGCCTCCGCTATACCAGAGCGCGGTCGCCGCTACCCCGATCAGTTCGGCCAGGAAGATGATCAGCATCAGCCCCCCGGCGAGCGCGTGCCCGCGGCGCCGGGATCGTCTCGCGTGTTGCGGCATCACATCCACCGATCCAACCGATACCATCGTAGCCGCATTATACCACAGTTAAAACAGGGCAACCGGATCGCAAGCTTTTACAACGAAAGCTTGCGTGGCACCAGAGGAAACCCGCCAGGCGGATGCGGAGTGATGTTACAGGGGGATCCCATAGATGGTCTTTCGGTCTTTGATCTCCGGCGGCAAACGAACGGTGTTCAGCCAGAAGTTTTCGATCGCCCTCACCACCGTCAGGAAGTGCTGAAAGTCTACCGGCTTGGTGATATAGCAGTTGGCGTGCATGTCATAGGCCCACAGGATGTCCGGTTCGGCGCGCGAGGTGGTGAAGATGATCACAGGGATGTGTCTGAGCGCCGGATCGTTCTTGACTTCTTTGAGCACCTCACGGCCATCTTTGCGCGGCAGATTGAGGTCAAGGATGATGAGATCGGGCAACGGATCCTGGGCATATTCTCCCTGACGCAAGAGGATCTCCATCGCCCGGAAGCCATCTTCGGCAACGCGAATTTGACTAGGGGTTTTGGCAGTCCGCAGGGCTTCTTTGATCAGACGGACGTCACCCGGATTATCTTCGATGAGCAGGATATCAATGGGCCTGGTGACCGGACTGGATGGCATCGGACAACCCTCCATTGGGCAGAAACGGCAACAGAGAGATATTAGCATACTTCGGGAGGGAATGCAAACTTATTCCTACTGTTCTCTTCCCTCTCCTGGCCTCTGGCCAGGAGAGGGAAGAGGGAGATAAATGGGGGTGCAGGCGGCGGCTTCGCCGCCTGCACCCCCTCTGCCTCCCCCCTTCTCCCCCGATTACGAGATATGGCCGGCTCATGGTAAGATAGGCCCGATTGCCAGGATCATGAGGAGGCGCTTTCATGAAGCGTGTTCTGGTTGTCGGCAGCATCAACATGGATCAGATCTTCCGGCTCGACCACCTGCCGCGGCCGGGAGAGACGATCCTGGCGCGCGACGTGCTCACCGTGCCGGGCGGCAAGGGCGCGAACCAGGCGGTGGCGGCGGCGCGGCTGGGCGGCCGCGTGCAAATGGTGGGCCGCCTGGGCGCCGATCCGTTCGGCCGCAGCCTGCGCGCCGGCCTGAGCGCGGCCGGGGTAGATATCGCTACGGTGCGGGAGGATGATGCCGCGGCCACCGGCGTCGCGCTGATCCTGCTCGTCGAAGGGCAGGACAACAGCATCATCGTGGCTTCGGGCGCCAACATGCGGGTGGCGCCGGCCGACCTGGACGCGGTGGATTGGGGGACGGTCGGCGTGCTGCTCGTGCAGTTGGAGATCCCGGTCGAGACGGTGGCCACGGCGATGCGCCGGGCGCGGGCGGCCGGTGCGCTCGTCATCCTCGATCCGGCGCCCGCGCGCGGCTGTCCCGCCGACTTGCTGGCGTTGGCCGACATCCTGACGCCGAACGAGACCGAGGCCTCCGATCTGACCGGCCTGACGATCACCGACGTCGCCTCGGCGATGGTTGCGGCGCGGCGGCTGCGCGCGTCGGCATCGCAGCGGGTGATCGTCAAGCTCGGCGGGCAGGGGCTGGTGGTGTGCGATGCCGACGGCTGCCGGCATCTGCCGGCAATCCCCGTACCGGTGGTGGACACGACCGCGGCGGGCGATGCCTTCTGCGGCGCGTTGGCCGCGCGGCTGGCGGCCGGCGCAACGTTCGCTGACGCGCTGCGCTACGCCAGCGCGGCCGGCGCGCTGGCGGTCACCGTGCTCGGCGCGCA
>JBBIKA010000131.1:0-12152 GCA_037445695.1 Chloroflexota bacterium
ACGCACAGCGCGCCGGCGAACGCGATGACCGGTTTAATTCTTTAACTTTCATCAGCCCGCTGACCGCCGGCCGCCGGCTCAAGCCCGCGCCACATGAGGTTCGGCCCCTAACCTCTACGCCTTCCGCGTTGCGAACTCGACCTTAAAGTTAGGTCGGCTCGTCGCTTCTGCTCGCCTCCGGCCGGGCAAGGCGTGCTATACTTTGGCCTGGCGACAGGTCTATATATTGTGGCTATACATAAACTACATACTACTGGTTGTGCTTACGGTGTCAGTAAGCCCCGGCGGAGGTGAACATGCAGTGTCCCCATTGCGGCCATGCTGATTCGCGGGTGGTGGACACCCGGCCGGCCGGCGACGGCATCCGTCGCCGCCGCGAGTGTCTGGCCTGTCGCCAGCGCTTCACCACCTACGAACAGATCTCGGAGGCGCTGATCGTCGTCAAGCGCGACGGCCGACGGGAGCCGTTCGATCGCTACAAGCTTTTGCAGGGCATCCGCATCGCCTGCGCCAAACGCCCCATCGCCATGGCCGACATCGAACGCGCCGTGGATCAGATCGAAGAGCGCCTGTTCAGCCTGGGCAAGGCCGAGGTACGCAGCGAAATGATCGGCGAGATGGTGTTGGCCAGGCTGAAGGAGCTCGATCCGCTGGCCTATATCCGCTATGCCATCGTGTACATGGAAATGGAAGACGTGGAATCGCTGCAGCGCGAACTGGACCGCCTGCGGGCGGAACGAAAATAAAGTGTGGAGTCTACCGATGACCGCAACCAAAGGAAAACCTTTTGAGCCGATGATTCCTGCGCCGGCCGAGATCGAGTTATCGCCGAACGGCCGCCAGGTGCTTGAACGGCGCTATCTGCGTCGTGGGTTGGACGGCAAGCCGGCCGAGACGATCGAGGAGATGTTTCGCCGCGTGGCGCGCGCGGTGGCCGCGCCGGATGCCGCTTACGGCTACGATGTGCAGAGCACCGAGGACGCGTTTTACGGCTTGTTGACCAGCCGGCGCTTCTTCCCGAACTCGCCGACCTTCACCGGCGCCGGCACGCCGCTAGGCCAACTGGCCGCGTGCTTTGTGCTCCCCATTTCAGACGATCTGGGCAAGCAGTCCGACGGCATCTTCCAGACCCTGCGCGATGCCGCGCTGATCCAACAGACGGGCGGCGGCAACGGCTTCTCCTTCTCGCGGCTGCGGCCCAAGGGAGACAAGGTCGCCTCCAGCGCGGGGGTGGCCACCGGGCCGGTCGGCTTCCTGCGCGTGTACGACACCGCGTTCGGCGAGGTGGCTCAGGGCGGCTGCTTGCTCCCTGAAACGCTGGTCTTCACGTCCCAGGGCCTGTTGCGCCTGGACGAAATCGCAAACACAGAAACGCCCGGCTGGCAGGAACATCACCTGGAAGTAGCCACTGACCAAGGTTGGCGCGTTTCGCCACGTTCGTTCAACAACGGCGTCGCCCCCATCCTGCGGGTGCATACCCGTCAGGGCCTAAGCCTGGCAGGCACCTTCGAACATCGCGTCAAAGTGATGACCGATAACGGCCCGGAGTGGCGACAACTGCAAGAACTACGCAAAGGCGACTGGATTCTGGTGCAAATGGGCCAGCAGCGCGGAACTTTACAGGCCCTACGCCAACCCGCCCGGGTTCACGGCAACCAAAACTGGCCCGCCATGCCCGCCATTTTGGATGAGGAGCTGGCGTTCTTCCTCGGGTATCTCACCGGCGATGGTTTCGTTGCGGCGCAAGAGGGCGATAACCGGGTGGGGGTCAGCATTTCGCAAGAATCGTATCTGATGAAAGAAATGCCAGCGCTGCTAGAACGCTTGTTTGGTATCACGGCTAATCGTCAGCAAAAGAAACAAGACCGTTCTGTGACCCTTGTGTTGGACAACCGCGCTGTCAAAGAGTTCCTACAAATAAATGGCCTTGCCAAAGGGCGCAGCCGCCAGGCCTCCATTCCGCGTCTGATTCGACAGTCGCCGCCCAATGTAGTTGGGGCGTACCTGCGCGGTCTGTTCGAGGCCGATGGAGGCTTGAGTCACGGCTACCCCTATCTGACGACCACCTCGCCCCGTCTGGCAGAGGAAGTTGCCACCCTGCTAATTGGCCTGGGCTGCCCGGTGCGCGTGCGTTCCATCGCGCCCGGAGCAAACCACTATGGTTCGGCCTCCATTTATCATATCCGCATTGAAAGCACACACGGCCTCGAAGCCTGGCGTGAGAAAATCGGCTGCGACCCGCGCTCCCGCTTTGCCGTCTGCATGGCTTGGGAAAGCGACCTGCGCCGCGAAAGCACCTACATCTTGCCCAAACCCCACTACTGGCTCTGGCCAGTCCTGGATGCCATCACCCTCGAACAAGTTGACCGCCGGCAGCGCGGCTTAGGGCGCAAATTCCGCAGTTCCAACCCGGACTTGCGCCGTTCCCTGCTGCGCTACCTGCGTGATGAACGCAATTTCACCATGTCGGCCTTCGAAGTGCTTGCCAGTCAACACCCGGAATTTGCGGAACACGCTATTGACCCCAGTGACTTATGGTTCGTACAGGTGGCGGGCGTCGAACCGACCGGCGAATCGCTCACGCTTGACTTGGAAGTGGAGGGAAATCACACCTACCTGGCCTATGGCATGGTGACGCACAATACCCGCCGCGGCGCCAACATGGCCGTGCTGCGGGTGGACCATCCCGACATCGAGGAGTTCATCACCTGCAAGGCGCAAGAAGGGCAGATCGCCAACTTCAACATCTCGGTGGGCATCACCGATGCGTTCATGCGGGCCGTCGAGGAGGACGCCGACTTTCCGCTGGTGAACCCGCGCGACGGCACGGTATGGCGCACGGTGCGGGCGCGCGCGCTGTTCGACAAGATGGTCACCTTCGCGCACCACAACGGCGAGCCGGGCGCGCTCTTCCTGGATGCCGCGAATCGCAGCAATCCCGTGCCACATCTATATGAATTGGAAGCAACAAATCCATGTGGCGAACAATGGCTCGGATCTTACGAGAACTGCTGCCTGGGCTCCATCAACCTGGCCCAGCACGTCACCGCCGATGGCCGCGTGGACTGGGACAAGCTGCGCGAGAGCACCATCGTGGCCACCCGCTTCCTCGACAACGTGGTGGACGCCAACAAGTACGTGCCGGCCGTGCCGCAACTGCGCGAGGCCGCGCTGCGCGCCCGGCGCATCGGTCTGGGCATCATGGGCCTGGGCGACATCATGTATGCCCTGGGCGTGCGCTACGGCTCGGAAGAAGGACAGGAGTTCGCGGCCCAGATCATGGAGTTCGTTCGCTACCACTGCATGTTGACCAGCATCGAACTGGCCCGCGAGCGCGGTCCCTTCCCCGCCATCCAGGGCAGCATCTACGACCCCAACGACCTGAAGTGGCGGCCGCCCACGCCGCTGACCCCTTATCGCCGGGACTGGGGCCGGCCG
This sequence comes from Chloroflexota bacterium, assembly GCA_037445695.1. Classification (GTDB taxonomy): domain Bacteria; phylum Chloroflexota; class Anaerolineae; order CG2-30-64-16; family CG2-30-64-16; genus CAKZKT01. The sequence continues at coordinate 3,439 of JBBIKA010000131.1, forward strand.
GCCGTGGACTGGGAGCAGGTCGTCGCCGGCATCCGGCAACACGGCATCCGCAACGCCGCTCAGACGACCGTCGCCCCTACGGGCACCATCGGCACGGTCACCGGTTGCGAAGGCTACGGCTGCGAGCCGGTCTTCGCCCTGGCCTACACCCGCACCGTCAAGGACGGCGACAAAGACCTGAAGCTCACCTACACCAGCCCCCTCTTCGAGAAGGCGTTGCGCGAGGCCGGCCTCGATGAGGCCACCCGGCAGCGCATCAGCGAGCAGGTAAGCGTGACGGGCAGTTGCCAGGACGTGCTCGAAGTGCCCGAGGCGATCCGCCGCGTGTTCGTCGTCGCCAGCGACATCACCGCCGAAGAGCACGTGCGCATGCAGGCGGCCATCCAGGCGTTTGTAGATAACAGCATATCCAAGTGCGTGGTCGGCCACACCTTGCTGCTGACCGATCAGGGCTTGGCGCCGATCGAAACGCTGAGCGACCTGCGCCTGCCGGATCAGTTCGCGCCTCTGGCATGCAATGTCCTGACGCCAAAAGGCGTCGAACCGGCGACTTTGTTCTACTACGGCGGGCATCGGGAAACCCGCAAAGTTACTCTTGAGTACGGCTTCGAGATCGAAGGTACGCCCAATCACCGCATCCATGTGCTCACCCAAGAAGGGGAGATTGCCTTCCGCCGGCTGGACGAACTGCGGCCCGGCGACGTCGTCGTCCTCTATAGCGGCCAGCAACAATTCGGACGGCCGGCTTCGTTGTTGCCGCCCTTCAGCGGTCGGTTCCGCACCAACAGTCATCGGCTCACTTTCCCGGAGCGCATGTCAACCGAGCTGGCCTTCCTGCTCGGCTGCATTACTTCAGAAGGGGCCATCACCGTCAACGGCGTCACTATCAGCAGCACTGACGTCGCCTTGCTGGAGCAACTCCAGGGCATTGCTCGAAGCCTGTTCGGCCTCGATAGTTATATTGCCAGCGATACACGCAACCAGGTGCGTTATCTGCAACTCAATTCCCGCGCCTTGCGGGATTGGTTGCTCACCGACCTGGACCTGCAGGCCGGCGCCGAGCACAAGGTCATCCCGCCATGCATCCTGCGCGCCTCACAAGAGGAGATCGCCGCCTTCCTGCGCGGCCTCTTCCTGGATGGCTTCATGACCCAAAACGGTAAGCTCTTCGGCATCACCCTCGCCAGTCGTCGCTTGATCGCGCAACTCCAGGTCTTGCTCCTGAACGCCGGAATTGTAGCGACCACGCGTCAGGTCGGCGAACGGGCCTATTCGCTGACCGTCCAGGGGGGCGAATTAGAGCGGCTGGCGGACTGGATCGGCTTTGTCGAGGTATGGAAGAACGAACGTATCGAACGCCGCAATCTGGGACGCCTGCAACGCTATCGCAATTACAGCCGTTTGTTGCCCAAGATGGTCACAGATGCCCTGGCAGAGATGAAATCGCAAGCATATGAGACTTTGCATCGTGCGGGCGGACGACAGGATTTTGCCGATCGCTTTTTGGCCTATGACGACGAGCAAAAGGTTTATGCCTCAGTCGAAAAGGTCGAAGCCGGCTTTGCTGAAGTGTTCGACATCAGTGTTCCAGAGTCTCACGTGTTCGTTGCCAATGGCTTCGCCAATCACAATACGATCAATTTCCCATCCACTGCGACCGTCGAAGACGTGGCCGCGGCCTACAAGCTGGCCTGGAAGCTCGGGTGCAAGGGGTTGACCGTGTATGTAGCGGGCAGCCGGCAGGAGGTGGTCCTGGAGACGAAAGCCATCAGCGCCCAAAAAGAAAAGGGAGCCCCCGCGGCCGAAGGTCAGAGGCCCGCTACGGCCGAGCCGCGACCGGCCTCTGTGCCCGCGGAGCCGGCCTATCCCGCGCAGCGCCGGCCGCGGCCGGCCGCCTTGCCGGGCATGACCTATCGCAAGGAAACGCCGCTGGGCACGGCCTACATCACCGTCAACGTCAACGGCCACGGGCAGCCGTTCGAGGTCTTCCTCAACGTCGGCAAGGCCGGCTCGGATGTGGCCTCGGTGTCCGAGGCGCTGGGCCGGCTGATCTCGCTGGTCTTGCGATTGCCCTCGCCGCTCGAACCGCTCGAACGACTCAAGCTGATCATTGACCAACTGGCCGGGATCGGCGGCGGCCGCACGCTGGGCTTCGGCGCGCATCGGGTGCGTTCGCTGCCCGATGCGATCGCCCAGGTGTTGCGCGAACACCTGAACGGCCACTTCGAGGCCCTGGGGCAGATGGCCGAGGCGTCCGAGCCGGCCGCCGGGCAGTTGGCCCTCCCCATCGCCGACCGGCCGATCGGCGACCTGTGCCCGGATTGCGGCCAGGCGACCTTCATTGCCACAGAAGGATGCCGCAAGTGCTACGTATGCGGCTACAGCGAATGCTAGGGGGCCGGAAGATGCTCGCACTCGATTCACTGTTGCGCCTTGCTGATGAGCATGCCGACGAGGCCGTAGGCCTCCTGAGCGACCTGATCCGCTTCGAGACCGTCAACACCGGCATCATGCCGACGGGCAACGAGCTGCCCCTGTGTCGTTATGTTCAGGAGCGGCTGGCGGCCGAGGGGATCGCGGCCGAGATCCTCTGTTCGGCCGCGAACCGCGGCAACCTGATCGCACGCTTGCCGGGGCGGACGGGGCGTCCCCGGCTGCTGCTGATGGGCCATACCGATGTCGTGCCGGTGGAGAACCCGACAGAATGGCGCCATCCGCCCTTCGCGGGCACGGTGGCCGAAGGTCGCGTGTGGGGCCGCGGCGCGGCCGACATGAAAGACATGGTCGCGGCCGAGATCATGGCGCTGATCCTCTTGCGCCGGGCCGGCGTCCAACTGGACGGCGACCTGATCCTGGCGGCCGCGGCCGATGAGGAGACGGGCGGCGCCTATGGCTTCGGCTGGCTGGTCGCACACGCGGCCGAGTCCATCCAGGCCGAGTATGCCATCAACGAGGGAGGTGGTGGGCCGCTTCCGCTCGCCGACGGACCGGTCTATACGATCCCGATCGGCGAGAAGGGCCGGCTGGAAGTCCACATTACGTTGCGCGGCCGGCCCGCCCATGCCGCGTCGCCGTGGATGGGCGACAATGTATCGTTCAAGCTGGGCGAGCTGTTGCGGCGTCTGCAGGCGTGGCAGCCCGAGCTGGACGTTTCGGCCGAGATCTTTGCGCGTCTGCCGGCGCTCCTCGGCCGGGCCGAACCGGTGACGCCCCAAAACGTGGATGCGCTGGCCGACAAGCTATCTGGGATGAGTCGTCCGCTCGGCTCTCTGGTGCGCGGCATGTCACGGATGACGCTGGTGCCCACCATGATCTCGGCCGGCGTGAAGTCGAACAGCGTGCCGGCCGCCTGTACGCTGATCTGCGATGTGCGCACCCTGCCGCAGCAGGACGAGGCTTACGTGCGCCGGCAGGTCGAACAACTGCTGGCCGGGATCGAGGGCGCCAGCTACGAGCTGGTCTGGACGGCGGTCGCCAACGCCTCGCCCTACGACACGCCGTTGGCGGCCGCCCTGCGCCGGGCGACGGCCGCCGCGGCCGGCCGGAACGATCTGCGTTGGCTGCCCAGCCTCACCATCGGCTTTACCGATTCGCGGCTGGTGCGGCCCCTGGGGATCGTGACCTACGGCTTTGCGCCGGCGCACCCGACTGCCGATCTCCAGCATCCGGCGGGCGTCCACGGCACGGACGAGTCATCGGAGATCGCGACGCTGATCTTCCGCATCAAATTGCTCATGGCGCTGGCGGTGGATCTGCTCGGCGGCGTCCGACAGGGCGATGCCGGTTGAAGCCCGTATCACATCCCATGTGGCGCGGCCTTCAGGCCGCAGGTGGGCGGGCTGAAGCCCGCATCACATACCTCACATAACAGAAGGGCCGCAGAACAGCGATTGCTGTTCTGCGGCCCTTCCATCTCTCCCCTCGATGAGCCGCACAGGACTCGAACCTGTAACCCGCTGATTAAGAGTCAGCTGCTCTGCCGAATTGAGCTAGCGGCCCACGCTGCATGCCAATGTCAGCGAAGCACATACTATTTTATCCAGAAAGCCGGTTTGGTCAAATTCGGGCCAGGGTGCTTTTGGGCGGGCCGGCCCGATCCGCCGGCTTGGCAAAACGCCCCTTCCCATGCTATAGTGGCCTGGTCGGTGAACCCCTATTAGGAGTGGCATGCATGATGACGGCTACCGGCGGTCCGCCGCCGCGGCTCCTGGAGCTCCTGAGCACCTGGTTCGCGATCGGGCTTCAATCGTTCGGCGGTGGCTCTACCACCCTCTATCTCATCCACCAGGCTTGTATCGCGCGCGGCTGGTTGACCGAGGCCGAATTTGCGAAGGCCTGGGCGCTGGTGCAGATCTCGCCGGGCATCAACCTGCTCAAGCTGACCGGCGTGATCGGGTTCCAGTTGCGCGGTTGGCCCGGCCTGATCGCGACGTTGGCCGGGCTGCTGTTGCCCAGCGCCACGATCACCGTGCTGATGACGGCCGGCTTCACCGCGCTCCGCGATCTTCCCGCGATGAAGGCGGCCATGCGAGGCATTGCACCGGCCACCGTCGGCCTGAGCCTGAGCCTGGCGGTGCAGATGGCGCAGTCGCCGCTGGCCCGCGCCCGCCGCGAAGGACGTTTCAGCGTGGCGCTGCATCTGGCGCTCATGGGGGGCGCCGCCCTGCTCTTCGTCGTGGCTCGCGTCTCGCCGGTGCTCGTGTTGCTGCTGGCGGGCCTGACGGCCGCGCTCGGGCTCGGCCATCCGCCGGCCGCCCTGCCCCGACGAGCGGAGAGGGCCGAGCGATGAATCCGTTGCTCTATTTCTGGCTCTTTCTCAAGGGCTCTTTGCTTTCGACCGGCGGGCTGGGCAATTTGCCTTTCCTTCATCAGGATCTTCTATCGCTCGGCTGGGCCCGCGAGGCCGATTTCCTGACGGCCATCGCGGTTGGCCAGCTCAGCCCGGGGCCCACCGGCCTGTGGACGATCAGCCTGGGCTATCTGACTTTCGGGTGGCCGGGCTCGGCCCTGGCGCTGATGGCCATCACCCTGCCGACCCTGCTGGCCCTGTTGGTCGTCGCCTTGCATCGCCGCGTCGAGACGCGGCCGGCCGTCCAGAACTTCACGCGCGGCATTACGCTGGGGGTCATCGGCCTGACGCTGGGCGTAGCCTGGACCCTCTTGCGGAGTGCAGTGACCGACTGGCCCGGCGCGGCTATTGCGACGGCGGCGTTCGGCTTGGCCCTCAGCCGCCGGGTGCCGGTCGTCGTTGTGCTCGCCCTGGCTGCGTTGGCCGGCTGGCTGGTGTATGGTGTCTTGTAGGGGAAGGGGCTGGGGGATGGGACCCCGCAAATTGCGGGGCCTACCATCTTCCCACCAAAAGCCGCAAAGCCACAAATCCGACGATGATTCTGATTAAGGTCATGGACGGTAACCGACAATGCCGGTAAAGTAAAAAACGGTGATTTCGCAGATCTTCTCGCGCCGTCGGCGAGGCCGGTCGGCATGATCTACAGGAGGGCATGGTGAGCCAAATCGAAGCCATCTATCAAGCAGTCTTGGACGGCAACGCGCCGGCCGCCAAGGCCGGCGTAGAAAAAGCGCTGGCCGAGGGCATCGCGCCGGATGTCATCCTTAAGGAAGGATTGATCGCGGCGATGGGCGAGGTCGGTCGCCTCTTCGAGGAAAACGAGTACTTCGTGCCCGAGATGTTGGTCTCGGCGCGCGCCATGCAGAATGGCTTGAGCGTGCTCAAACCGTACTTGGCGGAGGCCGGCGCCAAGCCTACCGGCAAAGTAGTCATCGGCACCGTCAAGGGCGATCTGCACGACATCGGCAAGAACCTGGTCGCGATGATGCTGGAGGGCGCCGGCTTCGAGATCGTGGACCTGGGCACCGATGTCAGCCCCGAGAAGTTCATCAAGGCCGTGCTGGAGCAAAAGCCCCAGCTTGTCGGCATGTCGGCCCTGTTGACCACGACCATGCCTTCGATGGGCACGACCGTCAAGGCGCTGGTCGAGGCAGGTGTGCGCGAGCAGGTCAAGGTGATGATCGGCGGTGCGCCGGTGACCGATGCCTTTGCTAAACAGATCGGCGCGGACGGCTACGCGCCGGATGCCAGCTCGGCGGTGCGCCTGGCGAAATCGCTCGTCGGCGCGGCCTAGCGCCGCAGGCATTGCAAGGCGCAGAAGCCCGGGTTCGCCTTTGTGCGCCGGGCTTTTTGCATTTGTGAGGCGTGCTTGCCCATTTCACGGGCGTGTCCCTCCTCTCCCCTTGGCCTCCGGCCAGGGGAGAGGAGGGATGATCGAACGCCAGACGACGCCGCGACCCGGCCAGATAAATCCATATTGATCGGAGAGAGCCATGACCTTTGCTGACCGTGTTGCGTCCTTGCAGGCCGAGGGCGCCTACCATATGCTGGCGCGGGCCCAGGCGCTCGAAGCCGAGGGCCGGCGCATCATCCATCTTGAGATCGGCCAGCCCGACAGCCCGACCTTCGCCAACATCGTGGAGGCCGGCGTGCGGGCCTTGCGCCAGGGTCGCACGCGCTACACGCCCGCGGCCGGCATTCGCCCCCTGCGCCAGGCGATCGCGGAACAGGCCGGCCGGCAACGCGGCATCTCCATTCGTCCGGCTCAGGTCGTGGTGGGGCCAGGCGCCAAGCCGGCGCTCTTCTTCCCGACCCTCGCCCTGGTGCAGCCCGGCGACGAGGTGATCTACCCCGATCCGGGCTTCCCCACCTACGAGGCCATGATCCGCGTGGCCGGCGGCGTGCCCGTGCCCGTGCCCTTGCGCGAAGAGAACGATTTCTCTTTCGACCTCGCGGCCTTCGACGCCGCGCTGAGCGAACGCACGCGGCTGGTGATCATCAACTCGCCGGGCAATCCGACCGGCGGCGTGATGCCGCGCTCGGCGCTGGAGCACATTGCGGCGGCCGCGCAACGTCACGATTTCTGGGTGCTCTCGGACGAAATCTATGCCCGCCTGATCTACGAGACCGATGCCGTCCCCAGCATTGCGGCGTTGCCCGGCATGGCCGAACGCACGATCATCTGCGACGGCTTCTCCAAGACCTATGCCATGACCGGCTGGCGGCTGGGGTATGGGATCATGCCCGAGGCGCTGGCCGAACGGGTCGAGCTGTTGCTGAACCACGCGGTCGGCTGCACGGCCGATTTCACGCAATGGGCCGGCCTGGAGGCGCTCACCGGGCCACAGGAGGCCGCGGAGGCCATGGTGGCCGAATATCGCCGCCGTCGCGATGTGTTGGTGGCAGGCCTGAACGCCATTCCTGGCGTGCGTTGCCGCACGCCGCAGGGCGCTTTTTACGTGTTTCCCAACGTATCCGCGTTCGGCAAGCCGTCAGCCTGGCTGGCCGACTATCTGTTGGAGGAGGCCGGCGTGGCGTTGTTGCCCGGCACGGCCTTCGGCCGGCATGGCGAGGGGTATCTGCGGCTCTGCTTCGCCAACTCGCTCGAAGCCCTGCAGGAGGCGGTCGAGCGCATCGCGGACGCGCTGGCACGCGTGTAGTTTGCGGAGCTCCGTAGCGCCGGCCGCGGGTTGGCACCCGACGGGGTGGCCCAGGCCGGCGGCTTGTGTTACGGGAGCAGGGAGCTTTTTGCCATGAACGAAGCAAGGACAGACCTGTGGGCCGATCTGGTGGCGGCGGCCGCGGGCGTGATGGCGGTGGAAGATGTGACCGACGGCGTGGCGCCCGGCAATTCGATTCGGCTGCGCGGCCGGCTCTTGTTGCCGGCCGAAGAGGCCTACGACATCTTGGCCGAACGGATGCGGCCCCTCGGCCGCACGCCGCTATTACGCAAGAGCCAGGATGGCGCCCGCGAGGAGGTGCTGGCGTTGCCGGTCACCTTCACCCGCGCCCGGCCGCGCGTGGCGCTGGCCCTCGTCTTGTTCGGGCTGACGGTGCTTTCGTGTCTGTTTGTCGGCGCGCAGATGTGGGAGTGGGTAGATGCTACGGGCCGCCTCAACCTCAACTTACTGGACGGCATGCCCTTTGCGGCCAGCTTGCTGGCCATCCTGGCCGCGCACGAATTCGGCCACTATCTGACCGCGCGGCGCCTGGGCAGCTCGACCAGCCTGCCTTATTTCATCCCCATGCCGTTCGGGCCGTTCGGCACGCTGGGCGCGTTCATCAGCATGGCCGTGCCCCCGCGCAACCGACGCCACCTGTTGGCGGTGGGCGCGGCCGGGCCGTTGGCCGGCCTGCTCGTGGCGGTGCCGCTCTTGTGGCTCGGCCTGAATCTGAGCCACGTGCGACCGCTGCCGGCCGGCGGCTATCAGATGGAGGGCAACTCGCTCCTGTATGCTTTCATGAAGTACCTCATCTTCGGCAAGTTCTTGCCTTCGGGGGGCGAGGATGTCTTCATTCATCCGGTGGCGTTTGCGGCCTGGGCCGGACTCCTGGTGACCGGCCTGAATCTGATCCCGGCCGGGCAGCTCGACGGCGGGCACATCGTCTATGCGCTGCTCGGTCCGCGGGCCGCGCGGCGAGTCACCTGGATCGTGCTCGCCGGACTGGCGGGGCTTTCGTTCCTGTGGAACGGCTGGCTGCTCTGGCTAGGGCTGGTCTTTCTCTTCGGCCGCATGCAGGATATGCCGCTCGATGAATTGACCCGCCTGACGCGCCGCGAACAGACTTTGGCCGTCCTCATGCTGGTCGTGTTTATCCTGGTCTTTACGCCGATCCCCCTGACGGTCGTGCCGTAACGGCCGCC
>JBBIKA010000132.1:0-12138 GCA_037445695.1 Chloroflexota bacterium
CGCCACGGCCACCCCGGCGCCCACGGCCGCGGCGAGCCAGCCCACGCCGACCGCCGGCCGGCCGATCACCGATGCGGTCGCGGCCAACGCCACGGCCGCTCTGCCCGTGCGGATCGTCATCCCCGACCTCAAGCTCGATGCGCCGGTGGTCGAGATGGGATGGACGATCGTCAACACGGCGGCCGGGCTGCAATCCGATTGGGTCATCCCGAAGAACGCGGCCGGCCATCACATCAACAGCGCGGCGCTGAACGAAGAAGGCAACATCGTCATCTCCGGGCATAACAACATCGAGGGCAAGGTATTCGAGGCGATCAGCCTGGCGTGGGACGAAAAGACCAGAGTCCGAGTGGATGATGTGACCGACCGTTCCGACATCCTGAAGGGCCGCAAGATCGTGCTCTACGACGCGGCCGGCAACGCTTTCGAGTACACGATCAACGACTTCCTGCGCCTGAAAGATGCGGGCGTCTCCGTAGAGCAACGGCTGAAGAACGCCCGCTTCATGGATCCGACCCCCGAACGCCGCTTGACCCTGGTCACGTGTTGGCCGCCGTGGAGCAACACCCATCGTCTGATCGTCATCGCGACCCCGACGCGGCCGTGAGCGTGCCGCCGACAGGCGTGGCTGCGGCGCGGCAGGGCTGGGGCGTGCGCCTGCAGATCTGGCTGGGCGCGGCCGTGGCGCTGGGCACGATCTACCTGGCGGCGCGGGCCGTAGATTTCGGCCAGCTTGTGCAGGCCTTGCAGGAAGTGCGCCTGCCGTTCGTGCTGGTAGCCCTGGGCACGGCCCTGGGCACCAACGTGCTGAAGGCCGCCCGTTGGCGAGCGCTGTTTCACCCGCGGCCGGCGCGGCTGAGCCTGCTTCGTTTGACCAGCCTGATCGTGATCGGCCAGGCCGTCAACTTCTACATCCCCGCGCGGCTCGGCGAGCTGGTGCGGGCCTATCTGACGGGCGAAGAGGCGGGCATCAGCAAAATCTATGCGCTGGGCACCATCGCCGCGGAAAAGCTCATTGACATCATCGTATTGGCCCTGCTGGTCGCGGGCCTGTTGCCCTTTCTGGCCTTGCCCGAGTGGCTGGCCGGCCGAATCGGCCCCCTCTTTCTGGCCGCGCTGGCCGTTTGCATCGTGATCGGCAGCCTGGTCGGCGGCCGGCGGCTGATCTGGCGGCTGCTCGAGCGGGGTCTGGACTGGTTGCCGGCTGCCTGGGGCGAACGCTGGCGTACGCGGTTGCGCGCCGGGCTGGACGGGCTGAGCGCCCTGGGATCGCCGCGTGCGGCCGCGGCGGTCTGGGGTTGGACGGTGGCCTTTTGGCTGGTCGCCGCGTTCACCAACTACCTGTTGCTGTTGGCCTTCGATCTGCCGGCGTCGGCCCTGATCGCGTTCTTCCTATTGGCCGTCTTGCAGGCGGGCGTGGCCGTGCCGTCTACGCCGGGCAAGATCGGAGTGTTTCACTACCTGTGCATCCTGGGCCTGGGCGTGTTCAACGTGCCGGCGACGACCGGTCTGGCGTATGGCCTGGTGCTGCATGTCCTGGTGGTCGGCGGCGTGAGCCTATGGGCGGCCGCGGCATTGTGGCGGCGAAGCTGGAACCTGCGTCGCCTGGCCGAAGCGTCTCAGAGCAGATCGGATAAACTCGAGGGGAGACAGATATGAAACGCGCATTCCGCCTGGCCGCCTATCTGCTGGCCATGGCGCTCTTGCTGGAATCTCTGGTCGCCGGCCCCCAGGCTTGGGCCACGCCGGAGCAAATCGAGAACCACCAAACGGTGCCTACGCGGACGCCGAAGCCGCCCACGCCGACCACCGCCCCCACGCCTGCGCCTCGCCCCACGTCTGAGCCACAGCCGACCGCACCGCCGCAACCCACTGCGCCGCCGCAACCCACCGCCACATCGGTCGCTACGGCTACGCCCGCGCCTACGGGCATCGCGTCGGCCGGCCTGAGCCTGACATTGAGCGCCGCGCCGGTGCAGGTCTGGTCGGGCGTGACGGTGGTCTATACCCTGACGGTGGCGAATCTGGCAGCGGTCGCCCTGCGCGATGTCGTGGCGCTCGACCCGTTGCCCGCCGAGCTGGAGCCCGGCGCCATCCTGGCCGGCCACAACGCCGACTGGCAATTCGGCACCCTGCGTGTGGCCTTCGCGGAGCTGGCAGCCGGCGCGCAGGCCGAGGTGGTCTTCACGGCGAAAGTGGCAGCCGGCGCGCCGGCCGGCAAGGTGATCGTCAATCGGGCTACGGCCACGGCCGGCGCAGCGACGGTCAGCGCGAGCGCGGCCGTGGCCATGCCGCCGGCCGAGCTGCCCGCCGTCGGGGGTGGCGTCGCCTGCGGACGTTGACTCCTGCGGATGAGACCTACCCGCCGTTGGCCGCCGGGAAACCTCTGGCCGGCGCTGGGCGCCGGGGCCGGCGCGCTGGCGCTCTACCTGCGCACGGCCGCGCCGGACCTCACCTGGGCGCACCACGGCGCCGACGGCGGCGACCTGCTGGCCGCCGCGCTGACGCGCGGGGTGCCTCATCCCACGGGCTATCCCACCTATCAGTTGCTGCTGAGCGCGGCCGTCCGGCTCTGGCCCCAGGCGCCAGCGCGCGCGGGCAACCTGCTTTCCGCGGTCGCCGCGGCGTTGGCCGTCGCACTCCTGGCCGATCTGACCCGGCGCATGTTGAAGGGCCGGCCGGCCGGGGTGGCGGCCGTAGCCGGCGTGTCCGCTGGCTGGCTCTGGGCCACCGCGCCCGGCCTGTGGAGCCAGGCAGTCATCACCGAAGTCTACGCGCTCAACGCGCTGGCCGTGGCCGCGCTCCTGTGGCTGATGTGGCGCGGCAAAGAGGCGCTGTGGGCCGGCCGGCGCGTTGAGCCCTGGTCGGCCGCCGTTGGCCTGATCTTCGGCCTGGGCCTGGGCAACCACTTGACCCTGGCGCTCTTGTTGCCGGCCCTGGTGATCTGGTGGGCGGATCTGGCGGGCCTGGCGCGGGCCCGCGCACGCGCCGATGCCCGCCCGCCGCTCGCAGGCCGCACCTGGGGTTCGGCCCTGATCGCGTTTGCCCTTGGGCTGGCGGTCTACGCCTATCTGCCGTGGGCCGCGCGCCAGGGGCCGCCGATCAACTGGGGCGATCCGGCCACGGCCGACGGCTTCTGGTGGCTCGTCTCGGCCAGCATTTACCGGCGAATGATCTTCGGGATCGCCCTGGCCGATTGGCCGCAGCGCCTGCTTGCCTGGGCCGCGGAGGCCGGCCGACAGCTCGGCGGCGGACCGTGGGGCGCAGGCCTGGCGCTGGTGGGCGCCTGGCGGCTGGGACAGGGCCATCCCGCCTGGCAACGCGGCATGGCCCTCACGGCCGCGCTCTTTACGCTGTACGGAATCGGTTACGACGCGGCTGATTCTTATGTCTATCTGATTCCGGCCTGGGCGGTCGCCGGCCTCTGGAGCGGCCAGGCCGTAGCCTGGCTGGCCGATCGGCTCGCCGCGCGACGGTCGGCACAGTGGGGCCGGGCCCTGTTGATCGCACTGATGCTCGGCCTGCCGGCGCTCGCCGCGGCGCGCTGGTGGCCCCAGATGGATCTGAGCCGCGATCGGAGCGCGATCGCCTACCTGGCCGAGGTGGATCGAACGGCCGACCCGGACGCGATCATCCTGGTCGGCGGCGATCAGGCCACCTTCGCGCTGTGGTATGATCGCTACGGCCTGCGCCACCGGCCCGATCTGATTCCGGTCAACGTGCATCTGTACGATTTCCCGTGGTATCAGGCCGCGCTGATGCGCCATCATCCGGCCCTGGCCGAGCTGGCGACGGCGTCGGGCAGGCTGCCGCCGGTGGAGGAGTTCGTCCGTGCGGCGGCCGCGCGGGGGCCCCTCTACCGCGGGGATAACCTGTCCGGCTTCGCGACCGGGCTGCGCGAGACGGCCGAGGGCGCGCTGGTGCAGCTGTCGTTGTCCGAGAGATGATGCGGATGAGCGGGTTTGACGCGGCAGGCGCCCCATGCCTGGGGCGGCCGCAGCCGGCGGGAGAAGCCCGCTAATGTCAGGCGAAGTTAATTTCGCCCTATGTCCCGATTGCGGCGTTCGGCCCGCAAAGGCAGAAATGCGTAAGTGCAGCTCACGTGCCAGGCACGCCTTTCGCGAAATTTCGCGAAGGAAGTGCCTGGCACGTGAAGGGGCTATTTTCATGACGCGGAAGACAGTCCTTCTCCTTTTGCTTTCGTTGCTCGTAGTGGCTGCCGGCTGGTTGGGATGGACGGCCTACCGCGCGGCGACCTCGGCGCGGCTGGCGCTGGCCGATCTGCGCCGGCTCCAGGCCCTGGCCGCCGATCCGCAACCCCAGGCGTTGCCGGCGCTGCATCAGACCCTGGCCGGGCTGGAGGCGCATCTGACCACAACACGGGCGGCGGCGCGGCCGTTCTTGTGGCTGACGCCGGCGCTGGGCTGGGTGCCCGAATACGGCGCGACCCTGCGCGACGCGGCCGTCTTGCTGGACATGGCGATCGAACTGGCCGGCGCCGGCCGCCAAACGCTCGACGTAGTGGCGCCGCTGGCCGATCTGCCCGGCCGGCCGGGCCATGGGGAATGGATCGGCCAGATGCTGACGGCTATCGCGGCGGCCGAACCGCAGCTCGCGGCGGCCGACGTCCGCCTGGCCCGCGTCGAAGCGCTCCGCCGGCAAGCACAGGGGCCCTGGCATCCCCGCCTGGCGCCACAGATCGAACGGCTGGACCGTTATCTGCCGCTGTTACGCGCCGGCTTGCCGGCGCTGCGGGCCGCGCCGGCCCTGATGGGCATGGAAGGGCCGCGCACCTATCTGGTGCTGGCGCAGAACAACGATGAGCTCCGGCCCACCGGCGGCTTCATCAGCGGCGCGGGACATGTGCGGCTCGAGCGCGGCCGCATCGTCGAGATCCGCCTGGGCGACAGCTATGCGGTAGACAACTTCAAACAACCGCATCCCGACCCGCCCCCGGCCCTGCGCGCACACATGGGCGCCGATCTGTTGGTGCTCCGCGATAGCAACTGGTCACCCGACTTTCCGACCAGCGCGCAGGTCGCCCAGGCGCTCTATGCCCAGGATCAGGGGATCGCGACCGACGGTGCCATCGCGCTCGACATGGAAGCGGTGCGGCTGCTGGTGGCCGCGCTGGAGCCCCTGGAAGTGCCCGGCCGGCCCGGCCAGATCACGGCCGCGAACGTGATCGCCGAGATCAAGCGCGCGTGGGAAGCGCCGACCGCCAGCGCCGACACGGTCGAGAAGCCGACGGCCGACTGGTTCAAGAAGCGCAAGGACTTCATGAGCGAGATCGCGGCCGCGGCGCTGGCCAGGCTCCTGGACGGCCGCCAGCTCGATCTGCTGGCGCTCGGCCAGGCCGTGCTCGCCATGCTCGACGAGCGCCACCTCCAGATCGCGGTGGCCGATGAAACAGTGGCCGCGCTGCTGGCCGAACGTCGCTGGGACGGCGCGCTGACATTGCCCCCCCAGGGCGACTTCCTGGCCGTGGTTGACACCAATGTCGGCTTCAATAAGGCGAATGCCGCGGTCCGACAGGCGCTCGCCTATCGCGTGGCGCAAGAGGGGGACCGCCTGGCCGCCACCCTCGTCGTCACCTACACCCACACGGCCCGGCCGTTGCCCGCCAACGCCGCGTGCGAGCGTTCGCTCAAGTACGGCGACTCCTATCAGGCGCTCGCGGAGCGCTGCTACTGGGATTACCTGCGCGTTTACGTGCCGGCCGGCAGCGAACTCCTCTCGGCGGAGGGCTTGAACCGCAGCCAGGTGGAGCACGGGGAAGGCGGCGCGACCGTGTTCAGCGGCGATTTCGTCTTACGGCCCGGCGCCCAAATGACGGTCACCTTGCGCTATCGGCTCCCGCCGACCGTTTTGCTCACGGACTACGCCCTGACCGTCCGCAAGCAGGCCGGCACGCTGGCCGTGCCGTTGCGGGTGCAGGCCGGCGCGTGTTCCTGGCAGACAGATCTGAAGCAAGATCGAATGTTTGCCTGCCGGCCATAGGGCCAAATTTATTTTGCCCCTTCGTGCGGCGTAAGGCGAAATAAATTTCGCCTTACGCCGGATGTCTACCAACGGAGAGAACGATCGTGAAAATCGAACGGGTCAACGCGGTCACCGATGAGCTGCTGGCGGCCTTCGTGCAGCTCATCCCGCAGCTTTCCTCTTCCAACCCGCCGCCCACGCGGGCCGAGCTCGCCGAGATCGTGAACTCGCCGGCGACCGTGCTCTTTATCGCGCGCGACGAAGACCGCGGGGATGCGATCGTCGGCGCGCTGACGCTGGCGTTGTTCCGCATCCCCACCGGCCTGCGCGCCTGGATCGAGGACGTAATCGTAGATGCCGGCAGCCGGGGCAAGGGGATCGGCGAGGCGCTCTGCCGCGCGGCGCTGCAACATGCGCGCGCGGCCGGCGCGACGACGGTGGACCTGACGTCGCGGCCGTCGCGCGAGGCCGCCAACCGTCTCTATCAGCGGCTGGGCTTCGAGCGCCGCGAGACGAACGTCTACCGCTACACGCTGGGCCGCGGCTCCGGCTGAACCAGGAGCCGCTCGATCTCCGCGAGGGATGCGATCCGCGTCCGCTGCACCTCTCGCCGCCAGCCAAGCACCTTCGGCAGGCCGAGCAGGCCCGCGAGCTGGCCCCTCAGCCGCGCGCGCGCGGCTGCCCCGCGGCAGGCACCTATCGCCTCGCGCGCGATCTTGAGCTGGGCCGCGACGATCGAGCCGAGATGGCGCCGGATCAGCGGGCCCGGCATGTCCTTGGCGATCACCCATAGCGTGTTGCGGCCCACGTAGAAGCTGGCCAGCGTGCCGCCGCCGGTGGCGCTCAGGTGGTGATAGAGCCGGGCGTGCGGCGCGAAGACGGCGCGCCACCCCAGGAGCTGCAAGCGCCACGCCAGGTCTACATCTTCCAGGTACATGAAGAGCCGCGCGTCGAACCCGCCGGCCTGTTCCCAGGCCGTTCGCCGATAGGCCACCCCGCCGCCGCACCCGCCGAAGATCTCCAGATGGGCGTCATATTGGCCCACATCGCGTTCCCACACCCCCCGATTG
The DNA here is from genome assembly GCA_037445695.1 of Chloroflexota bacterium. Classification (GTDB taxonomy): domain Bacteria; phylum Chloroflexota; class Anaerolineae; order CG2-30-64-16; family CG2-30-64-16; genus CAKZKT01. The sequence continues at coordinate 7,053 of JBBIKA010000132.1, forward strand.
CGCGGGATGCCGTCCGCGCCCATGATGTCGCCCGCGTTGTGGAGCGTGTCCCGCCGATCAAAGAGAAGCATCTTGCTGGCGATCGCGGCCGCCTGCGGATGCGCCTGGGCGGCCTCAACCAGCGCGGCCAACCACCCTGGCTCGACTTCGGTATCGTTGTTCAACATCACCAACAGATCGCCGGCCGCGGCGCGCGCGCCGGCATTGCAGGCCGCGGCCAATCCGCTGTTGCGCGGCATCTGCACCACCACGACGGCGGGGTAATGCCGACGCACGAAGGCCACCGAATCATCGGCCGAGGCATCGTCCACCAGGATGACCTCGGTCTGCCGACGGTCATACGTCTGACGGCCCACGGCATCCAGGCACGTCGCCAGGAAGCGCAGGCCGTTGTAGTTGGGGATGATGATGCTGACGTTCATGGGGCGAGGGTCGCCATGTAGTCGGCCAGCGCCTCTGGCCACGGCCGCAACGCGATGCCCAGGCCGGCCGCGGCGGTGTTCGCCAACACCGCGTGGAGCGGCGGCCGCGAGGGCCGCGGCCAGTCGGCGGCCAGGATGGGCGCGATGGGCAGGTCGTCCCGACCGGCCAGGCGCATGATCGCGCGCGCCCATTCATAGCGCGAGCAGAAGCCGGCGTTCGTCAGGTGATAGACGCCGTAGTGGCCGGTCGCTACCAGCCGGACGATGGCCGCGGCCAGATCGGGCGCATAGGTCGGATTGCCGAACTCGTCGGCAGCCACGCGCAGCGCGGCGGATTGCGCGGCCGCGGCCAGGATCTTGGTGACGAAGTTGGTGCCGCCTGGGCCGAAGAGCCAGGCGATGCGCACGATGTAGAAGCGCCCGCCCAGCAGATCGCGCACGATCTGTTCGCCCGCGGCCTTGCTGCGGGCATACACGCTCATCGGATTGGGCAGATCCCACTCGCGATAGAGATCGCGGCGGGTGCCGTCGAACACCTCGTTCGTGCTGATGTGCAACATGGTTGCGGCGGCCCGTTGCGCGGCCAGCGCGACGTTTTGCGTGCCGAACGCATTGACGCGAAAGGCCAGCTCGGCGTCCTTCTCGCAGCCGTCCACGTCGGTGTAGGCCGCGGCATGGATCACCAGCTCGGGCCGCCACGCGGCCAGGCGGTCGCTCGTCTCGGGCCGCGTGATGTCCTCCTCCGGCAGATCCATTCCCCACAGCTCGTGGCCGGCAAACGCGGCCATGAGCTGACGGCCAAGCTGGCCCTTGGCTCCTGTAATCGCAATCCGCATCAGTAGTCTACTCCGTCGTAAGCATCAAAAGGCTTGTGCTGGCCAAACAACCTCTCCAGCTCCATCCGCACGGCCTCCAGGGCCGGATCGGTTTCTGCCTGTCCTCGCGATGCAGTGGCGACCAACGGCACGAAGCGCACTTCGGCCAGGAACTCACGGCGAAAATGCCCCGCCTCCTTGTGGATACACCACAAGGTCTGGTCCCAGGTCGTTTCGCCGATCGGGATCACCAGGCGGCCGCCTTCCGCAAGCTGGACGGCCAGGGCCGGCGGCACATCGGCCGAGGCCGCGGTGACGACGATCGCGTCGTAGGGCGCATGTTCCGGCCACCCCAGCCGACCGTCGCCTACCTTCACCTGCACCGGATATCCCAAAGCCTTTAGGCGCTGGCGGGCGCTTTCGGCCAGCTCCGGCACGGTCTCCACGCTCCACACGTGCGGCGTGATGTGGGCCAGGACCGCGGCTTGATAGCCGGAGCCGGTGCCGATCTCCAGGACGCGGCTGGTAGGGGTAAGGCGCAGCGCCTGTGTCATCAGCGCGACGATGTAGGGCTGGGAGATCGTCTGGTTGTGGCCGATGGGCAACGGCATGTCATCGTAGGCGCGGTCGCGATAATGTGCCGGCACAAACAGGTGGCGCGGCACCGCGATCATGGCCGCGCGCACGGCCGGGTCGGTGATGTCCGGCCAACGCGCGAGCCACTCGGTTGCCCGTGTTTGCTCGCTCATGACAGGGCCTCTAAACACCGATGCAAAACAAAATTTGTTTCACGTGCCAGGCACGTTGAAAGTGCCTGGCACGTGACGCACTGTTCACAATAAAATATCTCGCCATATGCGCGGCGAGAACGCCAGCCACGGAGACGCCACGCCCAGGTTGATGCCGGCGATGGTGCGCGCCAGGTATGGTCGGTGCGGCGCCCGCCGAATCAGGACGTTCAGGGCACGCGGGCCGGTGGCCAGGCGCAACAGAACGCGGATGCCGCGGAAGAAGCCGGCGTAACGGCCATGGAGATCGCGCTCGTAGCGCCGCAAGCCGGCGGCCGTCACGTCGCCGACCGCCAGGGCTGCGGCAATGGCCTCGGCGGCCAACTCCGCGCTCTCCAGCGCCAGATCAATCCCCTCTCCCGTCACCGGATTGACCAGTCCCGCGGCCTCGCCGATCACCAGAAATCCGTCGCCGCTCGTCCGGCAGCGCGGAAAGTCTATGCGGATCGGATAGCCCTTGGCCGGGCCGAGCGGGACGGCCGCGGCCAGCCGCTCGTAGCGGCGCAGAAATTCGTTCAGCCGACTGCGCAGATTGGGCGCGGGCCCGGCCCCATTGCGGGCCAGGATGCCGAGCCCGATGTTGGCGCGGCCCTCTCCCAGCGGAAAGACCCATCCATAGCCCGGCGCCAGGTCGGCGTCGAAGTAGAACTCGAACGCGTCGGCCAGGTCGGGCACGCGAGCGAAATAGCCGCGTATAGCATTGATCCCCGGCGGCATGGCCTGCAACACGCCGAACGCGCGCAACAAGCCGATGGCCGCGCCTGTCGCCAGCACGGTGATCCTCGCGTGCACCTGAAGCGGCCCGGCGGCCGTCCGGGCCTCGACGCCGATCACGGCCCGGCGAGAGGTGGCGGCCGACGCTCCGTAGAGCGGCCGCTCCACGTCCACACCGCCCAGGAAGCGCGCCCCCCGGCTCACCGCGTGACGGCGCAGATAATCATCCAGTTCGAAGCGCGGGACCACCAGTCCGAAGGCCGGCAAGCCCAGGCCGTAGTCGGCAAAGCGCATCAGCCACCGGTCGCCGTTCGGCGCGCGCAACAGCGCGGCGTGGATGCGACGATAGCCGTGCACGAGCAGGCCATCCACCAGGCCCAGCCGTTCCAGCACTCCGACCGCGCGCGGGGTCAAGCCATCCCCGCACGTCTTGTCGCGGGGAAAGGTCGCGCGATCCAACAGCAACACGTCGTGGCCCCGGCCGGCCAGCAGCGCCGCCAGCGTACTGCCGGCCGGCCCCGCGCCCACGATCGCCACCTCGGCGATCTCTCGTCTGTATGCCATATTAGAGCTTTAATGAAATAGGGAGGGGCCCATCCCCCTCCCTAACCCGACCTCCAACGGTCAAATCTGCGTCCGTCCTGCGACGATCAAGGCTGGTCCAGCGTCTTCTCGCTCTGCGGATCGAACAGGTGCATGTTGTCCATGTTGAACAACACGTCAATCATCTCGCCGGCATGGGCGCGCGTGCGCGGGTCAACGCGGGCGATGAACTGCTTCTTGCCGGAGAGCAAATACAAGAAGATTTCGTTGCCCATCAACTCGGTCACGTCCACCTCGGCGGTCACCTTTGCGGGGGTGATGCCGGGCGCCGCATACTCGGCCGCGTAGATGTCTTCCGGACGGATGCCGAAGATCACCTTCTGGCCCTTGTAGGGCAGATAGATCGGCCGCCGCTTGTCGGGCACCTGCACCTTGAAGGTGCCGCTGTCCACGAACAGCTTGCCGTCCTGCTCCACCAGGGTCGCGTCGAAGAAGTTCATGGACGGGCTGCCGATGAAGCCGGCCACGAACACGTTGCCGGGATGATCGTACAGGTTCTGCGGCGTGTCAATCTGCTGCAAGATGCCGTCCTTCATCACCGCGATGCGGGTCGCCATCGTCATGGCTTCCACCTGGTCGTGCGTGACGTAGATGAAGGTGGTGCCCAGGCGCTGATGCAACTTGCTCAGCTCGGCGCGGGTCTGGACGCGCAGCTTGGCATCCAGGTTGGAGAGCGGCTCGTCGAAGAGGAAGACGGCCGGATCGCGCACGATGGCGCGGCCCACGGCCACGCGCTGGCGCTGGCCGCCGGAGAGCTGCTTGGGCTTGCGGTCGAGCAACTGGCTGATCCCCAAGATCTCGGCTGCTTCCTTGACCTTCCGATCAATCTCGGCCTTGGGCACCTTGCGCAGCTTCAGGCCGAACGCCATGTTGTCGTACACGCTCATGTGCGGATAGAGCGCGTAGCTCTGGAACACCATGGCGATATCGCGATCCTTGGGGGGCACATCGTTGACGAGCCGGTCGCCGATGTAGATGCGGCCGTCGGTGATCTCCTCCAGGCCGGCGAGGAGGCGCAGGCTGGTGGTCTTGCCGCAGCCGGACGGACCGACGAAGACGAGGAACTCCTTATCGGCGATGGCAACGCTGAGGTCATTGACGGCAATCACATCGCCGAACCGCTTGGTCACATGATCGTAGGTTACACTGGCCATCTGGTGTCTTTGCTCCTGATGTGAGATGCAATACGCCGGCAGCGCCGGCAAAGGGGCCGGGCAAACAGAACTCTTCGGTTGGGAACTTCAGCTTTGCCGATTGGAAGGCTGGGCCGCGCCCCCGCGCATCCAATGACCAAGATCGGCGCCGGTGAAAGCCCCAGGCATACTGCCAAAACCGCTTTGCCACGGCCTCGGAAGGAGGCAAGCAGGCTCAGGCAATCGGTCGGTCGCGAACGTTTCACCTCCTGGCGGTAGATTCGAGGAGCTTCTTGCGCCTCGTGCGCAACGCCTGGTCTCCGTCGCGCGGCTCAGAAGCTGTCGCGATTCTACCACAGCAGGGCGAAAAGTGGCAAGTTCCGGCCACATGAGTTAGAATCAGAGTCACTGCCTATCCCTTCGATCGGCAGATCCATTTGTACCCCCTCAACCCCCTTTCCCCCTTCTCCCCCGAAACGGGGGAGAAGGGGGATAAGAGGAGAGGGGTTTGGAGGCGGGCGCGGAGCCCCCGCCCCCCAAACCCAATTTAACAACCCACCAAGAACAGGGCGAAGGCGGCGGGGGGGGCGGGGGGGGGGGCGGGGGCCGGT
>JBBIKA010000133.1:0-7917 GCA_037445695.1 Chloroflexota bacterium
GATCACCGAGACGCAATCCTCGTAGCACCAGAACGCCACGAAGAGACTTCCATCCGGCAGCGCCACGATGGACGGCGCGCCGAACCGCAAAACCTGAAAATTCTCGGCCATGTTGGTCGAGCTGCCCGTTAGCCCCGGCGCCCGCGCCCCCCACAGGGGTGCCGCTTCATCGTTGATCCACGCGTCCCCTTCGAAATGCGAGAGGTTGGCCCACAATCCCGGCTCATCCATTCGCCGATAGACGCACAAGATCCGGCCGTCGGCCAGTACGTGCGGAGTGAGGGTCTGGCCTTGCAGGCCGGTCGAGCGCGGAACTGACCAGCTCCGACCGCCATCGTCGCTGAGCGCATATTGATTGGGTAAGTCCCGGCCTGCAACGCGGTCATAGGCCCAGGCTACCGCCAGCAGGTTGCCGTGCCCTTCGGCCGCTTCCTTTGAGGTCAGCTCGATGATCTTGGACTCCCAGTAGATGATGTGTTGGTCGGGATCGACCATCACCTCCAGGTACTCAGGCCAGCTCTGTCCACGGTCGTGCGAAACGAGCGCCACCATCTTCACGCCGTTCGGGCAATCGCCGTCCCAGCCGGGCCAGGTGGAGGTCGGCAACAGCCAACGGCCATCTTGCAGCGGCACGATGGGACAACAAAGCTCGAAGGCCGGGCCAACCAGGGGCGGGCTTAACGGCCGGGGCTCGCTCCATGTGTGTCCCCCGTCATTTGACCACAGGGTCAGGGTTTCGGTCGGCACGAATCCCAGCGTGTCGGGGTTGGTGAGTCCCTCGTCGGGGTGGGCGGTGCGGTCGGCGCGTACCATGAAGGCGACGACTCTGCCATCGGGCAGCGCGGTGAGTCGGCAAGCATCGGACGTGATCCTCCCGGTCGTCCCGCGGTAGATGGGGCCTGCGAGCTGCCAGGTCTGGCCGCCGTCGGTCGAACGGCTGATGAAGGTGCGACAGTTGGGCGCCTCGAAGGCTTCGCCGAGCACCAGCGAGCACAGCAAGTCATCGTTCGAGAGCCGCACCACCGACGGGAAGTAAGCGTGAACGCTGTGGACATGGGGCCTGGGATTGCGATAGATCAGGCCGGTGTCGAGAATGCGGACCGGCATGAGCCCTCCTCTTCAGATGACTCCACTTTCGCCGATGCGTTCATCGGCAAAGAAATTGTCCTGCCGGATGCTGGGCATGGAGACCTCCAGCAGCAACGCCGGGCCGACACCGGTAAACGAATGGCGCTGCCCCGGCCGCATGACCAGGATGTCGCCCTCGCTCAGGATCTTCTCTTCGCCATCCACGACCATGCGCACGCGCCCCTTGAGCGCGAAGAAGGTCTCGTGTTTGCGGCCGTGGCGATGATAGGGACACGTCTGCCCATCGTCCACGAAGAGAAACTTGCCGCAGTAGCCGTGGGCTTCCTCGTTGGCGATCCAGAATTCGATCTCGCCGATTTCATCAAAGCGGCCCAGGCCGAAGTCGAGCACCAGCGGTTCGACCGCGGGCATGGTCAGACCCCAGCCGCGAATGACGTTCAGGCAGCGTGCCACGGCTTGCTCACGGGCTCGGCCGGTAAGCTGGAAGGGGAAGTCTTTGGTTGCTTGCACGGGATCACTCCATGTCATAGAGAAACTCGGAGAATCCTTCCCGGCACAGCCGAATGTACAGCTCGAGGTCCTCCTGTGACGCGGACACATAGGGCGGTCGGCAGCGCAGCTCGATCTCGATGAAGCCGCTGGCATGGGCAAAGGTCCGATCCAGCGCGGAATCCTGCATGCCTTTGGCGAACAGGTGCTGGCATGGCCCGGCGTGCCAGGCCTTGACGTGCTCCTCGATCGCCTGGGCCGCCTCCCACGCTCCTGCTTTGCACAGCGCGTAGTAGCGCAGCATATACTGCGGGCAGACGTAGATGTAGGCGCTGCACGAACCGCGCGCGCCCGCAGCCATGCCGGTGGCCAGGTTGGCTTCGCCCACCAGGAAGCTGATCTCCGGGCAGGTGTGCACCAATGCCGGGATGTCGGCGACCGGGCCGGTGTATTTGCACCCGATGAGCGGCACATCGGCATCGAGCACGCGACGCAATAGCTCCGGTGTGACTGGAGTCCTGGCGCGGCCGGTGGCATAGAGCACGATGGGCATGCCCGGCACGGCCCTGGCGAGGTCTACGAAGAACCCCACCGCCTCGGTCTGGCTCAGCGGCATCCAGAAGGGCAGGGCAGTCTGCACCGCGTCTGCGCCGAGCTGCGCGGCGTTCTCCATCTTGCGGATCACCTGGCGCGTGGCCAGATCGGTTATGCCGATCTGGACAGGGACGCCGCAGGCATGAGCCTCCTCCAGCGTCGCCCTGGCCACTGCGAGCCATTCGTCGAAGGTCTGGGCGTAGAACTCGCCGGTGGAGCCGTGGGTGTAGACCCCGTGCGCGCCGGCCTGACAGGTGCGCCGGACGTTGCGCCGATAGCGGGGCTCGTCGAACCGGTCGTCTTCAGTCCAGGCTACGGGCAGGCCCGCCCACATCCCGTGCAAGGTTGCGGCTGAAAGCGAAGAACGGCAGATAATGGCCGGCCGCGCAGATGCGGCAAATCGGCCGCTGCGCAGCTTCGCGAGAACTTTGCTCCAACGCATGAAAGTTTCCTATGATGATGGGATGTCTTCGACATTGCCGAACAGGAAACGCACCGTGTTGTCGCTCACCTGGCGGCGCTGTTCAGGCGTCAGGGCATCCAGCGCGGCTTTTTCCTCTTCGTAAGTCCCCTTGAGCCGAAACTCGCGATAGACGCCCAACCCCTGATGCCGCCGCGTGATGTAGCTGTGATACGGTGCATCGCTGGCCCACAGCATGGTCGTCGGGTAACGCTCGACGAGCTCCCGAAAAACGGTCCGGTGATCACTGTAGTCCAGATCCAACATCTCGGCCGACTTTTCGGCGCGGAAGAGATCAACCTGGATCTTGAGCGCCGCGGTGTCCACATAGACGTTCGGCAGCGCTGCTGCGCGTTCCAGCGACTCCCGATGACAGCCGATGCAGTGGGCCAGGCAGAGGCGCAGTTCCGGGTGGCGCTCGGCAATCGTCAGGATGTCGGCGGCCTGCGAGAACGGATCGGTGGGGTCGGTCGAGGCGTGGAAGAGGATCGGCCAATTGCGCGCGGCGAAGAACTCCAGCAGCGCCGCGCCCACGTCGAGCAACGCCAGCGCCTTGGATTGGCACATCAGCGGATGGATCTTCACCCCGTAGATCGGAAACTCCTGTTCCAATTCCTCCAGCAGCGCGATCTGCTCGGCGATCAACCGGCCGGGATCCACCGACACGAAGGGGAGGAAGCGGCGGCTGTGCTCCGGGCAGAAGCGATACACGTCGGTCAACACCAGGCGGTTTTCCCGCTCGTAGGGCACGCGCGAGATCGGCCGCGCGGCGGGGCGCAGCTCGCCGGTCTCGATGAAGGTCGGCAGGTCGTAATGAAAGGCCGGCGAGATGGGGAAGACCACGCCGAAATCCACGCCGTTGGCTTTCTGCCGATAGGCCAGGTCCTCGGCGCTGGAGCAGTAGGGGAAGTTGATCTGCGCGGCCTCGCGCAGCGCAATCCCGATGTGCGAGTGCGCATCTATGACTTTGCCGATCAGGTCGGCGCGCTGGAGATGCTTTGCAGCAACCATGAGCTCCTCCGATCTGCTTTTTGCCTCAAGTGCACGCGATTTTCACCCAGTGTATGCCCATCGCGGTCTCATCGCCGGCGTAATAGGCGACCATCACATTGCCGTCGGGGAGGAGGAGCGGCGCAGGGTGGCCGAAGGTCCAGATGCTCATGTCGGCCCAGTAATCGCCGAAATCGCGCGCGCCCTCCATGCCCGATTCGGCGCCTCCGCGCACCTTCTCGTAGAATACCAGCTCCTCCGCGGCGTCCCATGTGCGGCCGCCGTCATCGCTGAGACGCGCGCGCAGGCTGGGCGGATGGTGGCGGTGGACGTAGGCCGCGAAGACCCGGCCGTTGCCCAACGCCAGCGGCGCGCAGATCTGGCCGGCGATGCCGGTGGCGAGCGGCCGGCTCCATGCCCGACCGTCCGGCGACCCCCAGGCGATGTGGATGTCGAGGTCGTGCTGCGCGCGGCGATCGTAGGTCCAAAACATGGCGATCAGCTCGCCGCTGAGCGGATCTACGGTCAGGCGCTGGTCCCAGTAGAGGACGCGGCCCTGTGGATCGTGGGCGACGATCGCCGATTCATCCCACGTCCGGCCGCCGTCGGCCGAGATACGCAGAGCGGCATGGTGCGTTCCGGGGCTGGGATCATGGTATTCTTTCCACGCTTCATAGGGCAACGCGAGCCGGCCATCTCCCAAGGCCAGGATGGCGCCGGTGGTCGCGTTGCCTTTGTGGGGCAAGAGAGGCACTTCTTGCGGCGTGCTCCACGAATGCCCCGCGTCATCCGACCAGGCGACGAGCACCCGGGTCGGCAAGAGGCCTTGCGTCTCCGGGCTTGCCAGGGGCAGGTCCGGATTCGAACGGTCTACCCACAGGAGCGAAGCGATGAGCCGGCGGCCGAGCGGCGTGAGCGCGATGCCGCGAATGCGGCCGCCGCTCCCCGGCGGGAACGCGCCGAAGCCTCCGAAGGCCATCTGCCAGGTCGCGCCTTCGTCATCGCTGACCATCACCCGCACGTCTTCGTCGGCCGAGTCTTTCGAGCTGCCGACGCGAAAACCGACGACCAGCCGACCGCCGGCCGTGCGCGCCAGAGAGGGGAAGGTACAAAAGCGCGCCGCCGGCTCCGCGGCCGTCGCATCGAAGATCGTCCCTCGCTCCCTAACCCGCATCATGCCGCCTCCTTATCCCCCAATCCCCAATCCCCAATCCCTCAATACCGGCCATACCTCTCGACCATCTCGCGCATGATCTCGATGCGGGCCTCCTCCGCGTGCGGCGGCACCTGATCGCCCGCGTTGGCAATGAACCGCGGCCCGAACCGTTTGAGCGCCAGCCAGTCCAACACGGCTTTCTCGAAAGCCTCGCGTGGCACATCGGGAAGCCACAGGTCGGGAGGGACGCCGCCGGAAAGGATGAAGTCGGGCCCGGCCTCGGCTCGACATTCCTCAGGTGTCAGGTCGCCCATCGGCGCGGGGGTGATGGCATCGCCGCAATCGGCGCCCACGTCGCGGATCATGCCGATGGCCCCGCGCAGCTTGCCGTCAATGTGCACGGCCACGAATTTGCCCGCGGCGTGCAGGCGACGGATGGCCTCGGCATAGTACGGCCCGGACCAGCGGCGGAAGAAGCGGGGCGGCTGGATGTCGCCGGAGAAGTTGTCGCCCATGATGATGATCTCGGCCGGCGAAGCCGCCAACAGGTCAATCAGCTTCAGATTGTTGTCGTTGATCTGATCCACTACTTCGCGCAACGTCGCGGGCCAGTCGGCCGCGGCATAGGCGACGCCGGTGACGCCCATCCAGTAGTGCAGCAGGTGGCCCAGGGCGCTGTAGCCCGTCGAAAGGTAAACCACCCCCGTGTCGCCGACCTCGTCCACCCAGGCCTGATAGCGATCCCACCGCGGCGCGTAGGTGCGCGAGGCCAGCGCGTAGCCCAACACCCGCAGGTCTTGCTCGCTCTGCACGCCCCAGCGGGTGATCGCCCACGAGTAGGAGGTCTCCTCCCAAATGCGTCGGCGCTCGATGGAACCCAGCGGGGTATGGAACCGCCAGATGATCTCCGGCACGCCGTCGTGATAGACCTTGGTCGTCTCCGCCTGCACGTCGGGGCCGTAGGTCACGCGGTAGAATGCGCCGAGGTTGGGCATGTAGAAGCCCGCGGCGGCCTTTTTGTGGTAGGCAATCAGTTCGCGCTCCGGCTCCTCGTAAGCCACGCTCAGATCCCACGGCATCCGGTTCTTATGATAGAACCAGTGCGACAGGTCGAGCATGTACGGCACGACGTCGGGGGTCTCTCCGCGGTAAACGGCCAGGATGCGTTGGCGCAGGGTCATCGGCATAGTGGTATCCTCGTTCGTTCATCGCCCTTGGCGAGTCAGTTCAGACGCGCGAATCCGGTGTGCGCGATCGGCCCCTTGAGCATCTTTTCGATCGTCCCTTGTTCCAGGCCGCGCGCGAGCGTGGCGAACACATCCTCGACGGCCGCCAGGTATTCTTCGATGATCCGTTCGTCGTGTGCATAGGTGGGATTGAAGGCCCTGGTCGCCAGGAAGCCGCGCTCCAGCATGAGCTGCGTGAACAGGGTGGCGGCCGCCTGGGCCTGGGCATGCTGGATGGCGAAGCTGGTCATTGCCGGCAGGCCGCCGACGGCGATCGGCAGGCCGGCCCGGTCGGCGGCCGTGCGCCAGCCGTTGCGCACCAGCTCGCCGATGCGGCGCAGATGTTGCGGCACGTTGCACGCCCGATGCTTGCGGATCGTCGCCAGCGCGGCGGCCGGGCCGATGCGCTCGGTCCAATAGGTGCTGCTGATGAAGGTGCTCTGCGCGGCTTCCATCACCGACCGTTTGCCGATGATGGCCGCCATCGGATAGCCGTTGCTGATCGCCTTGGCGAAGACCGCGATGTCGGGCTCCAGGCCGTAGACCAGATGCGCGCCGCCCGTGGTCAGCCGCCAGCCCACCGAGATCTCGTCTATCACCAGCACCGCGGCGATGCGATCGCATATCCGGCGCACTCCCTCCAGGAAGCCTGGGACCGGCTCGATGTTGCGCACTGGCTCCATGACCACGGCCGCCAGCTCATCGCCGTGACGGGCCACGATCGCCTCCAGCTCGGCGAGATGGTTGTAGCGAAACGGGAGCGCGGTTCCCTTCAGTCCGCGCGGCACGCCGGCCGGCGCGAGTCCGGGCAACAGATGGCCGTCGAGCGCGTGATCCTCGGCCAGGTTGGCCGCCAGATACCAGTCGTGCCACCCGTGGTAGCCGCAGAAGGCGATCCGCTCGCGGCCCGTCGCCGCGCGCGCGATGCGCACGGCCACGGCCATCGCCTCGCCGCCGCAGCGGGCATAGCGCACCATCTCGGCCCACGGGTGCAGCTCGCAGAGCAGATCGGCCAGCTCGACCTCCTCCGGGGAGTTGAGCGTGGACATGGAGCCGGCCCGCACCGCCGCGATGACCGCCTCGTCCACGTCGGGATCGGCCGCGCCCAGGATGCACGCGGCGATGCCGTTGTAGCTCATGTCGTAATAGGCGTTGCCGTCCAGATCCCACACTTGCGCGCCCCTGGCCCGGCTGTAGTACGCGGGCCAGTTCTCGGGCAGGAACATCTCCGGCCGCTTGGACAGCAACTGCGTTCCGCCCGGAATGCGCGTCCGCGCATGGCGATACAACTCTTGTCCCGTCCTTCCCTTCATACAACTCCCCCTTGGTGACGTTTCACGTTTGACGTTTCACGCCTCACGCCACAAACTCCTCTTCGCCACGTCCACCAGCGCCTGCAGATTCGCCAGCGGCGTCTGCGGCGGAACCATGTCGCCGGCCGCCAGGATGTAGCCGTAGGGGCCGCCCTCGCAGCATTTGCGGATCGCCTCCTGACGCACCTCCTCGGCCGTGCCGTCGGCCAGCGTCAGGGTGTTGACGCCACCCATCAGCGCCACCCGGTGGCCGATGCGGCGTTTGGCATCCGCCACTTCCACGCCGCCGAGCGGATCGAGCGGCTCGACCACATGGGCGCCGGTGTCGGCCATCATCTCCAGGATCGGCCGCGAGTTGCCGCAGATGTGGATGTAGATCAGGATGCGGTCGCGGAAGTGAGCGCAGAATTTGCGATAGGCCGGCAGGCAAAAGCGCTCGAAGTGGCGGGGGCTGATCAGGCTAGCGCTGGCGGCTGGATCGCCGATGTACAGGGCGTCAATGCCGGTCGGCAGCAGCTTTTCGGCCCGACGGATGATCGCCTCGGCCTGCATGTCCATGGCCGCGTGCACGAAGTCGGGCCGCTCGTAGAAGTCCATCAT
>JBBIKA010000133.1:8017-12110 GCA_037445695.1 Chloroflexota bacterium
TCGGCGAAATATCGGCGGAGCGCCTCTTGCACCGCTTCAGGATGAGGCGAGGCGCCCTCGCGCGTCAGTTCTTCGACCCGTGCATGGGCGCGCTCCAGGAGCGATGGCGTCGCTTCGGGCCCCCCGGAATAGTCGAACAGTTCGTGGTCGAAGAACTCGCGCTCGCGGCGAAGGAAGCGCAGGGTCAGATCGTCCATCAGGAAGCTGCCGCCCGGCCCGACGGCCGCAATGTTCCCCGCCCCCAGCCGCTCCTCGTCCATGACGAGGCCGCGGGCCAGGAAACGCGCGGCCTCCAGCCAGGCGGTCTGGATCAGCATCATCTCGGCCGACATGCCGATGGCGTTCATCGTCGAGCCGATGCCGCTCAACAGGGTGGCGCCCGTCGCGGCCGCGGCGAGCATGAAGAGGATCCCCTCGGCGCCGTTCTGCTGATCGTAGCGGTAGGTCATCGAGCCGCCGCATTCGGCCATGACGGGCATATGGTAGGCCTGGCCCAATTGCACCGCGGCGGCCTTCCAGAGCACCTTGTCGAATGTGTAGTAGCGGTCATGGCCGGTGCGCATATCGCCCACCGATGGCCCAAACGCATAGATGAAGGGATGGCCAGGCCTGACGATCTGGGTGAGCGCGGCCAGGCCGATGATCTCGCAGTTGCCGGCCAGGAGCGTGCCGGCCAACGTATACGGGCTGCTCATGCCGGCGATAGGACACACGGTCGGCAGCACTGGCATGCCTGACCGGCACGCCAGCAACAGGAATTCGGCATTCAAGTCTGTCACCGCCAGCGGCGAAAGCACACCTACCGCAGCGCTCATCAGCGGCGCGGGGAACGACCGGCCGTCGGCCAGGATCTCGCCGATCTCCAGCCAGCGCCGGAACCAGGCCAGGTCGGTCGCGAACACCATGATGTGCTTGGCAAAGTGAAGCGCGTGGATCTCGCAGGCGTGCAGGCTGGAATCGGGGCCGGCGAACTCGGCCACGGGATAGTCCATCAGGCTGGCGGCAATGACCTGGGGCAGCTTTTGGGCGATGATGGTGTGCCGGCGTACATCTTCCAGCCGGGGCCGGCGCGGCCGGCCCGTCTCGTAATCTACGATCCAGGGGTCGGTTACAATGGCGTGACAGAATTGATCATCACCGCCGATCGTATAGCGACTGCCATCGGTCGCGCAGATGTCGAATTTCGGCGGCACGGCCGAGAGCAGCTCGTGCAGCAGGGGCGGCGGAAAGCGGACAATGCCGACATCGGCCTCCACCTGTGCGCCCGCGGCCCGGCACAAGCGCAAAAGCTCCGGATGTGTGATCTTCAGGCCAACGGTCGCCAGCAGATCGGCCGTTTTGGCCTGCAGGCGGGCGATTTGTTCGTCGGTGAGGGTGGCGATCAGTTGCATGGTCGAAATCACCTCCCCAAGAGGCGCGCGGCGTTGTTATGAAAGATGTCTTCCACCTGGCCATCGGAGAGCCGGCAGTGCCAGACGGCTTGCTTGAGCGTGCGCAACGATTCCAACCCTATGAGGATGGGCTGTACCGGTTGAAACGAAGCGGCCTGCCAATCGAGTGTCTCCTCATACAGCCAGACAAACCCATCGCCGATGGCCACGCAGCGGCCGCGCAGATGGCTCACCGGAAAATCGCTGCCGTAGAGCAGGCGGCCAGGCCCCAGCGCCTCGATGATCGCCTCGCACGCGCCGACTTCGGTCACCGCCGACATGTCGCACCACAGGTTGGGCAGGTCTCTCAGCGCCCAGATCCCCTCGATGGTATGGTGGGGGTTGAAGCCGCGGCCGGCGTGCGCCAGGATCAGCTGCATGTTCGGGTAGCGTTCGCAATAACGCCGGATCCAGGACTGATTGGAGGCATCGGCCAGGGCGCGGGGCCGCACCAGATGCAAGATGATGCACAGGCCTGCTTCGTGCGCCACCCGCACGTGCGCCTCGGGCAGGTACGCCGGGATCTCGGCATCCCAGGTCGGCCGGGCCGCGCTGCGCAGATGGTAGCACTTCAGCGCGGCCGGCCGCAGCCGATGCACCTCGGCCCCCACGGCCTCGGCCGCCATCTCCGGCGAGACGAGCAAGGCGTTCCGACAGCCGCTCTCGCCGGCCGTCTGCTGGGCCACGAGCTCGTTCTCGGCTGCCAGATCGGCGCCCTGCGCGGCGACCGCGCCCGGGATGAACAGGCCACCCGCGATCTGCCGGCCCGGCAGCAGCGCGGCCATCAGGCTCCGGTATGCGGCCAGGCCCATGACGGCCTGTCCGGCGCTCTCGAAGGCCGGACTGCTGCCCGGCGGCACATGGTCAACCGCCCAAAGGTGCGCGTGCGCGTCGAAAATGCGGTCGGGCACAAAGCCGGCCAGTTCTCGGCGGAAGATGGTCAGATCGGCCTCGGCGGGCGATGCGATGCTCGGCATTCGATTCTCCGCAACCTGAGCAACCACCAGGGCCGTCGCTATGCGTTCATCTCGGCCGGCCATTTCCCCGGATGGAGCTGATCTTCGTCTTTGATCACGATCTGCCGGATGGCCGCCACCAGGCCGGCCGAGAGGGGCGGATGGTCGGCAAAGCCCACCACTTCCTTCAGTTCGCTCAGCCGCGCCGTGCCGACGAGCGCAGTGGAGACGGCCTCGTGCGCCAGCACATAACGATAGGCCAGCTCCGGCAGGCTGCTCGCCTCTGAGCCGCGCAGCGCATCGAGCTGCGCGATGGCGGCCCGGATCTCGCCGAGCTGCGCCGGCAACAGGGTGTAGCGATGGCTGAGCGCCCCGCGCAGCAGCACCGACCGCACGACGATCCCCACGTCCCCCTGTTGCGCCAGCGGCAAGATGCGCGTCTCGGGCCGGCGATCCACCGCGCTGTATGCGATCTGCAGGCAGTCGTAACGGCCGTCGGCGAGCGCCAACAGGGGCGCCTCCTCGCCATAGGTGCTGGCGCCGACGAAGCGCACGTGGCCGGCCCGCACCGCGTCGAGC
Source organism: Chloroflexota bacterium (assembly GCA_037445695.1). Classification (GTDB taxonomy): domain Bacteria; phylum Chloroflexota; class Anaerolineae; order CG2-30-64-16; family CG2-30-64-16; genus CAKZKT01. Next base: position 10,983 of record JBBIKA010000133.1, read on the forward strand.
ATGACCGCGATCATCTCGCCCCGGCGGATCTCCTCGGTCGCGGCGCTGTGGATCATCAGCACGTCCAGATAGTCGGTCTGCAGCGCCCGCAAGCTGTCGGCGATGGAGGCCCGCACGTGCTGCGCCAGCGCCGGCCCGCGCACATCGGCCGGAGGCGGGGCCACCTTGCTGCACAGAATGGCCTCGCGGCGTCGCGTCTTCAATGCCCGGCCGATCACCTCCTCGCTCGTGCCGTATACGCGCGCCGTGTCAATGAAGTTGACGCCCAGATCGAGCGCCCGATTCAGCAGCCGGGCCGCATCGGCCTCGGCCGGCCTCCGGTGTTCGTTCCCGACCGGGATGCCGTAGTCCATGCCGAGCTCGACCGTGCCCAACGAGATCTCGGAGACCAATAAGCCGGTACGCCCTAAACGACGGTAGTTCATAAGCGTCTCACCACAACGTCCAGCCGCCATCCACCATGATGTTCTCGCCGACCACATGGGCCGAGGCATCGCTGGCCAGATAGACGACCAATCCCTTCAGATCGTAGTCGTTGCCGCTGCGGCCATCGGGCGCCATCTTGACATAGTTGCGCTCGAAGTTGGGCTGCTTGCCCGGCAGCCAGAAGCCGCCCGGGCTGATGCAGTTGACCCGCACGCCCCGGTCGGCCCAGGTGGCGGCCAGATAGCGCGTCATCTGGATCACGGCCGCCTTGGCCGCGCCGTAGGCCACCGGATTGCGCGGGATCTCGGCCCCCTCGTAGATGTGCTTGTAGGGCGCGACCACGCCGTAGATCGAGCCGATGTTGATGATGCTCCCCTTGCTCTGGGCCAACATCTGGCGGCCCACGACCTGGCACAGGTAGAACACGCTCGTCAGCGTGGCCCGGATGGTGTAGTCCCACGCATCGGCCGGAAAATCCTCGGCCGCGTAGCTGGCCGCGCCGGCGATGGAGTTGACCAGCACATCAATGCGGCCCCACTTTGCCACCACCGCATCGGCCAGCGTCTGCACCGAGGCGTAGTCGGTCGCATCCAGGGGCAAGGCCATCGCCTCCCGGAACTTTTGGCTCAACTCCGCTGCTTTGGCCGCGCACTTTTCCAGATTGCGCGAGGCGATCACCACCTGCGCGCCGGCCTCGGCCAG
>JBBIKA010000134.1:0-12060 GCA_037445695.1 Chloroflexota bacterium
CGCGGCGAGCGCGGCTCGATTACCGGAATAAATTCTTAACATTCATCAGGCCGCCCTGAAAGTGTTCACTGTTGCCTCGGAACGGCTCTCCACCCCGCCTCGCCCCTGATTCCGGCGAGCGGTTTGCCCCCACCCGTCCCCGCCCCCTGAAAGGGGGCGGGGAGAAGGCGGAATGGGGTTTTTTCGGGCCGCGCACCCCCCCCCCCAAAACCCCCCACCGGGCCGAGCCCCCCGCCCCGGTGGGGGGGCCGGTCGAAATGGGGTTTTTGCGGGCGGCGAAGCCGCCCGCAAAAACCCCCACTCGGTCGCTTCCCCCTCTCCCGTTTGCGGGAGAGGGGGTTAGGGGGTGAGGGCACTGGTCTGGCCGCACAACGCGCGAGGTAAAGGTGAACACTTACGCCGCGCCGCACAATGGACATCTCTCCTCCTTTCGTGATATACTCGAATCCATCACGCTACCGGAGAGCGATCGAATGCGACCTGTCGTTCTGCTGGCCCAGCTCACCGAGATTGACCTGGCCATTGACGCGTTGCGCGCCCGCGCCGCGGAGGTGGCCGCCGCATTGCAGGAACCGGCCGCGTTGGCCCAGGCGCGTGCCCGGGTCGCGGCGACCGAAGCCGAGCTGGAGCGTTGCCGACGGGCACATGCTCAATGCGAGCGCGTCCAACAACAGCTCGCCGACCGGCTGGCGCAGGCCGAACAACGTCTCTACAGCGGCCGGGTGCGCCACCCGAAGGAGCTGGAGGATGCCGAGAAGGATGTCGGCCAGCAGCGCCGACAGTTGGCCCAGGCCGAAGACGCGCTGCTGGAGGCGCTGATCGCGCTTGAAGCGGCCGGCTCGGCCCACGCGCAGGCGCAGACCGAGCTGGCGCAGCGTACGGCCGAATGGGAGGCCGCCCAAGGCGAGCTGCGCCGGGAACAGGCCAGACTGGCCGAGCGCTTGGCTGCGGAGCGCGCGCGGCAAGCAGCTCTGCGGAGCAAACTGCCGGCCGATCTCCTGCGCACCTACGATGCGCTGCGGCCGCGGCGGGCCGGCCGCGCCGTGGCGCGCCTCGACGACGATACGTGCAGCGCGTGCCTGGTGGCCGTTTCGCCGGGCCGCATCGCCGCCGCGCGCGAGGGCGATGAGCTGGTCTATTGCGAGAACTGCGGCCGCATCTTGTGGGGCGAATAGCGCCCGTCCCTCAGCGCCACACCACCGGCAGATATGCCCGCGTCCGCACCCGCACTGCGGCCCAGGCGACGATCCGCCGGCCGCGGTCGTCCGTCACCTCGACGCGGTCGGCCACCTCGCTGCCCGAGCGCGGGGCCGCGATCGTCCCGGCAAAGCCCACCTGCGCCTGTTCGCCCGGCGCGAGCACGTCCGACCAGCGCAGGCGTGATGATGTAACCGTTGCCGCGCCGCGCGAGGCCCACGCGCTGCCGGCCACCATCTTGATCTCGGCCGGCAGCGTATCGGTCAAGCGCGCGGTGGTCGGCAGCAGGCCGCTGTTCTGCACGGTGATCGTGTACCGCACGGTTGCACCGGCCTCCACGAGGCCGGGCATGGCTTCCTCCGCGACGACCAACCACGGCACATCCACGAACACCTCCGCGTCCGCGGTGACGGTCAGGCCGTTGCCCGCGTAGAGATCGGCGCGCAGCGGCACGGCCGCGGCAGCGGGCCACGGAGCCGGCAGCATCAGGTCGGCGGTCAAGGTCAGCGCCGCGCCGGGCGCCAGCGCGCCGGCCCACACGAGCGCCTCGCCGCCGGCATCCAGGCCCCACGGCCCGCGCACGCTGCCGGGCGCCACGCTCACCCCCGGCGGGAGCGGGAGACGGCCGCGCAGATCCGCCCGCGCCGTGTCGGCCGCCAGCCCCAACGTCAGGGTGATCGGCAGGCGACTCCCGGCGGCCGCGAACGGCGGCGCTTCCAGCCGGCTTGCGCCCAGCGGGCTGAGCCAAAGCAGCGTCCGGCCGATGAGCTTTTGAAGCGCCGCGTCGTCGAGCGTCTCCAGGGGAAAGGGGAAGAAGGCCGTGCGCCAGCCGGGCGCGGCATTTGCCACTCCGACGATCAGGCGATGTTCGTCCACCAGCAGGCCCTGCGCGCCGCGGCCGGGGACGACGGCATCGCTCCAGTTGGTGAAAGGATAGAGCAGACGCCATGGCCCCAGGCCACCGCCCAGCGGCCCGGCCGGCAGGCCCATCACTTCGGTCGTGGTGACGCTCAACGTGGCCGCGGCCACGCCCAGCCGGTTGCGCACGAAATCGTCGAGCCCGACCACATCCAGGATGTCCTGGCCCGTCAGCAGCAGCCGGCCGCCCCCGTCGAGGAAAGCCGAGAGTCGGCTCTCGTCTTCCGGCGCGAGCGGCCGATACCAGTCGTAGCCGGTGGTCCAGATGGCGAGCGCGTAGTTCTTCAGCGTGTCGGTCGGCGGCCCGTTGTTGCCGCCCCCGGTATCGAAGACGTCATAGCGCGCGTCCAGCGCGTCCAGCGCGGCCGTGTAGCGGTCGTGATGGTGATACCACCGCTCGTCGTCCACGAGCAGGATCGGGGCCGGCGTCTTGGCCGCCAGCCCGACCGTCTGGATGAGGGTCGGGTCGCCCCGACTGCGCGCGGTGATCGTGTACGCGGCCCGGGCGTCGGTCGCCGCGTCGGCCGGGATGACGATCTGGACCGCCACCGTCGTGGCTCCGCAACTGTGCAGGGAGACGGGAACAGGGGTATCGGCCACCTGGGACTTGGGAGCCGGCGGTCGGGGGGTGGGGTCGGGAAAGAGGAGGCGGGCCGGCCACGGGCCGCCGGCGATGCTCAGGTCGAACGTGTCGGAGAGGGTGCCGGTGTTGGTGATGTGCAGGGTCTGGGTGACGGTCTGGCCGGCCGGGCCGATCAGCAGATCGGCCGGGAGGCTCAGGTGCAAGCCGTAGGACGCCGGGGGCGCGGCGAACCATTCCAGCAGGCGCTCCAGGATGGCGATGCGCGTGGCGCGCGGGCCCACGCCTTCCAGGCCGAAGCCGAGCCAGGCCGCCCGGCCGGGCGTCCGGTACGGCCGACAGATGTTCACCAACGCGGCGCCGATCTCGCCTTTCTGCCCCAGGGCGAGCGGCCGCGCGACCAACGGATCGCGAATGCTCACCTGATCGGGGTGAAGCTGATTGCGCGCACTATCTTCGGTGTTGAGGGTGATGGTGATGCCTGTCAGGGGGCCGTCGGCTGCGGCGATCAGGGGCGCCGGATCCCCTTCGGCCTCGAAGCGCAAACCCCAATCATCGAAGAAGTAACGTTGGGGCGGGTCGAAGGCCGAGCCGCCGCCGTCGAAGTAGGCGATGTCCTGCCCGCTCAACAGCAGCCGGCCGCCGGAAACGGTGTAGGTGTGCAGCGCGTTCCCCGCGGCGACCAGCCCCGGCGAATCGAGCGGCGCCGACCAGATGACGAGATCGTATGGCGCCAGCACCCTGGCATCGGGCGCGGCGCCTTCCTGGCCGGGCTTGTCGGCGAGGCTGCGGATGGGCCAAAGCCGGGCCGGATAATCCAGCGCCTCGAGTGCATCGCTGAAATAGGCGCTCTGACTGTCGTAGTACCACGGCCCGCTATCCACCAGCAAGATGTTCGGCGCGGGCGGCAGGGCGATGTCGAGCGCCTGTCCGGCCGGGGCGGTCACCGTCACCGTTCGCCGCGCGATGCGATGCGCGTCCGCGGCGAAGCGCAAGGTCCAGGTCCCTTCCGGCAGCGCCAGGCTGTAGAGGCCGGTGGTGGGATCGGATTGCGTTTGGATGGGTGCGTTGGCCACCGTGATCGTGGCCGAGAGCGGCGCGGCGGTCGCCTGGTCGGTCACGCGGCCGAAGATCGAGCCGGCCGGCAGCGTGGCCAGGGTCAGGGTGATCTCTGTGCGACGGCCTTCGGCCACCTGGACGCCGGCCGCGGCGCCGTCGGCAAAGCCGAATGCCCGGCCGGTCACGTCGTAGAGGCCGGGCCGCAGCGCGACGGTAAACGCGCCGGTCGCGTCGGCCGTGGCGAAGATCGTCGTCTGATCGGCCGCGTGCGGACTCAGGATGAGCTGCGCGCGGGGGATGCCGGCGCCATCGGCCCGGAGCACCCGGCCGGCCACTTCGCCGTGCGCGGTGACGCGCAACCCCGCCGCATACGCATCCACCAGTCCCCAGCCGGTATCGTTGTTGGGGATTTCGTCGGCCAGCGGCCGGGCGGTCCCTTCGATCAGGCCGGCGAGCAGATCGGCCGTAGCGGTGGGCAGCGCCTGCCGGAGCAGAGCGGCCAGGCCGGTCACGTGGGGCGCGGCCATGCTGGTGCCCGTGCCGCCGGCCCAGCCGCCGCCCGGAAAGGTCGAGACCACCTGCACGCCCGGCGCGGCGACCTCGGGCTTGATGTTGCCCCACGGCCCGGGGCCGCGGCTGGAGAAGGCCGGCACGCGCGCCTCGGCATCCACCGCGGCGACCGCCAAGGCTTCGGGATAGCTGGCGGGGCTGTTGATCGAACCCGAGCGCGGGCCGGAATTGCCCGCGGCGAAGACCGGCAGGATGTCGGCGGCGCGCAGCGCGCGCACGTCGGCCTGAAAGAGGGTGTTGGCACTTGCTTCGTCGCCCCACGAGTTGTTGACCACGTCGGGCGCCAGGTCGGGGTTCCCGTCCGGCGCCATGATCCACTCGAAGGCATCGTGGATCCAGCTTTCGTAGGTGGAGCCGCTGTTGGTGAAGAGCTTGACCGCGATCCAACGCGCGCCGGGCGCCACCCCCACCCGATGGCCCACGCCATCGTCGCCGACGATGGTGCCCATCGTGTGTGTGCCGTGCCCGTGGCCGTCGCCGGGGTAGAGATACGGTTCGTTCGTGGAGACGTGCCAGTTGCCGGCGTGGACGGCCGGCTCGCGCTCGCGATAGCCGCGATAGTGCTTCAGGAGGGCCGGATGTTGCCAGTCTACGCCTGTATCCAGGTTGGCCACGACGACCCCGGCGCCGTCGAGGCCCAATGCCGAGGTGGCCAGATCGGCCCGGACTAGGGCCAGGTTCCAGGGGGTGCCCGCGTCGGCCGACGGCGCTGCGGCCGCCGCGAACGCGGGCGGCTGAAGGCGGATCTCGGCGTCGAGCCGCACCATGGCTACGTCGTCGCGGCCAGCCAGCTCGGCGATCAGGTCGGACCGGCCGCGCAGGGCGATCACCGGCGCGATCCAGAAGGCGCGCACATCGCGCGCCCGGCCGGTCGCAACGGCGGCCGCCAATGCGCTGCGCAGGCCGGCCGCTTCCTGGGCGCGGCCGGCCTGCAACGCCGCGACAACCTGTCGGCGCCGCGTGGGCCGGTCGGCTGCGAGGGCCATGCCGGCGGTCGGCTCGGCCGGAGCCGCCCATTCGACGATGATGGGCAGCTCATCGGCGGGCCCTGCGGCGGCCAACGCCCGCCGCAGGGCGGGATGAATGCGGCCGGCCGCGGCCGCCGGAAGCAGATCGGCCGGGCCGGCCGCGAAGGACGTGCGAGATGGCGGATCCGCCGGTCCGGCTGCGCGCGCGACCAGGGACGTGAGAGCGATCAGGATCGCGAATCCAAGCGCGAGGAGCAGTCGGCGGCGGATCATTGTGCTACCTTTACTGGAGGTAGTCCAGCCACGGCCGCTGATAGGCGATCATGGTGTCGAGCAGTTCCTCGAGGCCCCGATATTGATTGACGACCGGATCCACCAGGAGCGCCTGGAGCGCGGCCGCCTTCGACTTGCGGAGCACCGCTTCGGCGGTCAGATCATGGACGGCCACCTGGTTCATCAGCAGGCCGGCGAAGCCGTTGGGCAGCTTGCCCAGCGGCACGCCGTGGACGCCGTCGGCCTTGACGATCGCCGGAACTTCCACGACGATCCACTCGGGCAGGTCGGCGATCAGGCCGCCCTTGTTGGGGATGTTGACCGCCTCTTCCTCATAGCCGGCGTCGGTGATGATCCCCTCGATGATCGGGACGACCCGCTCGCGCAGGCGCAGCTCGATCTGCGGCTGGGCGGTCGAGAGGTACTCTTTGTAGAAGCGGTAGAAGTCGAGGATGCCGCGGTGGTCGGTCACGTCGTAGGCCCAGGGGATGTATTCGCCGAAGTGGCTGTCGCTGGTGATCGGCAGCAGGCCGAATTTCTCCAGGATCACCTGGAAGACGCGACGCTCGGGCCATGCTTCGGTGGGGAAGTTGCCCGACGCAAAGTCTTCGGCCTGGGGCCACCGGCCGGTTTCCTTGAAGTATTTGCGCACCACATCCATGGAGGGCAGATGGCCGAAGAGGAGCGGCGCCCGGGCGCGGATGTCGGGATAGGCGTCTTTCCCGCTCTCCCGATAGCGGGCCGAAAGCAGCACGCTGAAGTGGTTCAGGCCGCCGGCCCGCAGCTCCAACGCCTCGTAGGGCACGCCCAGCATGGGCGGCAGGAAGGTGCGCAGCGAGCCGATCTCGTGGCAGAGGCCGATGAACTTGAGCTGAGGGAAGGCCCGATGTACGGTGGTGCAGATGCGGCTCATCGGGTTGCTGAAGTTGAAGATGGTGGCTTCGGGGCAGATGCGGGCGGCGTCGGCGCAGATCTCCAGGATGGGCGGGATGATGCGCAGCGAGTGGAAGAGGCCGCCCGGACCGCCGTTTTCGCCGTACACCTGGCGGATGCCGTACTGCTGGGGGATGCGCCAGTCCTGCTCCCACAGCTCGAAGCGGTTGCCGACCTCGATCGAGATCACCAGGAAGTCGGCCCCCTGGAACGCCTCGCGGCGGTCGGTGGTGGCCGAGAGGGTGAACGGCAGGCCGTGCTCGGCGATGAACGCGCGGCCGGTCTCGGCGACGGCGCCGAGGGTCGTGGGATTGATGTCGTGCAGCACGATGTGGCTGCCTTTCAGGACTTTGCTTTGCAGGATGTCGCCGATCGTGCCGTAGCCGAACTGAGCGCTTCCTGCGCCGATCAGAACGATGCGTTTGGCCATGAGTTGCTCCGTTGAAAAAAATTTGTTGACTCTCCGTTGTTCATGCGCGGCTGCACACAGCGCGCAATCAAGATGAACAGCACCCACATGCCAGGCACTTCGAGAAGTGCCTGGCATGTGATATAGTGTACCACATTATCCCGGCCTGGCGAAGCGCATGGCTCCGACCACGATGACCGCCCAGCCGGCGCCCAGCACGAGCAGGTTCAGCGCCAGCCAGCCGAGGCCGGAGGGTTCGCGCGCGAGGCGTTGGAACTCGCCGCGTTGGGCGAACAGGAGATCAATGGCGTGCCCGGCCGGCCGGGAGCAGATGAAAAGGCCCAGGATCACGCCGATGCTGCCGTCTCCCAGCGGATGGCCGGTGATCGTGGGCCGGCCGAGCGACAGGCCCAGGTAGAGCAGAGCGATGATCAGAAGCGTCCACAGCAGACGGACGTTGCGTGGGGTGAAGTTGCGGCTTGGCATTGCCTCTCTCTTTGTTTTATAATCCGCCGGGATGGAGCATCAGGATCAGGATACTCGCCTTTTGCTCTTTCCACAAATCCGCCCGTGATTCTCTGGAAAGGACACTGCAATGCCGCTCACATTCGATTTCCCCTTCGAAAAACTGGTCACCTATCAGGGCATCAATCCCCGGCCGGCCGATTTCGACGCATATTGGGATCGCGCCTTGGCCGAGATGCACAGCATAGACCCCCAGGTGACGCTGGTGCCGGCCGAGTTTCAGGCGCCGTTTGCCGAGTGTTTCCATCTGTATTTTACCGGCGTCGGCGGCGCGCGCGTGCACGCCAAGCTGCTGCGGCCGAAACATGCCGCCTCGCCGCATCCGGCCCTCTTGATGTTCCACGGCTATTCGGGGAATTCGGGCGACTGGGCCGATAAGCTGGGACATGTGGCGCGCGGGGTCACCGTGGCCGCGCTCGATTGTCGCGGCCAGGGCGGCCTCTCGCAGGACGTCGGCGACGTGACCGGCAACACGTTGCGCGGGCACATCGTCCGCGGCCTGAGCGATGCCCTGGCCGGCCGGCCCGAAAAGCTCCTCTTCCGCCAGATCTTCCTGGACACCGCCCAACTGGCGAAGATCGTCATGGCGATGCCGGACGTGGACCCCGATCGGGTGGGCGCGACCGGCGGGAGCCAGGGCGGCGCGCTCACGGTGGCGTGCGCCGCGCTCGAACCGCGCATCAAGCGGGCCGCGCCGGTCTTCCCGTTTCTGAGCGATTATCGCCGGGTTTGGGAAATGGATCAGGCCAAAGACGCCTACCAGGAACTCAAGGACTACTTCCGCCTCTTCGATCCGCGGCACGAACAAGAGGACGCGATCTTCGAGAAGCTCGGCTATGTGGACATCCAGTTCCTCGCCGGCCGCATCCGCGGGGAGGTGTTGTGGGCGATGGGCCTCATGGACACGATCTGTCCGCCGTCGAGCCAGTTCGCGGCCTACAACAAGATCACCGCGGCCAAGTCGTTGGCGCTCTATCCCGACTTCGGCCACGAAACGCTGCCGGGCCTGAACGACCGCATCTATCAGTTCATGATGGGCCTTTGACGGTGACGGGCTTTTGAAAGGGGTATATGGGCAGGGGCGCACGATCGCGCCTCTGCCCGCCGAACCGTTGACGCAACACGATGATTGCCATTTGGCTTCAGATGCCTGCAAGAGGAGGTCACAATGTCGTATCTTTTCCCCAGCCCCGAATGGGTCGCCCAGTTGCAAAAGGCGATCAACAGCAGCCCGGCCTACGCCAGCTCGGCCAAGACGTGGGAGGGCGACTTCTACTTCATCATCGAACCGGGCGGCGGCATCACCGAGCCGATCAAGATCTACCTGGACCTGTGGCACGGCCAATGCCGGGAGGCCTATCTGGTGCAGGGCGAGGATACGAAGAAGCCGGAGTTCATCATCGCCGGCCCGCTGGAAGTCTATCGCCAGATCTTCGCCAAAAAGCTCGACCCGATCCAGGCCCTCATGGGCCGCAAGCTCAAGCTCCAGGGCAACATGGGCAAAGTCATGCGTGCAGTCAAAGCCACCCTCGACCTGGTCAACTGCGCCGCGTCGGTTGACACCGCCTACCCAGACCAGCCCAATCCCCAATCCCCAACCCCCAATCCCTAACCCCAACCGGAGGCCCCATGTGGTTCTTCAACAGTCCCGAGATCGTCTACGGCGAGGGCGCGCTGGACTACCTGGATGAGCTGGTCGGCCGTCGCGCCTTCATTGTGACCGATCCCCATCTGCACGCCTTGGGCTTCACCGAACGGGTGGCCGAACACCTGCGCCGCGCCGGCCTGGCCGTGGCGCATTTCGCCGAGGTCGAGCCGGAGCCGTCGCTGGAGACGGTGCGGCGCGGGGCCGAGGCGCTGCGCGACTTCGCGCCCGATTGGATCATCGGCCTGGGCGGCGGCTCGGCCATGGACGCGGCCAAGGCGATGTGGGCCCTCTACGAGCGGCCCGACATCGCGGCCGACGCCATCAGCCCGCTGGTGAAGCTGGGGCTGGGCGCCAAGGCCCGGCTGATCACCATCCCCACCACCGCCGGCACCGGCGCCGAGGCCACCTGGGCGCTGGTGCTCAGCGACCCGGCCGAGGGCCGCAAGCTGGGGCTGGGCAGCCGCGAGACCCTGGCGACCCTGGCCATCGTGGATCCCGCGCTGTCGGCCGGCATGCCCCCGCGGCTCACCGCCGACACCGGCCTGGACGTGTTGACGCACGCGGTCGAGGGCTACACCAGCAGCTGGCGCAACGACTTTTCGGACGGCCTCTGCCTGAAGGCGTGCCAGCTGGTCTTCGCCTACCTGCCGCGCGCGGTGGCCGACGGGAGCGACATGGAGGCGCGCGAGAAGATGGCGGTCGCCGCGACCATCGCCGGATTGGGCTTCGGCAACTCCATGGCCGGCCTGGCGCACGCCATGGGCCACGCGCTGGGCGCGGTCTTCCATCGGCCGCACGGCGCGGCCGTGGGCCTCTACCTGCCCTACACCATCGAATTCATCGCCAACGGCGGCGGCGGCCGCTACGCCGACATCGCCCACTTCCTCCATCTGCCGGCCGACAGCGAATCGGTCGCCGCGGCGGCCCTCGTCGCCGCCATCCGCGACCTGATGGGCCGGATCGGCGCGGCGACGCGCGGGGCCGCCATGGGCATCGGCCCGGCCGACCACGAGGCCGCGCTCGAACGCCTCTGCGACCTGGCCGAGGGGGACACCCAGATCGTCACCGCGCCGCGCGTCCCCGAACGGGATGAGCTGGCCGCGCTGTTCCGGGCCGCGTACGAAGGTGACAAGGTGACAGGGTGACAAGGGTCGGGAGCCCCCAACGAGGAGCCTTTGCCATGTACGGATACATGAATCGCATCCTGCGCGTGGATCTCAGCGCCGGCGCCGTCTGGGATGAGCCGCTGAACGAGAGCTACGCCCGGCAGTTCGTCGGCGGCAGCGGATTGGCCGCGCGCTACCTGGCCGACCTGGCCGGGCCGGAGACCGACCCGCTGGGGCCGGAGAACCCGTTGATCTTCATGACCGGGCCGTTCGTCGGCACGCCGATCCCGGCTGCGGGCCGCTACTCGGTCGTTGCCCGCTCGCCGCAGACCGGTTTCACCGGCGAGGCCAACGGCGGCGGCTTCTTCGGCCCGGCGCTGCGCCAGGCCGGCTACGACGGCCTCATCATCACCGGCCGCGCGGCCGCGCCCGTCTACCTGAGCCTCGACGAGGGGCAACCGCCAGCGCTCCGGCCGGCCGACGGCCTGTGGGGGCTGGATTCCTACGCGACGCAAGAGCGGGTGCGGGCAGAGTTGGGCCAGCCGAAGGCGCGCGTCGCCTGCATCGGCCCGGCCGGCGAGAACCTGGTGAAGTACGCCGCGGTGATGAACGATCACGGCCGGGCCGCGGCCCGCACCGGCATGGGCGCGGTGATGGGCAGCAAGAACCTCAAGGCCATCGCGGCCTACGGCCGTGGCGTCGTGCCGCTGGCCGACGAGGCCGGCTTCAAGGCCGCGCTCCGGGAGACCTTCAAGATCGTCGTAGACGACGTGGCGGCCCAGATGATGCGGATGGGCGGCACGCTCTTCTACACCGAAGTGGGCAACCTCTACGGCGACGTGCCGGGCCAGTATTACACCCAGAGCGGCCTGCTCGCCGCCGAAGAGACGATCAGCGCCGGCCACCTGAACGACACCTTGCTCATCCGGGAGGTGGCGTGCTACCGGTGCGCCATCGCCTGCGGCCGGGAAGTGCACCTCGACTCCTACGGCGTGCCCAAGGCCGACGGCCCGGAATACGAAACGGCCATCGGCTTCGGGCCGCTGCTCGGCTCGGCGGACCTGGAGGCCGTGACCTACGCCGGCCACCTGTGCAACCGCTACGGCCTGGACACCATCAGCGCGTCCTCGACGATCGCCTTCGCCTTCTACTTGTTCGACCAGGGCATCATCACCGAGGCCGACACGGACGGGCTCGCGCTGCGCTGGGGCGACATGGCGATCGTGCACACCTTGCTCGGCCAGATCGCGCGCCGCGAACGCTTCGGTGCGCTGCTGGCCGACGGCGCGCTGGCGCTGGGGCGACGGTTCGGCGTGCCCGAGCTGGCGGCCCAGGTGAAGAACCTGGAGATCCCCATGCACGATCCGCGCGCGTTCGGCGGCCTGGCGATCGTCTACGCCACGGCCACCCGCGGGGCCGATCACATGTCGGGCGATGTGTACATGAGCGACCAGGGCCGCGTCTTCCCGGAGCTGGGGATCGAGTTCGGCGACCGGCAGGAGGAATCGGCGGCGAAGGCGCAGATCGTCGCCCGGCTGATGGACTGGCGCGCGCTCACCAACAGCCTGATCCTCTGCCATTTCGAGGACGTGCCCGGGCCGCAACTGCTCGGCCTGCTCAACAGCGTGACCGGCTGGGGGTGGGATTGGCCCGACGTGCGCCGGGCCGGCGAGCGCATCTTCACCTTCAAGCGGCTGCTCAATCACCGCTTCGGCATGACCCGCGCGGACGACCGGTTGCCCAAGCTGCTGCTGGAACCGCTCGCCGAGGGCGGCACCGGCGGCTACGTGCCGGATATCGAGCGGCTGCTCGAGCTCACCTACGCTGCGCGCGGCTACGACCCCGTCACCGGCCGGCCGACGGCCGCGAAGCTG
>JBBIKA010000135.1:0-12042 GCA_037445695.1 Chloroflexota bacterium
CTTGTCCGCCCTCGACCAGCCGCTTGCGAAAGTAGCTCAGGCTAGAAGGATCGAAGCCGGCATAGTCCAGCGGCAGATGTAACGCCACCTTCCAGCGCAAATCGTACAACGTCCGTTCGACCGCTTCGCCATCGGACACATCGTCGTAGAATTGCAACAACACCACGCCGGCCAGCAACGAGGGAGGCAGGCTGGGCCGGCCGATCGCCGGATCATATAACTGTTGGAGGTCGTCATCGCGGAACAACATATCGGCCACCGCCCCCATCCGGCCATAAAAACGAATCCGGCGCGACCCGATGAGGCAGACTGGCGGCGTCGAACAAATCCATTTGCGGTGTGCGGCGTCCGAGCATGGAGGCAAACCCCTGGTAAGCCCTTCTATTGCGGGGTTTTGGGGCCGCAAAGCGGCCCCAAAACCCCGCTTTTGACAGGGCTCCCCCCTCTCCCGCCAAGCGGGAGAGGGGGTCAGGGGGTGAGGGGCCGTTCCCAAGGCGCAATGCGCGGGATAACGGCAAACAGTTACGGCTCCCAAGATCAGGCCTTGCTCGCGGCCTCGGCCGCGAAGCGCGCGAACGGACGTACCAGTTCGCCGAACTCCAGCGGGAAGATAAACTTCGTGGCCGGCCCCGCGCCCAGCGCCTTCAACGTCTCCAGGTATTGCAGGTTCATCGTCTTGCTGTCCACCTTCTGCGCGGCCTCGAAGATCTTCTCCAGGGCCAGCGCGTAGCCCTCGGCGTTGAGGATGGCCGCCTGCCGCGCACCTTCCGCATTGAGGATGGCGGCCTGCCGCGCGCCCTCGGCATTCAGGATCGCGGCCTGCTTGGCGCCCTCGGCCACTTTGATCGAGGCTTCCCGCTTGCCGTCGGCCTCGGTGACCATGGCGCGACGCTCGCGCTCGGCCGCCATCTGGCGATTCATCGCCTGCTGGATCTCCTTCGGCGGCACGATCTCGCGGATCTCCACGCTGGTGATCTTGACGCCCCAGCGCTCGGTGACCTCGTCCAGCTTGGTGCGCAGGATCTGGTTGATCTGCTCCCGCTTGGCCAACACGTCGTCCAGCGGAATGTCGCCGATCACCGCGCGCAGGGTCGTGGTCGCGATGCCTTGCGATGCGCCGGCAAAGTCCCGCACCCTGAGCACGCTCAAGCCCGGATCCACCACCTTCCAGTAGATCAGGAAGTCAATGTCAATCGGCGCGTTGTCCTGAGTGATGCAGGTCTGGCTGGGGATCTCCAGGAAGTCTTCGCGCAGGTTGGCCCACACCGGCTGATCAATGATCGGCCATAGCCAGACCAGCCCCGGGCCGCGTTCGCCGATATAGCGGCCCAGCCGGAACACCACCAGTCGCTGATAGTCCCTGACGACCCGCAAAGGGCGGAAGATCAGCAGCAGGAACAGGAAGATCAGCAGCAGGACGAAAAACAGCGTCAACGTCGCCAGGATCGTAGCCATGAGCAAGCTCCTTTCAGTTGTTTATGCTCGGCAACACACAACGCACGATGAAAATGAACGGCGCTCACGTGCCAGGCACTTCTGAAGTGCCTGGCACGTAGAAAGAATGGTCAAACCGACGTATCGCCTGTCGCGGCCGCGTCGGCCAAACGGACATGCAACACCAACCCTTTGACATCCACCACCTGCACGGCCGCGCCGTCCGGGATCGGTCCATCGAGGGCCAGCGCGCTCCACGTCTCGCCCTCCACGAGCACGATCCCGCGCGGGGCCAGCGCACCTTGTGCCACGCCCACCGCACCGATCAGCACGTGTCGGCCGACCGCCACCGGCGCCGAGCGCGCTTGCACGGCCGCCGCAAGGGCCAGCAGGAAGAACGCCGTCACCCCGCCGGTGGTCGCCAGGATCAACCAGCCGTTGATGCGCACATCGCTAGGCGCCGGCACGCTCCATGGCGGCGTGAAGAGCAACAGCGACCCCAGGGCGAACGCCACCGCACCGCCGATGCTGAGCGCAAAGCCGCTGACGTGGATGTCCAACATGAACATGACGATCGCGGCCAGGAGCAGCGCGGCGCCCGCCCAGTTGGTCGGCAACTGCCCCAGCCCCACCAGCGCCAGGATCAGAGAGATCACCCCCGCGACGCCCGCGAAGACGGTGCCGCCGGTGGCCACCTCGGCCGCCAATCCCAGCAGCCCCAACACCAGCAAGATGTAGGCCATGTTGGGATTGGCCAGCAGCGCCAGGAACTGATTGAGGAGCGGCACGGGCGTCTGCCGGATCAGATCGGGCGGTGTGCCGATCAGCACACCGGCCAACATCACCGTGCTGACGGGCCAGGTGAACGGAAAACGGAAGTTGAGGCGCATGGTCTCCTCCTCAGAGACGGCTTTCACTCCATTATAAGCGGGGACACACGCAGCTTGCGGTCAAACAGCCGATAGTTGGCTGACAAAAAAGGCCACTGCCCGATATCGCAGTGGCCTGGCAGAGTGGCGGAGAGGGCGGGATTTGAACCCGCGATCCCTTGCGGGATACACGATTTCCAATCGTGCGCACTAGACCAAACTATGCGACCTCTCCATAGTCGAGCACATTATATACCGAATCGGCGCTTTTTCACAAATCTCCTGCGGCGGCTGAAAACGCAAAATGCGCAATCCGTATGACCCTCATCATAGCCTTCATACCTGGATCCGGCTATAGTAAAACCACCGTAGATTGACAGGGCGGCTGTAACTACCTGCTGCCGCGTGGGGGAGGTTCTGGCCGCCGAAGGCGGCCAGAACCTCCCTTCAAAGGGATTTACCTCCCCCGCTTGCGGGGGACGGGGGGGGGGAGCCGAAATGGGGATTGCGGGCGGCGTAATCGCCCGCAATCCCCCCTCTTGACTGCTTCCACTCCCCCTTGCAGGGGGGAGCGGAAGCAGGGGGTGAGAAGGGTGACACGGCCAAAATAAAAGCCCCACCGCAGTGGGGCCTTGCAGGCGGAGAGGGTGGGATTCGAACCCACGATCCCTTGCGGGATACGCGTTTTCGAGACGCGCGCACTAGGCCAACTATGCGACCTCTCCTGAACGGCTTTTATTATAACATACAGCCTGTAATGCAGGCAAAAAAAGCGACGGGACGATGAAAGACAAGCTCGAAGAACTGCGCCAGATGCGGGCCAGGGCCAAGCTCGGCGGCGGCGAACAGCGGATCGCCGAGCAACACGCCAAGGGGAAGCTGACCGCGCGCGAACGCATAGATTTGCTTCTGGATCAGGGCACCTTTCAAGAGCTCGGTCGGCTGGCCACGCACAACATCAGCGACTTCGGCATGGCCGACAAGAAGTACCCCGGCGACGGCGTGGTGACCGGCTTCGGCAAGATAGACGGCCGTCGCGTGGCCGTCTACGCCCAGGATTTCACGGTGTTGGGCGGCTCCTTCTCCGAGGTGCAATCGCACAAGGTGTGCAAGATCATGGAGCTGGCGCAAGAGAGCGGCATCCCGGTGATCGGCCTGCTCGACTCGGGCGGCGCGCGCATCCAGGAAGGGGTGCGCTCCCTGGCGGCCTACGGCGAGCTGTTCGTGCGCAACGTCATGGCTTCGGGCGTGATTCCACAGATCTCCGTCCAGATGGGGCCTTGCGCGGGCGGCGCGGTCTATTCGCCGGCCCTCACCGACTTCATCATCATGGTCCGCAAGACCAGCTTCATGTTCATCACCGGCCCGGACGTCATCAAGGCGGTGACCGGCGAGGAGGTGGATTTCGAGACGTTGGGGGGCGCGGTGGCGCACAACGTGCGCAGCGGCGTCGCCCATTTTGCCGCCGACGATGAGCTGGACGCGTTCCGGCTGGTGCGCGCGCTCCTGTCCTACCTGCCGCAGAACAACAGCGAAGACCCCCCGCGCGTGCCCCCCTACGACGATCCGGCCCGCCGCGACGAGCTGCTCGATCACCTGATCCCCGAAGACTCCAGCGAACCCTACGACATGCGCGAGGTGATCGCCAGCGTGTTTGATCGGGGCAGCTTTTTGGAGGTGCACGCACACTACGCCCGCAACGCGCTGGTGGGCCTGGCGCGGCTGGACGGCTATCCGGTCGGCGTGGTGGCCAACCAACCGCTCTACCTGGCCGGCGTGCTCGACATTGATTCCAGCGACAAGATCGCCCGCTTCGTGCGTTTCTGCGATGCGTTCAACCTGCCCATCATCACGTTCGTGGATTGTCCGGGCTATCTGCCGGGCGTTTCCCAGGAACACGGCGGCGTGATCCGCCACGGCGCCAAGATCATCTACGCCTATTGCGAGGCGACCGTGCCCAAGATCAGCGTGGTCGTCCGCAAGGCGATGGGCGGCGCCTACATCGCCATGGGCAGCAAGCAGATGCGCACCGATCTGGCCTATGCCTGGCCGACCGCCGAGATCGCGGTCATGGGGCCGGAGGGCGCCATCAACATCCTCTATCGCGAAGAGCTGCGCAAGGCTGCCGATCCGGTCGGCCTGCGCAATAAGCTGTTGCAGGAATACGTGGACAAGTTCCACAATCCCTACTCGGCGGCCGACATGGGCCAGATAGATGAAGTGATCGAGCCCAGCTATACGCGGCTGCGCCTGGTCATGGCCCTGGAGATCCTCCGCTCCAAGGTGGCCAGCAATCCACCGAAGAAGCATGGGCTGATGCCGGTGTGAGGAGCGGCGGGGTGAAGGCGCTGCGGTCGCGAGGTGGGCGATGAACCAGGAAGTGTTGGAGCTCCTCGGCCAGGGTTTGGCCATGACCGCCGTGGGGATGGGGCTGGTGTTCGGCGCGCTGGCCCTCTTGTGGGGCATGATCTCGCTCCTGGGCCGCGTCTTCAAGTCGGAGACCGCCGAGGCCGGTCGTCAGGTTTCGGTGAGCGTCACGGCCGCGACGCCGGCGAACGAAGCCGATCTGGCGCGGGCCGCGCTGACGGAGGAGCGTGGCCGGGTGGCGGCCATCGTCGCGGCCGCGCTGATGGCCAACGCCGTGCCGCTCTATCTGGAGCCGCCGTCGGGGCCGACCTTCGAGCACGGCCGTTCGGCGCCGGCCTGGGTGACGACCAACCGGGCCAGGGCCATGCAAGCGTGGCAACCGCCGCGCGCGTCCGAAGGGTAATGACCTATCTCACCCCTCTCTCGGCCTCCACCCCAACCCCTCCCCCAAAATTGGGGGAGGGGCCAGGGGAGAGGGAGTGAGGGCCACCTAACCCCCCGACCTCCTTCCCTGCGAGGGAAGGGGGAGAATAGCTCCCTTCCCCGCCAAGCGGGGAAGGGGCCGGGGCTAATAGCGGGGTATTTTGGCCGCCTTCGGCGGCCAAAATACCCCTTGCGAGGAATTCCCAGCTTGCGGGGGCGGGGTCAGGGGTGGGGGGCCCACTGCATCCGGAATTGCCGAAATGCCCCTTGTCCCGCCAGAAGCTGGAGAACCATAATTCATGAGGCTATATTATGCCTGTCTTCGATGTAACCGTTCAGGGTAAGTCTTATCGCGTCGAGATCCCCGACCCGGCCGCGTCGCCGCTGCAGGTGATCGTGGACGGCGAGCCGTTCGCCGTTCAGATCGTCGGCGCCAGGCCTGAGGCGCGGCCGTTGCCGTTGGCGCCGGCGCCGCAGCCGGCTCCGCAACCTAATCCCTTGCCGGCGCCGCCTCGGGTGACGGTGAGCCGGCCCAATGTGCCGGCCGGCGCGGAAACGACCGATCATATTGTCGCTCCGATGCCGGGCACGATCCTGGCCGTGCAAGTGCAGGTGGGCCAGCAGGTCGAAGCGGGCCAGGTGGTCTGTATCCTGGAGGCCATGAAGATGAAAAACCCCATCCGCGCCATCCATCCCGGCCGCGTGGCCGAGATCGCCGTTCAGCCGGGCCAGGCGGTGGCCTACGGTCAGTTGTTGGTGCGCCTGGAGTAGGCGAGGGCCTATGCAGATCGGGTCGGGATTCTTCTCGGCGCTCGGCGCCGGCCTGACGCAGATGACCTGGGCCAACGCGCTCATGATGCTCATCGGCGGCTTGCTGATCTATCTGGCCATCGCCAAAGAATATGAACCGGTGTTGTTGATCCCGATCGGCACCGGCGCCATCCTGGCCAATATTCCTGGCGCCGGCATGGGGCTCGACCTGCGCGCCATCCTGGCCGGCCAACAGGTCGAAGGCGTGTTCATGCCGCTCTACCAGGCCGGCATCGCGACCGAGCTCTTCCCGCTCCTGCTCTTCATCGGCATCGGCGCGCTGACCGACTTCGGTCCACTCCTCTCCAATCCGCGCATGGTGCTGGTCGGCGCGGCCGGGCAGTTCGGCATTTTTCTGGTGTTGCTGCTGGCGCTGGCCACCGGCCGTTTCACGCTCAACGAGGCGGCTTCCATCGGCATCATCGGCGCTATAGACGGCCCCACCAGCATCTTCGTCGCCTCTAAGCTGGCCCCGCATCTGATCGCACCGATCGCCGTCTCGGCCTATACGTATATGAGCCTGGTGCCGATCATTCAGCCGCCCATCATGCGCCTGTTGACGACCCGCCGCGAGCGCACGGTGCACATGCCTTATACCGCGCGCGTGGTGAGCCGTCGCGAGCGCATCCTCTTCCCGATCCTGGTCACTCTGCTCACCGGCCTGATCGCGCCACAGGCCAGTCCCCTGATCGGCTTTCTGATGTTCGGCAACCTGATGCGCGAGTCGGGCGTGGTGGACCGGCTGGCCAAGTCGGCCGGCAACGAGCTGGCCAGCATCACGACGATCTTTTTGGGCATCACCATCGGCGCGACGATGGTGGGCGAATCGTTCGCCAACGTGCAAACCCTCATCATCCTGGTCCTGGGGATCCTGGCGTTCGCGCTCGATACCGCGGCCGGCGTGCTCTTCGGCAAGCTGCTCTATGTGCTCACGCGCGGCCGCTTCAACCCGCTGATCGGCGCGGCCGGCATCAGCGCGTTTCCGATGGCCGCCCGCGTGGTCAACAAGATCGGCCTCGAGGAAGACTTCGATAACTTCCTCCTGATGCACGCTATGGGCGCCAATGCCGCCGGCCAGGTCGCTTCGGTCGTGGCGGGCGGCATTGTGCTGGCGCTGATGATGGGGTGAAACCTCGCCCGTGAAACATGCAGCGGCATTGGCCGAGTGACCGATTTTTTCAAGTGAAAGGAGACCTCGTATGGCAGATGATTTTTACGGCTTGCCGATTCGCGTGCTCGACAACGGTTGGCTGCGGCTGGAATACCTGGCCGAGGCGGGGCCGCGCATCGTGCGGCTGTTCGCGGCCGGCGTCCAGGAGAATCTGCTGGCAGAGCTGCCCGATCTGAAGATCGAGACGCCTGTCGGCCCATACTTCATCCGAGGGGGCCATCGCCTGTGGCATTCGCCCGAGGCGTTCCCCCGCTCGTATCTGCCCGACAACGAAGGCTTGACGATCACCGAACTGGCCGACGGGGTGCGGCTGACGCAACCGGTGGAACAGGCCACCGGCATCCGCAAGTCCATCGAGATCCGGCTGGCCGCCGATCAGCCGATCGTCACCCTCACGCACGAGCTGAAGAACGAGGGTATCTGGCCGGTGGAGCTGGCGCCGTGGGCCATCACGCAGATGCGGCTGGGCGGCACCGCGATCTTGCCGCAACAGGTCGGCGCGCTCGACGAGGCCGGCCTCTTGCCCAATCGCCATCTGGTGCTGTGGCCCTATACGCATTGGAACGACCCGCGCTTGCGGCTCGACGACGACCTGATCCTGATGGAGGGACAGGCGTTGTTGCCGCCGTGCAAGGTGGGCTATCTCAACCGCCACGGGTG
Organism: Chloroflexota bacterium; assembly: GCA_037445695.1. Lineage (GTDB taxonomy): Bacteria > Chloroflexota > Anaerolineae > CG2-30-64-16 > CG2-30-64-16 > CAKZKT01. Next base: position 7,735 of record JBBIKA010000135.1, read on the forward strand.
GCTGGCCTATCTGAACGGCACCACGCTCTTCGTCAAGCGCTTCACGCCGGCCCTCGACCTGCCGCACCCCGACTTCGGTTGCAATGCCGAGATCTATGTCTGCGATCGCTTCATCGAGGTCGAGAGCATCGGCGCGTTGAGCACGCTGCAGCCCGGCGATTCGGCCTTCCACATCGAAACGTGGGAGGTGCACACCGGCATCACCGCGGCGGACACGCCCCAGGGGTTGCGGGCCGCGTTGCGCGATCTCAAGCTGATCGAGTAGCAGCAGATGACCATGCTACATGACGCCCGGTCCGACATCATGGATTATCTGACCGCCGAAGAACGGACGGCGCTGGCGGCCCTGAACAGCCCGGCCGCCATCCAGGCCTATCTCGACGCCATTCCCTACAGTCCAGAAGCGCGCGATCGTTGTCCGCTCAACGTGCTGCGCGATCGGACGGCACATTGCCTGGACGGCGGCCTGTTCGCGGCCATGGCGCTCCGCCGCCTGGGCTATCCGCCTCTCATCGTGGATCTGTGGCCCGAACCCGGCCTGGATGACGACCATGTGCTGGCGATCTTCAAACAGAACGGCTGCTATGGCGCGGTGGCCAAGTCGAACTTCGTCGGCCTGCGCTATCGGGAGCCGGTCTATCGGACGCTGCGCGAGCTGGTGATGTCTTATTTCGAGCAGTTTTTCAACGTGAACGGCGTGAAGACGCTGCGGAGCTACACGCGGCCGCTCGACCTATCTCGCTTCGACCGCTATGGCTGGATGTGGGATGATGGAGGGGTGGCGCCGATCGTGGCCCGGCTCGCGCAGCTCCCGCGCTATCCGGTGATCAGCCCGCAGGCCGTCACCACGCTCAGCCCCGTGGACGAGCTATCGTATCGGGCCGGGCTGTTGGCGGCCAACCCGGCGGGGCTTTACAAGCCGGGTTGAATATAGACCGAACGTGCCAGGCACTTCCAAAGTGCCCCTGGCCTGGCCGCCAGGGCAGGCTGGCACGTTTGTCTTCAAGTCAGTCCGCGTCTTCGTCGTCGTCTTCCCCATCGTCGGCCGCAGCGTCGAGCCGCGGGGCCCAGCGCTCGACCGCGTGCCGCTGGACGATCAGCGGCTCGGCCGCGCCCATGTCGAGCGCCACCGCGCCCAGATCCCACCAGAGCACCCGACCGGTGACGACCTGGCCGTTCCACAGGTAGAGCGTGAGCGGCCGTTGCTCCAGCGAGGCCGCAAACAGCGTGCGGCTCAGCGCCTTGCGCGACCAGTCGTGGCGCCAGCGGAGCTCTTCGTAGGGCACGCCGTAGTAATCGGCCAGGATGCGGATGGCCTCTTCATCGCCCATGGCGCGGTAGCGCTGCTCCATCTGGCGGTAGAGGCCCTTGGGCAGAGCAGTGGCCGCCTCGATCTCCCACGGCGTGACGCCGCCCCGTTTGGCCCGCAAGAGCCGCAAATAGTCGCCCAGGCTCATGGGGCCGGCTCCTGGGCCGGCGCCGCGACCGGCCGGGTATAACTGACGAGCGCCAGCTTATTCAGGGTGATCTCGGCGCCGTCGGCGTTGCGCACCGTGATGCTATAGGGGCTGAAGCCGATCACCTGGCCTTCGACCGTCGAACCGTCGAACAGCGTGAACTGTAGCCGGTCGCCGGCCGCTTGCGCCGCGGTCAGATAGCGGGCCTCGAACTCGTCCACCGCCTCGGGGAGATAGGCGCGATGGCGCACGGGCTGCGGCACGCTCTTGAGCTTCGTCTGCAGATCGTGCAAGACCGCGCTGAGGGCGCGGCGGTCAAGGCCGGCAAGCGGCTTGCCCAGCTCGGCTTCCAGCTCGGCGGCGGTTTTGTTCAGCCGCTTGAGCAGGTTTTCCAGGTGGGCCAACTGGCTGGGCCGGGGCGGCAACGAGGGCCGGCCGACGGTCTTGGGCCGGGGCGGCCGCTCGCGGATCTTGCGGCCGGCCGGCTGGGCCGCCGGTGTCGGCTGCGGAGCAGCCGGCACCGGCCGCACCGCTTCGCGCGGCGGCTGCCGCTCGAGCGGCGCCGCGCCGGGTCGGGGGTCGGATTGTAGCTTGATGTCGCTCTCTTCCACATAGAGCGCTCGCGCCAGCCGGGCCAGATGGCGCCGATCAATGCTGCGCTGGCCCGATTCGTATTCCATGACCAGTCCGATGGGAAGCCCGGCTCGACTGGCCAGGGTTGCCACGCTGATTTTCTTCTGTTCCCGCAAGAACCACAGATTTTCTGCCAAGGTTCTACCTCCGCGCGATCACGCTCTCAAGTTAATAAAAGAAACGCTCCCAAGTCGGTGCCGGCGATTACTGTTTCGGCTTTTCAGGGCTCTTCGGCGGGCAACGGCGGCAGATCGGCCAGGCTCTCCAGCCCCAGGTATTGCAGGAAGCGCTCGGTGGTGCCATACAGGAAGGGGCGGCCCGGCTGTTCTAGCCGGCCAACCGGTTCGATCAGTTCGCGCGCCAGGAGGGTGCGCAAGACGCCGTCGCAATTGACCCCGCGCACGGCTTCGATGTCGGCCCGTGTGAGCGGCTGCTTGTACGCGATCACCGAAAGGGTCTCCAGCGCAGCCGGCGAAAGCTTGCTGCTCACATCGAGCCCCAGGAACTGCTCGACATAAGGCGCGGCCTCGGGCGCGGTGGTAAGCTGCACGCGATCTCCCTTGCGTTGCAGACGAATCCCGCGGCCGCCGCTCTTGCAGGCTACGCCCAGATCGGCCAGGGCGATCTCGACGGCCTCCTGGCTCACCCCCAGGATCTGCGCCAGCCGCACGACCGGCATGGGCTCCGCCGCCACGAAGAGCAGGCTCTCGACCAGCATCGGTAGCTGGGCCTGGTCGGGCGCCGCGGCCGGCGGGGTCGCCGATGGCGCCCGCGGCGCCGAGTCAATGCTGTTTTTGTCCACAGTCATGCCCGGCAGTTCAGGCTCCGCCACAGATTGCTCCTTGTTCATCGTAGGATTGCCGATCGGCCACGGTCATTATACTCTAACCCGGCCCGCCGGCCCAAGCAGCGTCGCCACCAGCACGGCCCCTGCCGCCAGGCATGTCGCCAGGCTGAGCGCCGCCCCCCAGCGCCACGGCTGCGGTTCGTAGGAAAACACGATCTGGTGGCGGCCCGGCGACAGGGCTACGGCCCGGAACATGAGGTTGGCGCGCAGGATCGGCGCGGCCGCGCCGTCCACGGTGGCCTGCCAGCCGGGATAGAAGCTATCGGCCAGCACCAGCAGCGCCGCCGCGCGCACATCGGCTTCCAAGTGCACGCGTTCGGCCTCGTATGACACGATCCGCACGGCTTCACCGGGCAGCGCGGCCGGGGGGCCCGTCAGCGCCGGGTCGGCGGCCACGTAGGCCACGCGCCGGGGATCGAAGCGCGGATCGGCCAGGCCGGCGAGCGTGGCGGCCGGATCGCGCTCGGCGATGGTGTTGTGCACCAGCCAGGCGCGGCCCGGCGCGGCCGTCCGCTCGTAGATCTTCACATCGCCGGAATGGATCCGGCGCAGGTCGCCGCGCGGGGAGAGGGTGACCGATTGGTGGGCGGCGGTGCGCGTGTCGAGCAGGCTCAGCCCGCGCACGATCAGCCCGGTTGGGGCATCGGCGGCCGCGGCGAGGGTGAGCGTGGCCGGGATCAGCGGTGCAGGCAACGCCAGGATGCGCGGTCGGAGCGGCTCGCCGGCGGCCGGGGCGGCCAGCGCCAGTGCCGCGTGTCGGCCGTCGGCGCTTGCGACGCCGATGGTCCCGCGCGCGTCGGCCGCGTCGCTCGCCTCGGCCGCGGCGATCACGCCGAGGGCCGTGGCCGGGAAGGGGGGGTAGGTGCTCAGGTCCAGCGTCAGCGCCTGGCCGGGCCGAAGCAGCACGGGCTGCTCCAGGTCGTAGTAGACGTCGTCGTACCACAGATCGTGCTGTTTGTCGGTGATCACAAAGCGCACGCCGGTCAGATCGAGCAGGCGATCGGCCGGGATGGCGCGGAGCTGTTCGCGCAGCCGGCCATCGGGCAGGCGGCTCTCGGCGGGAACGAACAGCGTTTGCAGCCGGCCATAGTCGGCCGTGGGCAGGACGCCGCCATCGTAGCCGTCGAGCGCGGGCAGCCGCCAGGCGAGCGCCAGGTTGGGCGCGATGACCTCGTTCCACTTGGCGGCCCGCACGAAGCGTTCGATCGCGTCGGCCGGCAGCCGGTCGGCCTGCAGGCGGCGCAATTCGGCCAGGTCGCCCGGATCGAAGCGGATGTCGGACATGCTGAGGAAGCGGCCGCGGCCGGCGGCCGGCTCGGCGGCCGTGGCCGCGAGCAGGACGGCCGGCGCGTTGCGCAGGGCGGTCGCGGC
>JBBIKA010000136.1:0-11899 GCA_037445695.1 Chloroflexota bacterium
ATGTTCTTGCGGAGGGGTGGTGTCCCTCTTTCGGGGGGCGCGGCCCGCTCCGGCTGGGCCTCGGGCCAAACGGCCGGCGGGGCGGCGGCCCGCGGCCGCGTCTCAGGCGTCCGGCAACGGCAACCACGGCAACGGCAAGGGCCAGCCGCGCGGCCAAGCAGCCGTCAAGGTCGCCAAAGGGCCGGCCGCCGCGGCCGCTATGGCCACGCGGCCGGCTTCGGCCCCGGCCGCGGCCGCACCGGTCACCGAGATCGTGATCGGCGATCACATCACCGTGCGCGAGCTGGCCGAGAAGATGCGGCGCAGCGCCATTGACGTCATCAAAACATTGATGAACTACGGCATCATGGTGCCGATCACCCAAACGATTGACTTCGACACGGCGCAGGTGGTCGGCAGCGACCTGGGGGTCAACGTGATCCACGAGCGGCCGCCCGAACCCGAAGTGGTGGAGCCGGTGCAGGCCGAGGAGTCGAAGACGTTGCGCCAGCAGATCATCGCTACCGAACGGCCGGAGGATCTGGTCGTCCGGCCGCCCATCGTCACCGTGCTAGGCCACGTAGATCACGGCAAGACCACCCTGCTCGACGCGATCCGGGAGACCCGTGTGGTCGAAGGCGAGGCCGGCGGCATCACCCAACACATCGGCGCGTACCAGGTCGAACGCCAGGGACGCAAGATCACCTTCCTCGACACGCCCGGCCACGAGGCGTTCACCGCCATGCGCGCCCGCGGCGCGATGGTCACCGACATCGCGGTCCTGGTGGTGGCGGCCGACGACGGCGTCATGCCCCAGACCAAAGAAGCGATCGCCCATGCCCGCGCGGCGAAGGTGCCCATCGTGGTGGCCCTCAACAAGATAGATAAGCCTACGGCCAACCCCGAACGGGTGAAGCAAGAACTGGCCGACAACGGCCTGCTCATCGAAGAATATGGCGGCGACGTGATCTGCGTGCCGGTTTCGGCCAAGTTTCGCCGGGGGATAGACGACCTGCTGGAGAACATCCTGCTGGTCGCCGACATTGACCCGCTCAAAGCCAACCCGAACGGCAAGTGCATCGGCACCGTGATCGAAAGCCGGCTCGACAAGACGCGCGGTCCCCTGGCCACCTTGCTGGTGCAAAACGGCACCCTGCGTGTGGGCGATAGCATCGTCGCGGGCGAAGTGTACGGCAAGGTCCGCGCCCTGTACGACGATAAGGGCCGCGCCATCAACGAGGCAACCCCTTCGACGCCGGTCGTCGTGCTGGGCCTGGCGGACGTGCCGGCCGCGGGCGATATCTTCACCGTTGAGGCCGACGAACGCGCCGCGCGTGCGCTCGCCGCCGAGCGCCAGAAGCAGCGCCACGCCGAGACGGCCGCGGCGGCCGCGCCCAAGGCCGTGGCCCTGGAAAACATCTTCGCCCAGGCCCAGAGCGGCCAGACCAAGGAATTGAATCTCATCCTGAAGTGCGATGTCCAGGGCTCGCTCGAGCCGATCGTCAGCTCCCTGGAGAAGCTTGGCGACGAGAAGCTGCACGTCAAGATCCTGCATCAGGCCATCGGCAACATCACCGAGTCGGACGTGATGCTCGCCATTGCGTCGAAGGCGATCATCCTGGGCTTCAACGTCGCGGTAGACCCGGTCGCGCAGCGTCTGGCCGAGAGCGACGGCGTGGACATTCGCGTGTACGATGTGATTTACAATCTCGTCGCGGATGTCGAGAAGGCGCTCAAGGGCATGCTCGAGCCCGTCTACAAAGAGGTCGTCCTGGGCCATGCCGAGGTGCGGGCGGTCTTCCGCATCAGCAAGGTCGGCAAGGTGGCCGGCTGCTACGTCACCGACGGCGAGATCCAACGCGGCGCGCTCGTGCGCGTCCAGCGCGGTGGCGAGACCATTCGCGAAGATCGCATCAACACGCTGAAGCGCTTCCAGGAGGACGTGGCCGAGGTCAAGGCCGGCTTCGAGTGCGGCATCAGCCTGAACAATTTCCACGAGATCGAAGTGGGCGACGTGTTGGAAGCCTATAAGAAGGAGCGGGTAAGCTAGAAGGCGCAGGGTAGGAAGATGACTTCCCGTCGTCAACAACGCATCTCCGAGCTGCTGCATCAGGAGCTGAGCCTGCTGATCAGCGCCGAGCTGACCGATCCCCGGCTGGCCGACGCGCTGGTCACGGTCACCCATGTGACCGTGAGCCCCGATCTGCATAACGCGCGCGTGTTCGTGGATCACGCGCTGGCGGCCGAAGCGAACGCGCGGGTCTTGGCCGCGCTGCGGCACGCCGAAGGCTTTTTGCGCCATGCGTTGGCCGAAAATCTGAATCTGCGCGTCGTGCCCGAGCTGAGCTTCGCGATTGACGAGACCGAGCGTCGGGCGCGCCGCGTCGACCAATTGCTCGACGCGTTGAGCAGCGCGGCGCTGGCCGACGCTACCAGGGATGAAGTGCATGAGCACGTTGATTGAGATCGCGGGCCTGTTGCGCGGCAGCCGCCGCGTACTGGCCCTCTCCCACGTCGCGCCCGACGGCGATGCCATCGGCTCGCTGCTCGGCTTCGGCTGGATTCTGGCCGCGGCCTGGCGCGAGGTCGGGGCCGCGACCGGCTGCGCGTTTGTGCCGGCCTGCGCCGATCCGGTGCCGGCCCAGTTTCGCTGGTTGCCCGGCAGTCAGGAGATCGTTTCAGAAGTGCCGGCCGGGCCGTGGGACGTCGTGGTGGCGCTCGACGCCAGCGACGCCCCGCGGCTGGGCCGCGTGTTCCGGCCGGCCGACTACGGCTCCGCGGCGCTCGTGGTCCTCGACCATCACATCACCAATCTCCAGTTCGGCACACTCAACTACGTGGACACGGCGGCCGTGGCCACCGCGCAGATCATGGTAGATCTGGCCGACGCGCTGGCCGTGCCCATCGGTTCCGAGGCGGCCACCTGCCTGCTCACCGGCCTGGTGACCGATACGCTCGGCTTTCGCACGGCCAATGTCACGCCGGCCGTGCTGGCCGTGGCCATGCGGCTGATGGAGGCCGGCGCGAGCCTGAGCGAGGTGACCGGCCGCACGTTGAACTACCGGCCGTTCAGCGTCTTGCGCCTGTGGGGCCTGGCGTTGGCCGATGTGCGGCTGGAACATGGGGTGGCGTGGGCCGTCATCACGCACGCGATGCGGCAACAGGTTGCCGCGCCGGCCAACGGCGACGGCGGTCTGGTGAGCCAGCTCATCCACGCGCCCGAAGCCGCCATCGCGGCCGTGTTCGTCGAGAAACCCGATGGCCAGGTCGAGATCGGCTTTCGATCCAAGCCCGGCCACGATGTCTCGCAGGTGGCGCTGAGCCTGGGCGGCGGCGGCCATCCCCAGGCCGCCGGATGCACCATCCCCGGCCCGTTGGAGGACGCGCAACGCCGCGTCTTGCCGTTGCTGTTTCGGCTCGCGGCATGAAAGGGGAGCCCCAGGTGCCACCTTGCGCGGTCGGACCGGTCGCCGGCATCCTTAACCTCGACAAGCCCGCGGGCTGGAGCTCGCACGATGTGGTGGCCCGGGTCCGGCGGCTGGTGGGCCAAAAGGATGTGGGCCACGCCGGCACGCTCGATCCCCTGGCCACCGGCGTGCTTCTGGTCTGCGTCGGCCATGCGACGCACGTGGCCGGCTACTTGATGGCCGGCCGCAAGGTCTATCGGGCCACCGTGCAACTGGGCCTGGAGACCGACACGTACGACATCACCGGCGCGGTGGTCGCCTCCGCGGCCGTGCCGCCCCTCACCGAAGCCGATCTGGCGCGCGCGCTCGCCGCGTTCGTCGGCGAGAACGAGCAGATCCCGCCGGCCTATTCGGCCATCAAGCGCGACGGCGTGCCGGCCTATCGCCGGGTGCGGCGCGGAGAGGCCGTGGCGCTGCCCTCGCGTCGGGTGACGATCTACCATATCGAGCTGCTGTCCTGGCAACCGCCGCATGTGACCTTCGAGGTGACCTGCGATCCGGGCACGTATATCCGCAGCCTGGCGCACGATCTGGGGCGGCAGTTCGGTTGCGGGGCCGCGCTGGCGCAACTGCGCCGCCTGCAGAGCGGCCGGTTCCGCGTCGAGGACGCCCTGGGCCTGGAGGCGCTGGCCGAGGCGGTCCGGGCCGGCGAGCTGGGTCGCCATCTGCACCCGCTGCGCGCCGCGCTGGACGGCCTGACGCCGGTCGCGGTGGATGAGGCGCTGGCCCGCCGGCTGGCGCACGGCCAGCCCATTCCCTGTCCGGCCGCGCCCCCGACGGCCGAAGGCTACGCGCTGACGGCCGCCGGCGAGGTGATCGCGCTGCTGGAGTACCGGCCCGTCACCGGCCAGTGGTGGCCCCGAAAAGTGTTTATAGCAAACCATCCGTAACGGCAGCCGCCGGTTTGCGCCTGGCGCGGGCCGGCGAAGCGAGTTGCGTAAGGGGCCATGGAAATTTATTTCGGATTCTCTGATCCGTCCCTGGGGCAAAGCGCGCAGTTGGCCCAGGGCGTTTTTCTGACGATCGGCAACTTCGACGGCGTGCATCGCGGCCACCAGGCGCTGGTCGCCGCGATGGCCGAAGCCGCGCACGCGACCGGCTGTCGCGCCGGCCTGCTCACCTTCGACCCGCATCCCCTCGCCGTGTTGCGCCCCGACCTGCCGCTCGTCTCGTTGACGAGCATCGCGGAGCGCGCCGAATTTTTGGCGGCCCTCGGCCTGGATTTCATGCTGGTGCTGCCGTTCACGCCTCAGACGGCCGCGCTCTCGGCCGGCGAGTTCATGGCCGAGGTGGCCCAACATATGGCCTTGCGCCGGCTATGGGTGGGGCCCGATTTCGCGCTCGGCCGCGGCCGCGAGGGGAACGTCGGCCGGCTCGCCGAGATCGGCGCGCAACTGGGCTTCGAGGTGCACGTAGTGGCGCCGTTCTCCTGGCAGGAGCAGCCCGTGCGCAGCAGCCGCATCCGCAGCCTGTTGAGCGAAGCCGGCGCCGCGGAAGAGGCCGCCGCCCTGCTCGGCCGGCCCTATGCGCTTTGGGGGCGGGTGGCCGAAGGCAATCGCCGCGGCCGCCGGCTCGGCTTTCCCACCGCCAACGTGGTGCCGCCCTCCGATCGGCTCGTGCCGGCCAACGGCGTCTACGCGTGTTGGGCCTGGCGCGGGGGCCGCGGCTATCCGGCGGTCGTCAATGTGGGGGTGCGGCCGACGTTCGACGATCCGCAGCGCGCGGCGCGCAGCATCGAGGCGTACCTGTTCGACTTCACAGGCGACCTCTACGGCCAGGAGCTGGGACTCAGCTTCGTCGCGCGGCTGCGCGGGGAACAGCGCTTTCCCGATGTCGCCGCGCTGCGCGCGCAGATCGAGGCGGACGTGGTCGCCGGCCGGCGCATCCTGGCCAACCCGGCCGATCACGCCGGCGATGCCGACGCCAGCACCGGTCCGTTCTGGCAGGAACTGCCGCATACCGCCGACTGGGCGATCCGGGTGACGGGATCATCGCAACGCCAGCTCTTCGCGCGGGCGGCGGCCGCGCTGTACCGGCTCCAGGATGCCGATCCGGCCCGGCCGATCACGCTGGCGCGCATCGTGCAGGCCCAGGCCGAGCAGCCAGCCGATCTGTTGGTGAGCTGGCTCAATCGGCTGCTGTGGGCGCAGGAGGTGGGCGGCGAGATGTATACCCGCTTCGAGATTCAGGCCATCTCCGACCGCGGGGTCCTTGGCGTGGCCTACGGCTACGAGGGCGCGCCTTCGCACACGGCGGTCAAAGCGGTGACGTATCACGATCTGGCGGTGGAACGGACGGCCGACGGCTGGACGGCTCAGGTGACCTTTGACGTGTAAGACGGGGAACGCAGGCGATGTCGTTGATCCTGGCCATCGAGACTTCGTGCGATGAGACGGCCGCGGCCGTGGTCGAGGACGGCCACCGCATTCGCTCGAACGTCGTTGCTTCGCAGATCGAGTTGCATCGGCCCTACGGCGGCGTCTTTCCGGAGGTGGCCTCGCGGCAGCACGTGTTCGACATCGTGCCGGTGATCGAGCGCGCTCTGGCCGCCGCGGCCGTCTCGTGGGCCGATCTGACGGCCCTTGCCGTGACGCGCGGGCCGGGATTGGCCGGCTCGCTCCTGGTCGGCGTGAACGCGGCCAAGGCGATCGCCTGGAGCCGGGGGTTGCCGCTCGTGGCGGTCAACCATCTGGAGGGGCATCTCTATTCCAACTGGCTCGACGAAGGCGAACGGCTCGCCGCCGCGGGGCTCACCCGGCCCACTCTGCCCGAGCTGGACGCGGCCGGCCGCGCCTTTCCGCTGCTGGTGTTGATCGTCTCGGGCGGGCATACGGAGCTGGTGCTGATGGCCGGCCACGGCCAATACCGGTTGCTGGGCGCCACGCTGGACGACGCGGCCGGGGAGGCGTTCGACAAGGTGGCTCGACTGCTGGGGTTGGGCTATCCCGGCGGCCCGGCCATCCAGCAGGCCGCCGCAGGGGGCGATCCGGCCGCGTTCGCTTTTCCGCGCGCGCTGAGCAGCGGGGAAAGCCATCGCTTTGACTTCAGCTTCAGCGGGCTGAAGACGGCCGTCTTGCGCCAGGTGCGCGAATTCGGCGCGGCGCGCTTGCCCGTGGCCGATCTGGCCGCCAGCTTCCAGGCCGCGGTCGTGGATGTACTGGTGAGCAAGATGGCGGATGCGGCGCGCACGTTCGGCGTGAGCCGGGTGTGCGTGTGCGGCGGGGTGGCGGCCAATCAGGCGCTGCGCGCCGCGGTGGCCGAACGGCTGCCGGTGCCGGCTTCGATCCCGCCCCTCTTCCTCTGCACCGACAACGCGGCCATGGTGGCCGCGGCCGCCCACTACCGCCTGGACCGCGGCGGTCCCACAACCCTGGACTTCGACGTGGAACCCGACCTGGCGCTCAGCGCGGCCACAACAGGGTGACGCTGTTCCAGCCGAAATAGAGGCCGAAGACGAGCAGAAAGACGCCGCACACCAGTAAGATGAGCCGATAGCCGCGGTCGCCGATCAGGCGGCGGCCCGAAGCCACCAACAGGCTCAAGCCGCCCAGCCACAGCAGATCAATGCTCCAGTGCGACACAGCAAGTCCGGCCACCGCGGCCGGCGTCGCGGAGAGGGACGCCACGCGCACCACATACGCTGCGCCCAGAGTGATCCACCACAACGACCAGTACGGGTTTGTCACCGTGAAGATCACGCCGCCGGGCACATGGCCGAAGCGCAAGCCCGCGGCCGGCGCGGCCTGGGCCGCGGCGACCAGGCTGGCCCGGCCGCGCCAGGCATCGGCCGCCAGCCCGTAGCCCATCCAGAGCAATACGCTCGCGCCCACCAGGCCGATCATGGCGCCGACGAGCGGCCGGCGCAGCCAATCGCCCAAGCCATACGCGATCGCGAACACCAGCGGAATCTCCACCAGCCCATGGCCGAGCGCCAGTCGCGTGCCCGCCCAGCGGCCGGCACGCGCGCCTTCGCCGATCGCCAGCGCGGTCAACGGCCCCGGCGAGAGCGCACCCGACAGACTGATCAGCATGAAGGTGGCATAGAGGGAGAAAAGCTCCGGCATGGCGGCGGCTCACCCGGCGGCCTTTTCGGCCAGCGCGCGCGCGGCGGTCGTCGCCAGCAGCGCCGCGCCGATCGGCAACGCCCGTTCGTCGAAGTCGAAGCGCGGATTGTGATGGGCCGCGTTCAATCCCCGCTCCGCATTGCCCGAGCCGAGCAGCAGGAAGCAGGACGGCGCCAGTCGGCCATACTCGGCAAAGTCCTCCGAGACCATCAGCGGCGTGATCCGGCCCACCGCCGTGGGCCCCACCACCTGCAGCGCAGCCTGGCGAGCCACCTCGGTCGCGGCCGGGTCGTTGACCACCGGGCCGGTCAGCGGCTGGATGTTCAGCTCGCATGCCGCGCCCATGCCGGCCGTCACGCCGTTCAACAGCACCCGCAAACGGGTCAAGACCGTCTCGCGTACCGGCGGCTGGAAGGTGCGCAGGGTGCCCCACAGTTCGACCGTCTCGGCGATGATGTTGAAGGCGGTGCCTCCGCGCACGACGCCGATGCTCAGCACGGCCGCATCGTGCGGGTTGAGGTTGCGGCTGACGATGGTTTGCAGCGCGGTCAAGACCTGGCCGGTGACCGCGATCGCGTCCACGGTTTCGTGAGGTTGGCCGCCGTGGCCTCCCTTGCCGCGCACGGTCATCTGCAACACGTCGGCCGCGGCCATCAGGGGGCCGGCCTGGGCGATGACCCGGCCGACCGGCAACGGGTTCCACAGGTGGAGGCCGAAGATGATATCGGGCGCGGGGTCGTTCAGCGCGCCGGTGGCGATTACGGCGGCCGCGCCGCCATCGCGCTCTTCGGCCGGCTGAAAGACGAACAGCACGTTGCCCGCCAGTTCGGCCGCATGGCGCGCCAGCAAGGTCGCGGCGCCCAGGCCGATGGCGACGTGACCATCGTGGCCGCAAGCGTGCATGACGCCGGGGCATTCCGACGCGTAGGGTACCTCGTTGGCCTCCTGGATCGGCAGGGCATCCATGTCGGCGCGCAGCATGACCGTGGGGCCGGGCCGGCCGCCGTGCAAGAGGGCCACCACGCCCGTCTGCGCCACGCCCGTGCGCACCTCGTAGCCCAGCGCGCTCAGCGCCTGGGCCACGAGGCCCGAAGTGCGCACCTCCTGGAAGCTCAGCTCCGGATGGCGATGCAGGTCGCGGCGCCAGGCGACCAGTTGTTCGTACAGGCTCTCGGCTTCGGCGCGGTAGTCGGGCAGGGTCATGGCGCGACGCCTCCGTAGGACCAGGGCGTCTGGCCCAATACCAGTGGCCGGCCCGGCCGACGCACGCCCGCGGCGGTCACCTCGCCCACCATCAGGGTATGGTCGCCAGGGGAAGCCGGCTCGGCCGCCAGGCGGCATTCCAGCCACGCCAGCGCATCGGTCAACAGCGGGCAATGGCCGGCATCCATGCGGAAAGGCCGGCCGCCGATGGCGGCCGCCGTGGCCGGCTGGGTATGATGGGTGAAGAACTGTTCGGCGAGCGCTTCTTGGTCGGCGCCGAGGATGTTGAGCACGAAGCGATGCGCCTGGCGCACCGCTTGCGCCAGCCGCGAATTGCGGCGCAGCGCCACCAGCACCAGGGTCGGCTCCACCGACACCTGGGTCACCCAGCTCACGGTGGCGCTGTGGAGCGTATCTTCCACGCAGGTCGTCAGGACATACAGGCCGTTGGTCAACAGACGCAGCGCGTCGCTGCGCACGTCGGTCGGTACGGATTCTGCTGTCATGGCCACCTCCTTTCGGCTGTTGTTACCCGCCGTAGTGCCACGGAGTATCGCGCAGCGCCAGGGCCTCACGCACGGGCTCGCGGAGGCCGCTCTCCAGGATACGACAGATGAAAAGCTCATGATCGCCCTGGGCGTTGGCCTCTTCGATCACTTCGCACTCCAGCCAGGCGGCGGCTGCGTCGAAGATCGGCAGGCCGTGCGCGCTGAGCGCGAAGCGATAGCCGGCGATCTCGTCGGGCCCGGCCCGGCTGACGCGGAAGAACGCCTTGGCGAAATCGGCCTGATCGGCCGTCACGACGTGCAGCGCCAGGCGCCGGCTCGCCTTGACGGCTTCGTAGATGGCAGTGCCTCTACGCATGGCGACGGCGATCAAGCGCGGCTCAAAGGAGGCCTGCGTCACCCAGCTCACCGTCGCGGCACGCGGGCCGTCGGGGCCGGGCGCGGTGGCCACGTAAAGGCCATAGGAGAACATGCGCAGGATGTCTTTGGTGATGTCTCGGTCGGGCATGGGCACCTCGAATTCGGGATTGGGGATTGGATATTACCACAGGCTGTGATCGGTGCGGCCGGCCAGGGCGGCGGCGATCGGTTCCTGCCATTCGGGGATCAGGTCGGCGCAGGCGTGCAGCAGGCCGAAGCAGCCGGCGAGCATCTGGTCGCCATGCGGCACGGCGCGATAGAGCGGCAGGCCGGAATCGTGCAGCAGGGCCTGGCGCGGGCCGACCAGCGCTACGAAATCCAACGCCGCGGGCACGTCATCCAGCACGAGCGCGCCGTGACCGTGATCGGCGAAGATGGCGCGGTGGGTGATGGTGCCGTCGGCCAGGGCGTGCAGCCAGTCGGCCAGCGTCTGCGCCGTGAGCAGGCCGGTGTGATGCTCGAACAGGCGGACGAACGCGCCATTCCGAAACTGGAAGGCCAGCGTGTGGAAGTTGCCGACGTTGACGATCAGGGGGTCGGGATGGCCGGCCACCATCGGATCGTCCAGCGCGCCCAGGATGGCGGCCGGCGCGGTGTCCATCACGATCACCGGCAGGCCGCTCTGGGCGACGGCCGTCTGGGCCAAGGCGACCAGGCGGGTCATGATGGGGGGGATGTCGGCGGCCCGAAAGGCGAACGTGCTCAGTCGGCGCTCCTGCCGGAGCCGTTCCACCAGGTAATCCATGCGGAACTGCCGATCGCTCACGTCGGCCGGCGCCGCGCCGTGATCGAAGACGGCCAGGGCCAGGAGGTCGGGCCGCAGGTCGTAGCCGAACGCGGCGAACGCCTGGCGGATGGCCGCGTAGTCGAAGTCGCGGAACAGGACGGAGGCGTAGTCGGCGTCGGCTTGCCGTCGCTGCGCTTCTTCTTCCGCGATGATCTCCACGCCCATTTCGCGGCGCACCCACTCCAGGTCGTCGTTGAAGGTAGCGGCCGCGGAGGGGGTGGCCAGGACGCGCAGGCCGGCGCGGCGGTGCGCCTCGACCGCCCAGGAAACCGGGCCGCCGCCCATCACCACGCCGTGGATCAGCAGGGGCTTGCCCGCCGCGGTCGCCCTTTTGACCTGTTCGCCGATCAGCAGGGTGGGCGAGGGCATCACCAGCTTCAGGCAGTTTTCGGGCGAGCGTTCGCTGTCGAAGAGCAGGATGTCCTGGGTGCCGGTGCCGATGTCAACGGTCAGGATCTTCATGCGCGCGCCTCGATGATCCGCGCCTGGTCGTCGGCGTGATAGGAGGAGCGCACCAACGGCGCGGATTCGACCCATTTGAAGCCGCGGCGTCGCGCTTCCTCGCCCAGCGCCGCGAATTCGTCCGGATGGTAGAAGCGGACGACCGGCAGGTGATGCTTGCTCGGCTGCAGGTACTGGCCGATCGTCAGGATGTCCACGTCCACCGCGCGCAGGTCGTCCATGACCTGGAGCAGCTCGTCCCAGGTTTCGCCCAGGCCCACCATCAGGCCCGATTTGGTCAGGCCGGCGGGGTTCATCTCTCGGGCCATGCGCAGGACGGCCAGGCTGCGTTCGTGGCGGGCCTGGGGCCGCACCCAGCGCGAGAGGCGCGGCACGGTCTCGACGTTATGGTTCAGGATCTCGGGCCGGGCATCCATGACCAGCCGCAGCGCGGCGGGATCGGCCTTGAAGTCCGGGATTAAGACCTCGATGGTGCAGCCGGGTTGCAGCGCCCGGATCTCGCGGATGGCGTTGGCGAAGATGTGCGCGCCGCCGTCGGGCTGATCGTCGCGGTCCACACTGGTGAGGACGACATGGCGCAGGTTCATGGCGGCCACCGATTCGGCCACGCGGCGCGGCTCGTCTTCGTCCAGCGGCAACGGCTTGCCGGTCTTGACGTTGCAGAAGCGACACGAGCGGGTGCAGATGTCGCCCATGAGCAGGAAGGTGGCCGTGCCGCGCCCCCAACACTCGCCCAGGTTGGGACAGAAGGCCTCTTCGCAGACGGTGTGCAGGGTTTGTGCGCGCATGAGCGACTTGATGCGCCAGTACTCCTCGTTTTGATTGAGTTTGACGCGCAGCCATTCGGGCCGCCGGCCGGGGGTCGGTGCGGCCTGTGCGATGCGGGCGCGGCGGCCCTCGCGGGCCGGAAAGGCCGCGGTCGTCTCCGGGGGAGCGGGATCAATCGTGATATTTGTTTGCATAAGCCATGATCGTCTAACCTGAAAATAGCCCGTCAAACGTGCCAGGCAC
>JBBIKA010000137.1:0-11841 GCA_037445695.1 Chloroflexota bacterium
TGAGGGCGATGACCGGCAACAGGCCTACTGGCAACCTTAGCTTGATGCCAATGGGCTGGGCACCCCGTCGGCACGGATCCAGCCCCATTCAGTGCGAAACCTCCCTATGAGACGGGGCGCCGCCAGGGTGGCCCGGCGATGAAGTCGCCGGGCGTGCTACCGGCCGTAGCGCCCCATGAGCTGCGCTTCGCCCAGCACGTGTCCTTGCATGGCCGCCTGAACGTCTTTGGCAGTGGCGCTGTTGCCCAGGCCGAGCGTGATATCGAGGGCGTATAGCTTGAAGAAATAGCGATGGGTGCCGCCGGGCGGACAGGGTCCACCGTAGCCGATCCGTCGCCAGCTATTCGTCCCGTGGACGCCCCCGCCTTCGAGGGTCGGCCGGGCCGGGATTCCCTCGGGCAGGCCGCTGAGAGACGGCGGCAGGTCGAAGAGCACCCAGTGCACCCATGTGCCGACCGGCGCATCCGGGTCGTCGCAGATCAGCGCCAGCGACTTGGTTCCGGCCGGCACGTCGGTCCAGGCGAGCGGCGGCGAGACGTCCGCGCCGTCGCAGGTGAATTTCGCCGGGATCGGCCCGCCTTCGCTGAACGCCGGGCTGGTCAGCTTCATTCTCGCCGCGCGGAGGTCGCTCGTTGGTGTGGGAGCCGGCGCAGCGGCTCCTGCACAGCCGACCAGCAAGATCAGGCTACCGAACAGAACGAACATGCGCCACATCGCGCACCTCCCCGCTTTGCCTTACGGCACGTTGCGGATCAGCGACAGGTTGCCGCTGGCCGCGGCCTGGAGCACCGGCCCCATGTAATCGTCCACCATCTCGGCCGTCATGGGCACGGGCATGTTTTCGAGCTTGCTCTTGAGCTGTGGGTCTTTGGCGGCCGCCAGCGCGCGGGCGATGTGCGCCTGGGTGAAGCCCGGCACATCGGCCAGGCGGGTGGGGAACCCGACCGCGGCCTCGAACGCGATCATCCCCTCGGCCACCGCCAGCCCCAGATCGCGGCCCGCCAGCCGATCGAGATCGGCGGAGATGTAGCCCGCGTCCCGATAGATGCGGCCGACCAGGCGCAGCGGGGCCTCGATGGCCGGCGCGAAGAAGACGGTCCAATAGGGGTTGAGCATGCCGCAGGCGCGGCCGTGCGGCAGCACATCCACCAGCGAGAAGCTGGTCAGGTGGGCGCCGTTCGTCCCGCCGATCATGATCGCATAGCCGCCCAGGTCGGTGGCCAGGCCGAGCGCCTCGCGGCCTTCGGCGTCGTGGCCATCGGCCAGGACGCGCGGCAGGTAATTGACCACCAGGCCGATGGCTTCTTGCGCCACCGCGGCCGCCCGTTCGTATTCCGGCTTGCCGACGGCCGAGTAGAGCACCTCCAGCGCGTGCGAGATGCCGTCCAGCGCGCCGTCGGCCGTGAGGCCGGGCGGCGCGTCGAAGGTGGTGCGGTAGTCGAAGACAGGCCGTTGCGGCACGATGGCCATGTCAATGATCAGCTTCTTCTGGCCCGTGCGCAGGTCGGTGATGTTCGAATATTTGGTCAGGTGCGCGGCCGAGCTGGCCGCGGTCTGGATGGCCACATGCGGCGTGAGCACCTTGCCGGTGCGGCCGAGCGCGGCGGTCACCAGGCCGGCGCCGAAGTACTCATCTATGGCGCCGCCCAGCGTGCGCAACACCTCGGCCGCCTTGACCGCATCAATCGTGCTGCCGCCGCCGAAGGAGATGATCACATCCCCGTCTACGCGGCGCAGGAAATCGGTGATGCGGGCCAGGTCTTCGCGCGGCGCGTTGGGCGCCGCGCCTTCCTCTTCGCCCACGATCTCTACACCGGCTGCGGCCAGGGTGCTCCGCAGGACATCTTTGTAAGCGGCGCAGCCGGGGAACCGACAGCCGATGAAGGCCGCCCGACGTCCCAGCCGCGTGACTACCGCGGCCACCTGTGGCAACACACCCATGCCGTTCAGATAGGCATCTCCCTTGAACTCGCGCAATAAAGCTTGCGCCAGCTCGAAACCTTCCATCGGACCCTTTCCCTCCAGAATACCAAATCTCGAATCCCCAATCCCCCTCATTCCTCCCCGCCGCCCACCAGCGCGATCTCCAACGCCTCGCGCAGGGTGCGCGCGCCGAGCACCTCCAGGCCGGCGGGCAGATGCTCCAGCTTGCGCGCTGCGGTCTTGGGCACCAGCACGCGGGTGAAGCCGAGCTTGGCCGCCTCATGCAGTCGCCGCGTGAGCTGGCCCACGCTGCGCAGTTCGCCGCTCAGGCCGACCTCGCCCACCAGGGCCAAGTCGGCGGCCACCGGTCGGTTGCGCGCGGACGAGGCGATTGCGGCCGCGATGGCCAGGTCGGCAGCCGGCTCTTCCACCTCCAGCCCACCCACCACGTTCACCAGCACATCCTGATCGGCCAGGCGCACGCGGGCGCGCTTGGAGAGCACCGCGGTGATCAGGAGCAGGCGGTTGAAGTCTACGCCGTTGGCCGTGCGTCGCGGCTGGGCGAAGGTGGTGACGCTGGCCAGCGCCTGTACTTCGACCAGGATCGGCCGCGTGCCCTCCATGGTCACCGCGATGGCCGAGCCGGCCGTGTTCGGCAGGCGCTCGGCCAGGAACGCCTCTGATGGGTTCTTCACCTCGGTCAACCCCTTTTCGGCCATCTCGAAGACGCCTACCTCGTTGGTCGAGCCGAAGCGGTTCTTCACCGAGCGCAATAGCCGGAACGAGTGGAATCGTTCCCCTTCCAGGTAGAGCACCGTATCTACCATGTGTTCGAGCACGCGCGGGCCGGCGATGGCGCCCTCTTTGGTCACGTGGCCTACCAGAAAGAGGGGAAAAGTTTGCGCCTTTGCCAGGCGCAACAGGGCCGCGGAACAATCGCGTACCTGCGTCACGCTGCCCGCGGCCGAGGGGATGGCATCTGAGTAGATGCTCTGCACCGAATCCACCACCACCAGGCGCGGTTGCGTCTTCTCGATGTGGCCGACGATGCTCTCCAGGTGCGTGTCGGCCAGCACCAGGATGTTGAGCGAGGTGATGCCGAGCCGTTCGGCGCGCAGCTTGATCTGCGCGGCCGACTCTTCGCCCGAGACGTAAAGCACCGGCCCGCGGCTCGCGCGATCGGGCGGTCCGGCGTCGGCCAAAGTCGCGCAGAGCTGGAGCAGCAGCGTGCTCTTGCCGATCCCCGGATCGCCGCTGATCAGCACGACCGAGCCGGGCACGATGCCGCCGCCCAGCACGCGGCTCAGCTCGCCGATGGGCACGGGGATGCGCTCGTAGCCGTCGGCGGGGATGTCGGGCAGGGGCTGGGGGCCTGGGCCGCCGGCCGCGATCGAGGGCGTTCCCACCCGGCCCGGCGCGGCCTCCTGGATCACCGTCTCGACGAGGGTGTTCCATTCGCCGCAGTCGGGGCACTTGCCCTGCCATTTGGGTTGGGCACTGCCGCATACCGAACAGACGTAGCGCGTTTTGGTTTTGGCCATGGCATCGTTCCATCATCACCGGCGTTCGCGCGCGGCTTGCGTGCACCGCAGAGGCGCCGGCCGGGAGGTCGAGCTGCGCGTCCGACGGTGCCCGTGCGCGCATCTAGTGTATGCCAAGTCGGACGGTTACGCAAGAAGCCGCCGCGTGTTCACAGAGCTGCCCAGTGTGACGCGCGTTAGCCGGTACGTTGGAACGTCTGTCGTTTTTTTTTGACAGCCATCGCACCGATAGGATATAATTGCCGCGTTAACCCGGTTGAGTCCTTTTGAGGCCTGGGAGGAAAATATCGGACGCCTACAGATGCACTTCCTGTTTTTCGTCGTTCTTCTGCCTCTGATCCTGGCGGCCTGCCGGCCTGCCCATCTTGCGCCAACGGCCCCTGGCGATCCCAACCTGATCCTGGCGACCACCACCAGCACGCAGGATTCCGGGCTGCTCGATGTGCTGATCCCGCGCTTCGAGCAGCAGACCGGCTATCGGGTCAAGACCGTCGCGGTGGGCACCGGCGCGGCGCTCAAGATGGGCGAGCAGGGCAACGCGGATGTGTTGCTCGTCCATGCGCCTGAGGCCGAAGAGGCGTTCATGGCCGCCGGCTTCGGCGCCGACCGCCGCCTGGTGATGCACAACGATTTCGTGCTCGTCGGCCCGGCGGCCGATCCGGCGGGCATTCGAGGCATTGCCCGCGCCGTAGAAGCCCTGCGCAAGATCGCCGCGGCCGGCGCTACGTTCGTCTCTCGGGGCGACAACTCCGGCACGCACCAGGTGGAGCTGGCGCTATGGCAACAGGCCGGAGTTGCGCCGGCGGGCCGGCCCTGGTACCTGGAGAGTGGCCAGGGCATGGGCGCTACCCTCAAGCTTGCGTCGGAGAAGGCGGCTTACACGCTGACCGACCGCGGCACGTACCTGGCCAACCGGGCCAACCTGCAGCTTGTCATCCTGGTGGAAGGCGACACGATGCTGTTGAATGTGTACCATGTTATGATCGTCAACCATGAGAAATGGCCCAACACCAATCGGGCGGCTGCCACGGCCTTTGCCGATTTTCTGACCTCTCCGGCCACGCAGGAGCTCATCCGCACCTTCGGCGCGGACAAATACGGCCAGCCGCTTTTCGTGCCGGACGCCGACAAGACCGACGCCGACCTGGGTTTGCCCTGAATCTCATCCGGCAAGACGTCATACGAAATTTGTTGGGTCATCCGACGGGGACACACGTAATGTCTGTATCCGGCAGATAGGGATATGCAAAACATCCTGGAGCTATTTACCGGCGGCGATCCGGAGGTCTGGCAGATTACCCTGCTCTCGCTGCAGGTTTCCGGCCTGGCGACCCTCATCAGTCTGCTGCTCGGCCTGCCGCTGGGCACCGTGTTGGCGTTGGGCAACTTTCCGGGGCGTTCGTTCTTTCTGAGCCTGATCAACACCGGCATGGCCCTGCCGCCGGTCGTGGTGGGGCTGGTCGTGGCGATCCTTTTATGGCGCAGCGGCCCGCTCGGTGGCCTGGGCCTGATGTACACCCCGGCCGCCATCGTCATCGCGCAGACGATCATTGCCGCGCCGGTGGTGACCGGCCTGACTGCCGCGGCGTTGCAGGCCCTCGATCCGCGCCTGCGCCTGCAACTGCTCGGCCTGGGCGCCTCGCGACTGCAGATGGTGCTGGCGTTGTGGCTGGAGGCGCGGCTGGCCCTCCTGGCGGCCTTGATGGCCGGTTTCGGCAGCGTCATCTCCGAGGTGGGCGCTTCGTTGATGGTCGGCGGGAACATCCGTGGCCAGACGCGCGTCCTGACGACGGCCATCGTGCTGGAGACGGGCAAGGGCGAGTTCGCCCGCGCGATTGCCTTGGGCGCCCTCTTGCTCGCCCTGAGCTACATGGTCAACCTGAACCTCACCTGGATCCAACAGCGGGGAGCGCGGCGGTGAATCATCTCTTGGAGGTGCGCGATCTGCTGGTGCGTCGCGCGGGCCGGGTCGTCCTGGAGATCGAGCACCTGACCGTGGCGCCGGGCGAGGTGTTGGCGGTCATCGGGCCGAACGGCGCCGGCAAGAGCACGCTGCTCCTGACGCTGGCGCGGCTGATCGAGCCGGCGCGCGGGGAGATCCGCTTTGAAGACCGGCCGCTCGCCGCGCACGGCGAGCTGGCGTATCGTCGCGCCATCGCGCTGGCCTTGCAGGAGCCGCTCCTGTTGGACCGTTCGGTCTTCGAGAACGTGATCATCGGCCTGCGCTTCCGGCATTTGCCCGGGGACGAGATCGTCCGCCGCGCGGAGACATGGCTGAACCGGCTGGGGATCGGCCACCTGCGGGCGCGGCCGGCGGCCCGGCTTTCGGGCGGCGAGGCGCGGCGCGTCAGCCTGGCGCGGGCCCTGGTCATCCAGCCGCGGCTGCTCCTGCTGGATGAACCGTTCGCCGCGCTCGATCCGCCCACGCGCGCCGGCCTGCTCGATGATCTGCAGGCGCTCCTGGCCGAGACCGGCCAGACGACCGTCTTTGTCACCCACGACCTGGACGAGGCCCTGCGCCTGGGGGATCGGGTGGCCGTGCTGTTGGCAGGCCGTCTGCGCCAGTGCGGTCGGCCCGAACAGGTTTTTGCCGGGCCGGCCGACGCCGAGGTGGCCGCGTTCGTCGGCATGGAGACGATCCTGAGCGGCCGGGTTCTTTCCTGTACTGAAGGGCGGGTCATCGTGGATGTGGATGGCCGCCATCTGGAGGCCGCGGGCGAGCTGCCCATTGGCCAGGCGGTGCTGTTCTGCCTGCGGCCCGAAGATGTGACCCTGTGGCCCAAGGACGGCGCGCCGGCTTCCAGCGCGCGCAATCGCCTGGCCGCGCGCATCGTGTCCCTTGCGCCGCACGGCGCGCTGGTGCGGGTGGCGCTGGATTGCGGCTTCCCGCTCCTGGCGTTGATCACCCGCGCCTCGGCGCGCGAGCTGGACCTGGCGCCGGGGATGGAGGTGTCGGCTTCGTTCAAGGCTACCGCGGTGCATCTGATCCCGCACCGCTAGCGGCTCTTTGCCCCGGTCCTCCTGTCCTCTGCTCAGGGAGCGCAGAACACTACCCGCTGTCCCGATCGGTCGGTGTGCACCTGGTGGATCTCGCCGCGGGCCTCCAGCATGATCTGGTAGCCCGGCGTGATGACCTGCGCGTAGGCCATCCCCGGCTCCGGGCAGCCCAAGCTGGCATCGGGCCAATCTACTGCTTCCCACGCGGCCACGGCGATCTGTGCGGCCGGGATGCCCAACCGGTCGGCCAAGGCTCGCACGGCCGCCATCACCGGACCGGGGTATGGTCCCGGCGTCGCGGCGGGCCGCGCCAGCCGGCTCAGCGCCTCGCCGAACCAGCTTTGCAGCGGGGCCAGCGCCTTGCCGGCCTCTTCCGGCAGCTTTCCCTCGTAAAATACAGCGGTCCTCACCTGGACCCCGTCTTGAACGGTGATGGCATAGGCGAAGCCGTCCGGCACCTGCGCGCCCACTTCTCTGTCCAGAAACGGCCGCATGTTTGCCGCCGCCTGGACGACCTGGCGGCCGTCGGTCTGCCAGCGCACGTGAGCACGGTTGCGACGATCCAGGAAGTAGAGCGTGCCGTCCGAGAGGGCCATCAGCTCCTGATCCAGGGCCGCGATGCCGCCGGTGCGACGGACGCGCAGGAGGACGCGGGGCGGCAATCCTTGCATCGCTTCTCCTTTCGTCACCAGAAGGTAGGGTCGGCCCGACGCTGCGATCTGCACCGTTCCGTGCAGGCGAAGCAGGGTCTCGGTGGATTGGCGGTCTTGCGGCGACAGGAGCGGGAGGTCCTTTTGGGCCTCTGGCCCGGCGAACACGATGTAGATGCCACCGGTCGCATCGGCCACGGCAACCTCACTCCGCGTCTGCGGCGGCCCGCCCGCGATCTCTTCCAGCAGGTCCCACCCCCGGAAGTAGGCGATGACGGTCACCGCGCGGCCTTGATAGGCCTGCAGGTCGGCCAGGATCTCGCCGATGGGGGTGGCGACTTCGCCGGCGGCGGGCGCGGTCGGCGCGGGGGAGGATGTGGCGGCCGGCGCGGTCGGAGGCACGACGGTCGGCGCTGCGGGAAGGACATCGGGCGCGGGCGCACAGGCGCCGAGTAGCAACAGCGCCACAATCATCAGAAATGTTCCGAGTCTCATCGTCTCCTCCTCGAAATCGGTTTGTGCCGCTGAGATGGAGACGGTTTGTGTGGGTTCGTGGTTCCCTGCGAACTACCCACCTCACCTTTCCCCTGTCCCTCCTGGCCGAAGGCCAGGAGGGACAGGGGAAGACCATGAGGGTTTGGAGGAGGCGGCTTCGCCGCCTCCTCCAAACCCTCTTCTGCACTATGGGTGTTCGACCCGACAGGGATTGGTCAGCGCGCCGATCCCTTCCACTTCGACCGTGACCACATCGCCGTCCTTCAGGAAGACGGGCGGCCGGCGGAATGCGCCGACCCCGGGCGGCGTGCCCGTCAGGATGATGTCGCCGGGCAACAGGGTGAAGGCGCGCGTGATGAACTCGATCAGTTCGGGGATGCGGAAGATGAGTTGATCGGTGCGCGAGTCCTGCATCACCCGGCCGTTGACGCGCGTGCGGATCGGCAGGCCGTGCGGCTCGGGCACCTCCTCGCGCGTGACGATCCACGGCCCCAGGGGGCAGAAGGTGTCGAGCGATTTGCCGCGTACCCACTGGCCGTCCCCTTTTTGCAGGTCGCGCGCGGTCACATCGTTCGCCACGGTGTAGCCGAAGACGTAGTCGTAAGCGTCGCGGGCCGCCACGCGGCGGGCCGGCCGGCCGATCACCACAGCCAGCTCGGCTTCCCAATCTATCTTGTCCGATAGACTGGGGTCCCAGCGAATCTCGTCGCCTGGGCCGATCACGGCGGTGGGAAACTTGGCGAAGATGATGGGCCGTTCGGGCATGGCCGCATTTTGCTCGCGCACGTGATCGAAATAGTTCTGGCCGATGGCCACGATCTTCGAAGGCCGCACCGGCGGGCCCAGCTTAAGGCCCGCCAACGGCCGCGCGAAAGCCGACCAGTCGCGCGCCGCTAGGTCGTGCGCCAGCCGCGTCCAGGCATCGGTCCCGGCGGCGATCAGCGATCCCATGTCGCCGATGGCCGCCGCGGCGGTCAGGTCAATGACGGATTCGCCCTGCAGGGCGCCCACACGGGGTTGCCCTTCATCCAGAAATGTCAGTAGACGCATCGGTCTCTTCTCCAGATAAGATCAAGGCCAGCCGGACAATGCGGCGCAAGGCCGTCTCGTAGCCCAGCTCGGCCAACAGCTCATCGGGCCGGCCGGTGGCGGCCGGCCCGATCCGCACTTCGACTTCACACGATTGGCCCAATTCGCACGGGCCGGTGTAGGTGAGGGAGCGGATCAACGGCCGCAGGTCGTAGCGGGTGATCTCTTTGCCGCGGCGTCGTTCGCGCCAGGCGATGGGCCGGGCCATGAAGCGCGCCAGACATTCGGCAAACGCTTCGGCCGGCTCGTCCGTCTCCACCTCGACCCGATAGCGCGCTCCACACACGATCGCCTGGAGCGCCGGCCATGCGCGAGGTACCGGCTGCGCGGCGATCAGGTGGATGCCGGCCGGCAATGCCGGCCTCAGCCGCGCCAGGAAGTCGGCCGGCTCCAGCGCTTCATTGAGAAACACGTCCACCAGCTCGGCCTGGCCGGTGAAGCCGACCGGCAAGGCGGCCGCAAAGTGCAGCCGCGCCTGGGGATTGAACCCTTGCGAGTAGGCCAGCGGCAGCCGCGCGCGGCGGATGGCCCGCTCCCACGCGCGCGCCATGTCGAGATGGCCCACGTATTTCACGCTGTCGTCCGTGGCAAACGTGACCCGCATCCGTTGCGCGTAGGTCTCGCTCATCACACTGTGCGCGGGAAATACGGTTCCGGGCCTTGCGGCACCTTGCTGTCTATTTGCAGGTAGCCGGCATCCATATATTCCCAGATCACCTGGAACGGCTCCTTGCCCGCCACCCATTTTTCCACGATGAAGACCCCGTGCGTCGGCAGCAAGGTGAACGCCACCTGGCGGGGGTCGTTGGGGTTGAGCAGGCATTGGGCCTGGGCGAAGACCGAGCGCACCCCTTGCGCCTGGGCATAAGTGCCGCAGGTGACCGGCAACGCGAAGTAGACGGCCGCCATCGGCACATATTCCACCCGGCGCGGGTCGTATGCCTTGACCCCGCGATGGCTATGCAGCTTGGAGCGCACCACCGGCACGGGCCGCTCCGCGCCCCAGGCCGAGTCGAGCTGAATGCGCGGCAGGGCGTTGTCCAGGTCAACCATCTCGAACCCTTCGGAAGAGGGCGGATCGTTGCGCAGGCCTTCGACGTGGCGCACCACGACCCCCCGGCCGTTGGGCTGCACGCCCGTCACCACGGCCAGATCGTTCTCGGTCAGGTGGCCCTTGTCCACCGGCCGGGCGCTGCCGGTGGTCGTGGCGATCAGCGCGTCCAGGTCGGGCTCCCAGGTGGAGAAACAGCCTTCGCTGTACTGGCTGGCGACGGCGTCCGTCATGGCCGGCACCGACACCAGGTCGGCGATGCGCACCATCTCGGTGAAGAAGCCGCGGCCGCCGAATTCCAGGCTCGCGCGTTGCATCGCCTTGGGGGTCGAGAGGCGTTCCCAGACCGCGCGCGGCACCGGGGGCGGCTCGACCACATAGCGAGCCACCTCTTCCGCGCTCATCGCGGTGACGATGCGCAGCACCACCTCATCGTAGAAGCCCGGCGAGCGGGCGTCGCTGCGGGCATAGCTGCCCACCAGATTGAAATGATAGGCGTACTCCGGCGTCTCGTCGCCGATCACCAGGAGGATGCCCAGGGTGAGCCCCTGCGCCTGCAAGAGGCGCTCGACCGAGAGGATGGCGCCGGCGCGACGGCCCTGTTCGACCAGAGGGCGGTAGGCGGTGGGCGCCAGGCCGGGGAACTGAAAGTCGGCCAGGTCAATCGGGTCTTTGGCCAGGGCGCGCTCGAAGTGGGCCAACAACGCGTCGAACTCGGCCGGCCGCGCCTGCATGATGGTCCAGAATTGAGGGGTATGCGAGAGGCCGAACTGCCGTCGCAACTGGAACGCCGGCGCCTGACGCCAGCTCAGCGGCTCGCCGAAACGGGCCGTGGTGAACACGACATCCGTCTCGTCGGTCGGTCGCTCCTGCACCACGTGGCCCAGCTCGCCGAAGCGTTGCATCAGCCGCTCGGCGACTTCGGCCGACATCGGGGTAGATGGGCCCGGCAAATAGGTGACGCGCAGTTTTTTGAGCCATGGGTGCACGGGTCGGGTCAACAGCGCAGGTGAAGCGAAGGTGGCTTCAACAGTCATCTCTCTTTTTCCTCCAAACCTTCCAGATGAAATGTGCGAACGGCCCAATCGCCCAGGCGGGGCGAGAGCCAATCGGCAAGCAAAAGGGCCCAGGCGGTTGCCGGCAGGATGGTTTCGGCCCGGCGATGGCGGATCGCGGCGATGATGGCGCGCGCGACCTTTTCGGCCGGGATGGGCCGCGAGATCCAGGGTATGTGCATTCCGGCGATGAGCGGGGTGGCCACGCGGCCGGGGAAGATGATGGACACATCCACGCCGGTGCCGTGCAGGTCCTGGCGCAGCGCTTCGCCAAAGCCGGCCACCGCGAATTTGGTGGCGGCATAGGGCGCATCGGTGCGGATCGCCTTTTTGCCGTCTACCGACGAGAGCAACACGATGTGGCCGCCGCGTTGGGCCCGCATGTGCGGCAGGGCCGCCAACACGGGATAGACTGTGCCGAAGAAGTTCACGGCCATGCACCGCTCGAAGTCGGCCGCCGTGAGGGTTTCGATCGGGCCGCGCACGTAGATGCCGGCGCAGGTCACCAGGATGTCCACCCGGCCCCAGGCCTGCACCACGCGGCGCACGACTTCGGCGGCCTGATCCTGGCGGCCGATGTCGGCAGGCAACACCAGGCTGCGCCCCCCCAGCGCCTGCATTGCCGCGGCCACGGCCTCCAGTTCGGCCTGGCGGCGGGCGGTCAGGGCAACATGGGCGCCCGCGCGCGCCAGGGCCAGGGCCGTGGCACGGCCGATGCCACTTGACGCGCCCGTCACGATGGCGATCTTATCGCGCAGTGAATCCATGTTGACAGCCGGATTGTTTCCTTTCGCTGCTTGATCCCTTTCGCCGCTCCGCCGAAATGGCGTAGGCCCGCCCGGTCGAGGCCCCTTGAGGGGCCTTCCACTTCGTAGCCGGACGGCTTTAGCCTCCGGCCCCCACCGCGACGGCCCGTCCCGGGTGCCCGCCCGAACGTAATGAATGTTAAGAATTTATTCCGGTAATCGAGCCGCGCTCGCCGCGCTGTCGGCCCGCCCGGACATGAATGTCCGGGCTACCCGGCCGCGCCCGGTCCCCCA
>JBBIKA010000138.1:0-11498 GCA_037445695.1 Chloroflexota bacterium
CGCCGTCGCTCTCGACCTGGATGCCGAGATGGTCGAGGCCGGTCGCGCGGCCGCCCCCGCTGGACGGCCGGCGGCCACCGATGGCAAAGCCGCCGCCGCATCCTCGACGCGCCACGCGGCGCAACCCGCGGCGACCGGGCCTGATGCGGGCCGGCCCTCGCGCAGCAAGCCCCGGCCCGACCATCTGCCCCCCCTCAGCCTCCTGCGCGAGGAAAGCCGCGCGCACGCCGGCCAGACCGATGTCCGGCAGCGCGCTCAGCTTCTGAAGCAAACCCTCGCCGAGTTCGGCGTTCCGGTCGAGGTCGTCAGCATCAAAGAAGGGCCCACCGTCACGCAGTTCGGCCTGGAGCCGGGCGAGATCGTGCGCGAGTTGCGCAACGGCGAAGTGGTGCGGCGCCGCGTCTCGGTGCATCGCATCCAACAGCTCAGCAACGATCTGGCCCTGGCGCTGGCGGCCGCTTCGATCCGCATCGAGGCGCCGGTGCCCGGCCGGCCCTACGTGGGGGTGGAGATCCCCAACACCTCTAAGGCCACGGTCACCCTGCGCGGGCTGTTGGAATCGCCCGAGTTCGCCCGCGCGCGTGCGCCGCTCACCGTGGCCCTGGGCCGCGACGTGGCCGGCGATCCGGTGATCATAGACCTGGCTCGGCTTCCCCATCTCCTGATCGCCGGCGCGACCGGATCGGGCAAATCGGTCTGCATCAACGCGCTCGTCTCCAGCCTGTTGATGAACAACGGCCCGGAGCAGGTGCGCTTCCTGATGGTGGACCCGAAGATGGTCGAGCTGCCGATCTACAACGGCATTCCGCATCTGCTCGGCCCGGTCATCACCGACGTGGCGCAGGTGCCGGCCGCGCTGGCGTGGCTCACGTTGCAGATGGACGATCGTTATCGGCTCTTTGCCGAGCGCGGGGTGCGCAACATCGAAGAGTACAATCGCAAGCCGGGTCGCGGCCGGGGCGCCGAACCGCTGCCGTACATCATCCTGGTCATTGACGAGCTGGCCGACCTGATGATGACCGCCGCGTACGACGTCGAGCGCCAGATCTGCCGGCTGGCGCAGATGTCGCGCGCCACGGGCATCCATCTGGTGCTCGCCACGCAACGGCCCAGCGTGGATGTGATCACCGGCCTGATCAAGGCGAACTTTCCGGCGCGCATCGCGTTTGCCGTGACCTCGCAGGTGGACAGCCGGGTGATCCTGGACACGCCGGGGGCCGAAAAGCTGTTGGGCCGCGGGGACATGCTCTACATGGCGCCCGATGCGGCCCGCTTGGCCCGCATCCAGGGCTGCTTCGTTGCGGACGAGGAGATAGACGCCATCGTCGCCTTCTGGAAACAACAGCGCGGCGAAGCCGACCCGGCCGATGACGCGTTGTCCGACGCGCCCTGGGCAGACATGGTCGCGGCCGCAGAGGAGCGCGACGAACTGCTCGACCGGGCCCTGGAGCTGCTGCAGAGCAAACGGCAGGTCTCGACCTCGCTTTTGCAGCGCCAGTTGCGCATCGGCTATCCGCGCGCCGCCCGGCTGATGGAACAACTGGAGGAGATGGGAGTGGTGGGGCCGGATGAGGGCGGCGGCCGCAGCCGGGAAGTATTGCTCAGAAAAGGCGAAGACATAGACTGAGAGGCTATTCCCCCTCTTGCTCCGCGCATCCCTGCGGCGGACACCCCAACGGTTCTTTGCGCGGCAATCCGCGGCCGCGGGGATACCCATCCGGTGTTTGGGCGATCTTGTCTATCACGATCAGCACGCGCGTCTCGGCCAGGCCGGGCACCTCCACCGGCACCAGCCGGACCAGATGGCCGCCGAGCACGCGGATGGCATATTCGGCAGCCAGCGCCTCCTCGTGCGCGGCCGATCCCTTGTACGCCACCACCCGGCCGCCGCGTTTGGCCAACGGCAAGAGGTATTCGACCAGGGTAGGCAGGGGGGCCACGGCGCGCGCCACCACCAGATCGTAGGCCGCGCGATGCGGCTCGCGCAGGGCCAGCTCTTCGGCCCGGCCGTGGATCAACTGGACATCGCTCATGCCGAGCTGCGTTGCGATGTGCTCCATGAAGCGCACCTTCTTGGCGGTGGCCTCCATGGCGCACAGCCGCAGCCTGGACCAGACGATGCGCAGCGCCAGGCCGGGCAGGCCCGCGCCCGCGCCGACATCGGCGACCTTGAGCGACCGGCTCAGCAGCGCGGCAGCCGGAATGCCCTCCAGCGCGGCCAGAGCCGGCACGAGCGAGAGGGAGTCCAGATAGTGGCGGATTTCGATCTGTTCGGGGTCGGTGATGGCGGTCAGATTGAAGCGTTCGTTCCAGGCGATGAGCTCTTGGGTGAATAGCTCGAAAGCTGCCACCTGCGAGGGAAGCAGGGTCAAGCCCATCTGCGCTGCGCCGGAAACCAATCTCTGCATGGCGCAGATTATATCACAGCACGGCCCGAGCGCAATCAACGGTAGGGCGAGATTTATCTCGCCCTACGGTCATTGCACTGTGATGCCGCTCAGCAACAGGTCCACAATGCCGGTCAGCCGATCGGCCAGGGAATACTGGGCGCTCGATTCGCACCAACGGATCAGTTGCTGGAGATAAAGCGCGTCGAGCGCGGCGGCCAGGGTATCCGGGTCGAGGTGGGGGTTCACCTCGCCCTGGCGTTGCGCCTGGCGGATCAAGAGCGCGACGGTGGGCTGCAAGCTGAAGCCACCTGCATCGCCGGCCATCAGGTCGGACACCGAAATACCTTTGCGGAAGATCAAGCAGATCAGCTCGCGATCGCGCTCCAGGCTGGCGGCCAGCGCGGCCATCAGCCGTTTGAGCTTGCCAATGGAGGAGGTCGTGCCGTTGACGCTCAGGGTGGCTGCGCCCAGGCGCCCTATCTCGCGGGTGCCCATGTAGCGCAGCACGGCATCTTTGGTCGGAAAATAGTTGAAGAAAGTGCCCTTGGCCAGGCCCGCCTGGCGGGTGATCTGATCTACGGTGGTGGCCTCATACCCCTGCGTGCGGAACAAAGTCAACGCCGCCTCATAGAGACGCTCTTTGCGTGCAAGCTTGCCCTGTTCGCGCTTGCTGGCGGTCTGATCGGGGTTCATAAGTCCTCCGCACAATCGTTATCAGCCGGATCGCAACATCATCTCTAAAGTTCGATCGGCCTTACCGTTCCTCATGACGTTGCAGATGCGGCGGAGTAACGCGAAATATGACCGGGGTACAAAAAATTTAAGGTTGCTTCCATTGCCCTGGAACCGCAGCTACCTGCCTCTCCTTCTGCGCCTTCCCTTCTCCTGGCCTTCGGTCAGAAAAAGGGGAAAAAGAGACCATAGGGGTTTAGAGGCGGCGGCAAAGCCGCCGCCTCTAAACCCCTCTTCTTCCCCCTACCCCCGATATTCGGCCGCGGCCAATAGAGGCCACACGCAGTCGCCTGCCAAAAGGGGAAGAAGGCGGACGGCTACAGATTCGCAGCAGCTATTACATGACGGTTCGCCAGCTATTCTATCGCAAATCTGCCCGATTGCAAAAAAAGCCCCCTTGCCGTTTGGCAAGGGGGACCCAAAGCAGAGGCAGCGACGCTTAGCGCCGGGCGGCGGCGTAATAGGCCGCGACCTGATCCCAGTTGATGACGTTGAAGAAGTTCGCCACGTACTCAGGCCGGCGGTTCTGGTACTTCAGGTAGTAGGCATGCTCCCACACATCTATGCCCAGGATCGGCGTGTCGCCCTGCATGAGCGGGCTATCCTGGTTGGGCGTGCTGTAGACGGCGAGCTGGCCGTCGGGCTTGACGACCAGCCAGCCCCAGCCGCTGCCGAAACGGCCGATTGCGGCGGCGCTCAACTGCTCCTTGAACGTCTCGAAGGAGCCGAACGCCGCATCAATGGCGGCTGCCAGTGTGCCGGTCGGCTTGCCGCCTGCGCCGGGCGCCATGATCGTCCAGAACAGGGTGTGATTGCTGTGGCCGCCGCCGTTGTTACGCACGGTCGTGCGGATGTTCTCCGGCACGGCGTCCAGCTTGGCCAGCAGCTCGTTGATCGGCATCTCCTCGAAGGGAGTGCCGGCAATCGCCTTGTTCAGGTTGGCGATATAGGCCGCGTGATGCTTCCCGTGGTGGATCTGCATCGTCAACGTGTCAATATACGGTTCCAAAGCGTCGAACGCGTACGGAAGGGGCGGAAGCTGATGAGCCATGAGTTTACTCCTTGCCGAAACAGGATTCAAGACTTGCACAAATACAAGATCAGCATATAGCAAGCGTGAATCTGTTTCAGTAAGTAAACACACGATTCATTTTGGCCCATGGTTCGAGTTGTTGTTCGTGCGCGAGAAGAGCGCCGCGAGCTCTTCGGCCGCGCCCGGCCCGACCACGGCCAACACCTCGTCCCCCTCCTCGAACGTCGAGACCCCGCGCGGGATCTGGATCTGGCCATGGCGAATGATCGCCGCGATCACGCACTCTTTGGGCAAGCCCAAGTCTTTGAGCGGGATGCCGATGGCTTTGGCGCCCGGCGGGATCTTTTCTTCGACCAGGGAATACTGGCCGCGGCGCAGCTTGAGCAGCGTCATCATGTCGCCCAATGACATCTCTTCTTCGATGGTGCCGGCCAGAATGGCCGCCTGATTCACGGCTACATCCACGTGGAACGTCTGGTTGAAGAGCCAAGCGGTGCGCGGATTGTTGACGCGTGCGATGGTACGCGGCACCCGATAGCGCTCGCGGGCCAGGTAACAGAGCGCCAGGTTGTCGGCGTCGCTGGTGGTGATCGCCGCCAACACGTTCGTCCGGCGAATGCCGACCTCTTCCAACACCTGGGGATCGGTGGGGTCGCCTTCGTAGATCGCTTCGGTCGGCAACTCGCGGTGGAGCCGTGCCAGCACATCGTGCCGATGTTCCAGCAGCCGGACTTGGTGGCCGCTGCTCAACAAGGTCTGCGCCAGGTAGGTTCCCGTCCGGCCTCCGCCGGTGATGACGACAAACATCTTATGCCCCCTTTCCTTGCCCCAGCCGTTTGCGCAGTCGTTCGATCCCCTCCTGGGTGGCGCTCAGGTGCAGGATGTCGCCGGCCTGCAGAAGCATATCGGCCGCCGGCAACGAGGCCTTGCCGGCGCGCGTCAGGGCCACAAGGCATCCGCAATCGTCCAGCAGCTCGCGCAGGGGCCGGCCGTGCCATGCCTCGGACACCAGCACTTCATACACTTCCACCTCGCCGTCGCCCGCCGAGAAGACCGTGTGGAGGCTCACATCTTCGAGCATCTCTTCCATGCGCTGCGCGCCCCAGATGGCCGGGCTCACCTCTTGCAGATTAAACACTTCGTAGAAGGCCCGGTAGCGCGACTCGTAGTTGCGGCAAACCACATTCGGCACGTGATAGATCGTGCGGGCGATATGGCCCACCACCGCGTTCAGGGTGTCGGAATTGGTGACGGCCGCCAGCGCGTCGGCCTGTTCGATGCCGGCCCGACGCAACAGGTCTTGCGTCAGCACATCTCCTTCCAGGGTGCGGCCCTGAAAGTCGGTGCTCAGATTCTCAAAGGCCGCAGGTGTCACGTCAATCACCGTGACGCGATGCCCTTTTTGGCTCAGGCGGATGGCCAAGTGGGCTCCCACCCGACCACAGCCGATCACGATAACATTCATATGTTTTCTCCATATCAAGCGATAAGCCGGTTCACGTCCAATAAAAAAGGGACACAGGCCGATGACCCGTTGCCCCTGAAGGTGACGATACTTGAGGGCGAACAATAGCGCAGATGATCATACCCTGTTTTGCGAGAGGCGTCAAGCTGAGCAGCCGCGGTGGACTCGAATGTGAAAAGCGCCGGCTTTGGTCTCTGGCCGGCTTGGGAGTATAATTCCGGCAAATAGACGCTTCATCTGCAAGTTGTCTGAGATCTCTTACGGAAAAGATTGCATATGGCCTGGATCGAAACCGACGAAGGTAGTGGCATCTTGCGACGCACCACCGCATACCGGCCGCGGCGTAGCTGGCGCACCTGGCTGATCGGCCAGCCGTTGCCGACGGCCGACGCGCCGCATCAGACGATCGGTAAGCTGGTCGGACTGGCGGTCTTCGCCTCCGACGCGCTCTCGTCTACGGCCTACGCCACGCAGGAAATCCTGTTCATCCTGGCGGCCGCGGGCACCGGCGCGTTCCACTTCGCCTTCCCGCTCTCGGTGGTGATCGTGGGACTGCTGGCCATTGTGACCCTCTCCTACGAGCAGATCATTCACGCCTATCCGAACGGTGGCGGCGCGTACATCGTGGCGCGCGATAACCTGGGCGATCTGTCCGCTAAGATCGCCGGGGCCGCGCTGCTCACCGATTACATCCTCACGGTGGCGGTCTCCATTTCGTCGGGCGTGGCTCAGGTGACTTCGGCCTTCCCGGCCCTCTTCCCGTATCGGGTTGAGATCGCGGTCGGCATGGTGCTCTTCATGATGGTGGTCAACCTGCGCGGGGTGCGCGAGTCCGGCGCCGTGTTTGCGATTCCCAGCTACTTTTTCATCGTCATGATGTTTCTGACCGTCGGCGTAGGCATCGCTCGCTATCTGGCCGGCACGCTGGGGATCGTGGCCGATCCGCCTCCGCTGGAAATGATCGGCGAGCTGCAGGCCGTTTCGATCTTTCTGATCTTGCACGCGTTTTCCAGCGGCACCACCGCGCTCACCGGCGTCGAGGCGATCTCCAACGGCATCACCGCTTTTCGCGAGCCGCGCAGCCGCAACGCCGGCATCACGCTGATCTGGATGTCGCTCATCTTGGGCACGTTGTTCCTCGGCATCACGTTCCTGGCCGGCCCCATCGGCGCCATTCCCTCGGAGCACGAGACGGTGATCTCGCAACTGGCGCGCACGGTGTTCGATGGCCGCAATGCGTTGTACCTGGCGGTGATCGGCGCCACGATGGTCATCCTGATCCTGGCGGCCAACACCTCCTTCAACGGCTTCCCCCGGCTGAGCGCGTTGTTGGGCCTCGACGGCTTCCTGCCGCGACAACTGGCCTTTCGCGGCAGCCGGCTGGTCTATTCCTACGGCATTGTGGCGCTGGCACTCGTGGCCTCTCTGCTGATCATCGTCTTTCGCGCCAGCGTCACCGGCCTGATCCCGCTTTACGCCATCGGCGTCTTCCTGTCGTTCACCCTGGCACAAGCCGGCATGGCGCACCGTTGGTGGAAGATGGGCCATCTGGCCGCCGGCCAGGTGAAACGGGAGCGCGGCTCCGATCTGCGCTTCGAGCGCGGCTGGCAGCTCAAGATGATCATCAACGGCTTCGGCGCGGCCTGCACGACCGTGGTGACGTTCATCTTTGCCATCACCAAGTTCGCCACCGGCGCCTGGATCGTCCTGGTCTTGATCCCTCTGCTGGTGTTTGTCTTTTCGGGCATCCACCGGCACTACCGTCACCTGGCCAGGCGTCTTTCCCTGGAGGATTACGCCGAACCGCCGGCCATCGTGCGCCACCGCGTCATCCTCCTCATCGGCGGCGTGCACAAAGGCACTCTGGCGGCTCTGCGGTACGCCCGCGCTCTGTCCACCGATGTGACCGCGGTGCACGTCTCGATTGATCCGGCCGAGACGGAACGCATTCGGCAACGCTGGGAGTGGTGGGGCAAAGGCACGCGCCTGGTGATCCTGGATTCGCCCTACCGCTTGATGATCGAGCCGGTGGTGAAATACATCGAGGAGATCGCGGCGCTGCGCCAGTCCAACGAAGTGATCACCGTGGTGGTGCCGCAATTCGTGCCCAAGCAATGGTGGGCCAACGCACTCCACGCGCAAACCGCCACCTGGCTGCGCTTCGCGCTGCTCGGCCAGCCGGGGATCGTGGTCACGGATGTGCCGTATCTGGTGGAGTGAATCGGTCGGACAACCCTCAGCGCAGCTCAGCGGCCCCGTATAATCCCCTGGTCAGGATATACTCGCGCACGGGCTCCGGCGTCAGGTAGCGGATGGTGCGGCCGGCGCGCACGCGCGCCTGGATCTGGTTGGAAGAGATCTCCAGTTCGGGCATGTCGAGCAGGGTCACCCGCGCGCGGAGGCCCGGCAGTCGGGCCTCCAGCGCGGCCCAGTCCAGGGGAACGTTGTAGCGCGTGAGGGCCACCAGGTGACAGGCCGCGATCAGCTCCTGCGGTCGGTGCCAGCCGGGCAGCTCGGCCAGGCTATCGTAGCCCATGAGGAAATAGAGCTCGCCGCCCGGCGGCAGCTCTTGCTGAAAAATGCGCACCGTGTCGAGGGTGTAGTGCGGGCCGGGCCGATCGGCGTCTACGCGCGAGACGCGCAAGGCCGGATTGCCTGTGATGGCCAGCTCGATCATCGCCAGGCGATCTTCGATGGGCGCCAGCCGGCGATCGCGCTTGTGCGGCGGATCGCCGGCCGGCACCAGGTAGACGACCGCCAGGCCAAGCTGATCGCGTGCTTCTTCGGCCAGGATCAGATGGCCGATGTGGATCGGGTCGAATGTGCCGCCGAGCAGACCGACGCGCGTCGTGGCGGCCGGGCGGCTGCCGGCCGAGGTAGCTGCGGGCATGTCAGTCGCTCCATTCCAGTTCGATCGCGCCGATGCGCACCGTGTCGCCCGCGCGTACCCCGCGCGCCAGCAACGCCTCGGTGATCCCCAACGCTTCCAGGATGCGTTGGAAGCGCATAACCGCGTCGTAGTATTCCCAGCGCGTCATCTTGACGATCCGCTCGATGTACGGGCCGTGCACGCGATAGGCGCCGTCCGGCTCGCGCGTGATGGTGAAGCTTTTGTCCTCGACGGGCCGGCCGCTCTCCCGTTCTGGGCCGGCCGCTTCCGAGGCCACGCGCGCCGTCGCCGCGGGCAGCTCGGCCAGGAGCGCGGCCACGCGGCGCAAGAGCACCGGCACCCCTTCCCCCGTGGCCGCGGAGATGGCCAGCGGTTCGTGCACGTCCAGTTCAGCCAGGCGATGCGCCACCGCCGGCCAGAGGGCTTGCACCTCGGGCAGGTCGAGCTTGTTGAGCACGACGACCTGAGGCTTTGCGGCCAGAGCCGGATTGAAAAGGCGCAGCTCCTGGTTGATCGCTTCGTAGTCGCCTGCCGGATCGGGGCTCAAGCCGTTCAGCAGGTGGATCAGCACGCGGGTGCGTTCGAGGTGGCGCAGGAACGTGTGCCCCAGCCCCGCGCCGGCGTGCGCACCTTCGATCAGGCCCGGAATGTCGGCCAGGACGAAATCCCGATTGTCCACCACCACAACGCCGAGGTTGGGCTCCAGTGTGGTGAACGGATAGTCGGCGATCTTGGGCCGGGCGGCGCTCACGCGGGCCAACAAGGTGGACTTGCCCGCGTTCGGCACCCCGACGATGCCCACATCGGCGAGCAGCTTGAGCTCCAGGCGTAGCCAGCGCTCTTCGCCCGGTTCGCCGTTTTCGGCGATGCGCGGGGCTTGATTGGTGGCCGACTTGAACGCGTGATTGCCCCGGCCGCCGCGGCCGCCGTGCGCCACCAGCGCCCGTTGTCCGGCCGCGGTCAGATCGGCCAGCAGCTCGCCGGTTGCATCATCGTAGGCCACGGTGCCGATCGGCACGCGGATGATCAGATCGGCGCCCTGGGCGCCGGTCTGGTTCTTGCCGCGGCCGTGCGCGCCGTTGGCCGCGCGAAAGTGGATCTGTTGGCTGAACTGGATCAGCGTATTTTGTTGGGGATCGGCTTCCAGGTACACATCGCCGCCCTTGCCGCCGTTGCCGCCGCTCGGCCCCCCGCGCGGCACGTGCGCCTCGCGGCGGAACGCGACGACGCCGTTGCCGCCGTCTCCGCCTTTTACATAGATTCTGGCTTCGTCGAAAAACATGTCATCTCCAGCAAGTATCCGAACATCGCCCAAGACCGAGCGTCCCGGCCGCCGCCTCAGCCGTGAGCCGGCCGGGCCATTCGCGCGGGCTTCCATGCCAGCATACCCGCGATGACCGCCCTTGTCAAAACAAGGTTCTCCCGCTTCTGATTTGCATGTTGACATTACTCTAACGTTCGTCCAACGTTGCTCTAACGCGTCCTGCGTATGATGAGGCCGACAAAAGCGGTGCGGCGCCATGTACAGGCCGCCGGCCAAAGAAGGCGACGAGAAGAGCAGTAAGACCCTATAGACAAGCGAATGGAGGTGTGCTATGGCTGAACTGGTACGCTGGAATCCTGCACGGGAAATGATGAGCCTGCGCGAGGCGATGGATCGCCTGTTTGAGGAAAGCTTCCTGCGGCCGGGTTGGTTCGGCTTCATGGAAGAGCCGTCCCTGCCGCTCGACATCTACGAGACGGGCGATCATCTCGTCGTGAAGGCTTCGGTGCCGGGCGTCTCCCCGGAAGATATCGAGGTCACGATCACCGGCGATGTGTTGACGATCAAGGGCGAAGTGAAGGCGGAAGAGAAGGTGGAGAAGGGCAATTATCTGCGCCAGGAGCGCCGCTATGGTAGCTTCTGCCGCCAGGTGAGTCTGCCGGCCGGGGTGAAGACCGACGGGGTACAGGCGACGTTCAAGAACGGCGTCTTGACCCTGGAGTTCCCGAAGACCGAGGCCGTCAAGACGAAGACCGTCAAGGTAGTGGCGAAATAAAGGAGGCTGGCATGGCTGATTATCTTTCGCGTTGGGATCCGTTTCGCGAGGTGGTAACGCTGCGCGAAGCGATGGATCGGCTGTTCGAGGATAGCTTCATTCCGACCCGGCGTCGCGCCGGCCTGCGCGAAGAAGCGTTCCGGCTGCCGCTGGATGCCTATGTCACACCGGAAGAAATCGTGATCCTGGCCAACATGCCGGGCGTCAAGCCCGAAGAGGTGGAGATCACGATCGAGGGCGATACCCTCACCATCAAGGGCGAACGGCCGGCGCCGCTGGAGAATGTGGACTACGTGCTGCAGGAGCGGGCCTATGGCAAGTTCCAGCGCACGTTGACCATCAACATCCCGGTGGACGCCAACAAGGCCGAGGCGAAGTTCGAGAACGGGCTGCTGACGCTGACCATTCCGAAGGCCGAGGCGGCGCGACCGAAGACGATCCAGGTCGTTAGCAAATAACCGGTCACCCGCAAAGCGCCAGACGTGAAAGTCTGGCGCTTTGCGCGTCTTGGGGATAACCACTTGCCTCCCTCCCCCAGCCCCTTCCCTGCGAGGAAAACCTAACCCCCCGACCCCCTTCCCTCGTAGGGAAGGGGGAGAATCACCATTGGCATCAAGCTAAGGTTGCCAGTAGGCCTGCTGCCGGTCATCACCCTCACCCCTCCCCTTGCCCCTTCCCTCTCCCGCTCGCCGACGGCGGCGGGAGAGGGAAGGGGTAGGAAAAAGAGGGTTTTGGGGGGGGGGGGGGGGGGGCCGCCCGCCCCCCCCCCGCCCCCCACCCCCCCCCCCCCCCCGCGGGGGGGGGGGCGCCCCCGCGCGCCGCCGCCGCGCGCCGCGGGGGGGTGGGGGGGTGTTTTTTTAAAAATTTTTTGGGGGGGGGGGGGGGGGGCCCCCCCCCCCGCCGCAAAACCCTCATCCATCATCCCCCTCTCCCCTTGGCCTGCGGCCAA
>JBBIKA010000139.1:0-11492 GCA_037445695.1 Chloroflexota bacterium
ACGCACAGCGCGCCGGCGAACGCGATGACCGGTTTAATTCTTTAACTTTCATAAGCCTGCGCCACCGGTGATGTGGGCTTCAGCCCGCCCGCAGGCTCAAGCCTGCGCCACCGGTGATGTGGGCTTCAGCCCGCCCGCAGGCTCAAGCCTGCGCCACGCTCAAGCCTGCGCCACGGCCGGAATCGTCGCGTTGGCCCACGGCATCACGCCGACGCGCGCGCCCGCCGGCAGAGCGGCCAGGGCGCGCGCCAGGGCCAGATCGAGCTGCGCCTGCCCGTCCATGCCGGGCCGCTCGGCCACCGGGTTCAACAGCAGGCGCCGGGCGAAATCGGGCGCCATGTCGGAGATCCACACCAGCCGGACGCGGCTGGCATCGCGCGCGATCTGCCATGCCTTGTGCGGACCGAGGCGATACCCCTCGCGCTGATAACGAGCCAAGACCGCCTCATAAGATGTCATGGCCGGATCGGCCATGAACTCCTCATAACCGCGACTGCCGGTCCCCTCCGGACACGCGGCCGTCAGGATCACCGTGCCGCCGGGCTTCATGGCCAACGTCGCATGGCCCAGCGCTTTCTGCGCCTGATAGATGTTGATGTCCTTGGGATGGCCGCCCGGCGAGACGAGCATCAGATCGAACGGCCGGGCCACCTCCACCTGACAGATCGCGCGCGCCAGCGGAATGCCCTCGCGCATCACCGCGAGGGGATCGCCCGCCAACACATGGACGATCTCCTTGTGATCGTTGAGGATGGCATTGAGCGCGTAGCCCACCCCCATCATCCGGCCGATCTCTTCGACCTCCTGGCGGACAGGGTTGTCTTCATAGTGGCCCAGCTCCGCGCCGAGGGCCGTCATCAGCGCGTGATTAGCGTTGATGGTGCTGCGGCCGGCCACGCCCACGGCCGCGCTCTTCGCGCCGCCCGACCAACCCATGAATTGATGCGGCTCGATGTTGCCGACGACGATGCGCAGATCGGCCTCCATGAAGCGCCGGTTGGCCCACACCTCGGTCCCGCGCTGCGTCCGGCCCAGAAAGACCAGATCGTCGGCGTCGCAATCGTGCGAGATCACGGGATAGCGGGCCAACACCTCGGCCGGCACCACCTGGCCGAACTCGGCGGGCTGCATGGGGGTATGAGTGCCGGTGGCGATGATCAGGGTAATGGCTTTGGCCGCCACGCCGAGCGCCTCGAGCTTTGCCAGCAGCGGCGGCAGCAGGTACTGATGCGGGACGGGTCGCGTCTTGTCGTTGATGGCGATCGCCACCTTCAGCGCGTGCGTCGGGCCCGCAAACGGAAACGGCGCCAGATCGAGCGCCCGCGCGACGACGGCCAGCGGGTCGGCCGCGGCCGCGACCGCGCGCGGGGAAAGCACCTGGACGTCGAGGCCGTCCGGCAGGGTAAAGGTCAAATGCGTCTTACCGTAAGGCAAACGATAGATGGTCACAACACGCCTCCAGAGAGTCGAGCTGGCGTAGCACGAATATAGAAGCAAAGGCGCAAAAAAGCAAATCCGGGGACGAGAAAAACCACGTGCCAGGCACTTCTTTCGCGAAATTTCGCGAAAGAAGTGCCTGGCACGTCTATTCGAGACACTCACGTGCCAGGCACTTCAAAAAGTGCCTGGCACGTCTAAGATGAGCGGCAGATAGATGCTCCGCAGCAGCGGCAGAGAGGTCGTCAAGGTCACCGTGCGCGTGCCTCCCGCGCCGGTCGCTTGAATGAGCGCCTCGTCGGCCGTGCCCCAGGGGGCATCGGCCGGCGCCGTGACGTACACCTCGACCGTGCGCCCCTCGCCCGCCGCGAGCCGGAGTGAGCTCCATGCGAAGGCCGTCGGCCAACCCGCGTTGGTCCGGCCGAGCGCGATCGTGTCCGGCGCATTGCCGGTGTTGGTCACCAGCAGCGTATAGGTGACCACCTGGCCCGGCCGCGCCGTTTGCTCGCTGAGCGGAGCTGCCATGGCCAGATCGTAGACGGCATGGGCCGTCGTCGTCAGCAGCACCGACGCCGAGGCCGGCGGCGTGCGCGGATCGCCCTGCGACTGCGCCGTGAGCTGCACGGCGGCCTGCGCGCCCCCGGCCGCGTGCGCCGGAATCGCGACATAGACCTCGATCTGGGCCGCCTCGCCCGCGGCCAGCCGCACCGTGTCGGTGGCCAGGAGGGTAGCCCAGGACGCGTTCCCCTGGCTCAACCGATAGGTATCCGGCAGGGTGCCGGTATTGGTCAAATAAAGAGTGTAGGTGACGGTTTGGCCCGGATCGCCGCTTTGCGCGGCCGTCGCCGGCGTCAATCGTAGCGCGTAGTCTGCTACCGTGAGCGGCCGGCTGATGACGTCCGCGGCGCAGAGATTGGTGGCGGTCAAGACAACGGTGTAGGCGCCGGCGGCGGTGTAGACATGGCCGGGCGCAGGAAGATCAGACGCGCTGCCGTCGCCGAAATCCCACGCGTAGCCGACCGCGTGGCGGCTCCGACTCTCGAAGACCACGGCCTGGTTGACCAACGCCGGCTGAGGACTATAGGCGAAGTCCGCGCGGACGCCCTCGGCGGTGACGGTGACGGTCACCGGCGATCCGGCCGTGGCCGTGGGCCATTCAGCGGCAGTGACCATGTAGCCGTCGTTGACGATCAACGTGCCGGAGGGAACGCAGGTCACGGTGATCCCGTAGGACACGCCGAGCGAGGAGCGGGCCGGGACGGCCAACCCGCTCCAGGCCACCGCGTCGCCGATCAGGGCGCCGCCGCGCTCGGCCCAGGCGAAGAGAGCGTCCGCGGGCAGGGTGTCGGTGATGGACACGCCCGTCGCCGGCTCGTCGCCGTCGTTGGTCACGGTGATCGTGTAAACCAGCGCCAGGCCGGCCTCCACCTGCCCGGCCGAGGCGGATTTGGCCACCGAGAGTTCCGGCGCCGCCGAAAGCGCCGTCAACGTGACCGGATAGCGCACATGCGGCTGCGCCTGCGGGTCGTTGGTGTAGAAGACCAGGGCGCCGGTGTAGACGGCCGTCTGGGTGATGGCCGCGGCGTCGAAGCGCACCGAGACCGGCAAAGCGTCTCCCGCGGCCACCGTGCCGGCGAGCGGTTCGACGCTCAACCAGGGGATGTCCACCGGATCGCACGGCAGCGATCCGGGATATTGAAAGCAGATGGCTAATCCGTCAGTCAGGGCCGGCCGATCGTAGGAGTACTGGAGATAGTTGTCCTGGCTTCCGCGGATGCCCACCGTCGCGCCGGCGCCGTAGTCGTAGGTGCTGTCGCCGAAAACAACATCGCGATACTGAAACTTGATGTTGTTCGTGCCCTCATAGAGAATCAGTTCAAAGGTCGCGTTGCCGATGTTGTTATAATGCGGACGGTTGAACCACTCCACGACGAAGCGCCGGTTGGGGGCCGTCCCGACGGTCTTGTAATAGACGTTGCCGGTCTGGTCATCTATGTCGTCCCAGAAAGGAACGATGAGGCCGTCGGAGGTGGCAACGCTCAGATCTTCGTTTCCGGCCCACAGGTTGCCGTCGGTGACGCCGAAGAGCAGGCCGCCGTTGTTGCCCACCCGGATCGCGGTGGAGGTGGTCCCGTAGAAGGTGAAGGGGAAGGGTAGGGTCACGTTCGTTTCGGCATCGTCCGCCAGGCTCAACGGCGTGCCGTCGGTGGCATCCACCCACTCATAGGTCGGGCCGCCGTCGCCGCGGCTGTCCTGATAGGTATAGCCGAAGGGATCGGGGCCGCTGCCGGCAAAGACGGCGCCTTGGGTCGGGCGAATCTCGAAATCCAGCGCGCCGGTGCCGGTGTTGCTGACGATGAGGGTATGGGTCGCCTGCTCGCCGACGCGCAGCACGGCGCCGAGGCCCCCGGCGGGCGCCAGAACCAGATGGCCCACATCCAACGCATAATCCTTGCGCAGGAGGTTGCTCTGCGGAATGAGCACCTCCGTTTCCGAGATGGCGCTGTAGAGCGACGCGGCGACGGTCACCGTGTAGGGGATGCCGGAGGGCAGTTGCAGCTCGTAATAGCCCGCAGCGTCGGACGTGGTTTGGGCCGTTCCCGGCGTGGCCTGAATGGCGGCCCCGGCCACCCCATTGCCCGTGCCCCGATCGGTGATGTAGCCCCAGAGGAGGCCATCGG
Organism: Chloroflexota bacterium; assembly: GCA_037445695.1. GTDB lineage: Bacteria > Chloroflexota > Anaerolineae > CG2-30-64-16 > CG2-30-64-16 > CAKZKT01. The sequence goes on from JBBIKA010000139.1 coordinate 4,119, forward strand.
TGGTGGTGGCCGTGAGGGCGAAATCCTGCTCCGTGTCGGCAGCCAGGTTCACCGCGGCCGCCCCGACCTGATGGAGCCGCGCCTGTGCGGTGACGGTATATGGCCCGCCGTAAAGATTGAAGTCGTAGCGGCCGGAGAGGGGGGACGTATCGGTCCGGGCGATGAGGTCGCCGAAGGGGCCGAACACCGAGACGGTGGCCGAAAGCGGCGCGCCGGTCGCCAGGTCGGTCACCTGGCCGGTGAGCGCGTAGGGCGCGGTCTGGGTCAGCGTCAAGTTGACCGTCGCGGCCACCTCGGCCGGCACCATCACGTCGGCGACCACCTGGGGGCCATAGCCGTATCGCCACGCACGGACGGCGTAGGTGTCGGGAGCTACGGTCATCGTGAAGGTGCCGGCGGCATCGGTGGTGGTGCTGTAGGCGACGGTGCCGGTGATGGCCTGCACGGTGGCGCCCGGCAAGACGCCGCCCGCCGTGCCGTCATACACCTTGCCGTCAATATGGCCCTTCTCTGTCATCCCGTTATAGACGACCAGGGCGAAATCCTGGTCGGTAGGGTCCGCGTTGCCCGGCACGCCGTCGCCGGCAATGTTCGTGGCCCTCACCCGCACGCTGAATCGGCCGCTCTGCCCGGCCGGCAGGAAGACGCTCTCCACGTTGTTGCGCGGGTCCGCCGCGCCGTCGGGGACAGAGGTGGCGCCGGAGAAGACATTGCCCCGATAAACGCGGCCGCCGATCTCCACCTCCAGGTCCAGATTGTTGACGTAGGCGCTGCCGACCGTCGGACCGGGCGCATCCGTCCAGGCCAGGGTCACGCGCAAGGGCCGACCGGGGTCGCTCACCGTGCCTTGCAGCTCGTAAACCTCGCCGGTGGCGGCGAAGATGTGGCTCTGATCCAGCGTCACGCGCGCGACAGGGTCGAAGGCCATGCCCAGATCGGTCGCGCCGTAGCCCTGATCGGCGGACGGGAGAGCACCCCCCGCGCCCGCGCCGGCCAGATAGCGCGCGGCGTTGACCAGATAGGCTTTGACCATCGCCGGACTGGGCGGTTGGCCGTTCCCGTAATGGGCCTGATACCAGAAATAGACCAGCGAAGCCGCGCCGGCCACGGCCGGGGTGGCATGGCTGGTGCCCGACGACGCCGCGTAGAGCGTCTGGCCGGCGGGCATGTAGGGGTCGCAGACGCCGGCGCCGTCGTAGCCGGCGGCCTGCGAGGCCGCACCCTGGATGTGCGTGCCCGGCGCGACCAGATCGGGCTTGATCCGGCCGTCCGCGGTGGGGCCGCGCGAGGAGAAAGCAGCGATGTCCTGGGCGCTGTCGGCATCGGCCGGGGCGGCGCCGCAGCCATCGGTCCAGGTAGGGCGATAGCTCTCGGCCGCGCCGACGGTGATGACGTTCTTGGCCACGCCGGGCGAGCTGATGCCCCATTCGCCGTCGTTGCCGGCAGCAAATACGGCCACGATCTCCTGGTTGCCGGCCATGGCCGGTCGGGCATCGCGCACGCGCGCGTCGTATTCTTGCGCCTCGGCATCGTACGCGCCGCTGCACCAGGGATAGCCGCAGCCCCACGAATTCGCGCTGATGCGGCCGCCCAGCTCGTAGGCGCGGCCAAGCAGGTCGGTCGGCGTGGCGGTGGCGTCCCACGAGCCGTCGTTGTTGAAGACTTTAGAGCCCGCCACCCGGCCGAACGGATTGATCCCCAGGCCATAGCGATAGCCGCCGGCATCCGCGTAGGGAAAGCTGCTACGATCGTTGTAACCGGCGACGATGGAGGCGTTGAGGTTGCCGTGGCCGGCCCGACCGTCGGCCAATGGATCGGTGGTCCAGTTGACGTTGTAGATCAGCCGGTCGGGGTTGGAAGTGCTGCCCAGGACGTAGAAGTCGGCGTGGATGGGGGTGGCGTCACCGTCGTCAATCCCGTCGTCGGTCACGTCCACGATGGGATAGGCGTTCGGATCGTCCGAGAAGCCGCGGGAGCGGAGCCAGGCCAGGTAGCCGGGGCCGGAAGGTCGGGTGCCGTCGGCGTTGAGCGCGGCGGCCATGATCTGGCCCTGCACTTCGTCCAGCTTCCGATAAACCGGCCGGGGTTCCACGTTGACCACGTCGGGCAGGTTGGCCAGCCAGGTCAGGTCGGCCGCCGCCACCTGCACGCCCAGGTTCACATAGCTCAAGATCTCCTGCGGCGGCCGAAACACCTTGTGGCCGCGCGCCAGGATCTCCTGCACGGTCTGCCCGGCAGCAGGGCTGCGGTAAACCTGGACGATGACCTCCACGTCGGCCGGCAGCTTTTCCGGCCGGGCCAGGTACGGGTGCAAGGCATAGCCCGGCTGATAGGCCCCCGCCCAGCGCACCGCGGCTTGGGCTTTGAGCTGCGCCACGCCGGCCGCGTCGCCCCAGACCAGATAGGCGTAGTCGGGGATGTAGGTGACGACCTCCAGCCCGGCCCGACGCATGGCCTGATACCAGGCGTCATGGACCGGCCCGATGAACTGCACCAGAAACAGGCCGGGCCGGCCGGGATCGGCCGCGCGGCGGAGGGGTTCTCCCATGTCCGGCTCGCCGGCCAGGGGATCGAACACCGCCGCGCGCAGCCGCAAGAAGATCTCGGCCCCCGCGGCCGGGCCGGCCGCTGTGCGCGCGGGCGCTGTTGCGGCGTCGGCGGCCGACATGGCCCGCACGCGCGGCCCGACCGCGCTCGCCAGCAGGCCGCACAACAGGAGCACCAGGAAAACGCGATAGCGCATAGCCCTTACATCCCCAGATGAAACAAAGGTCTGGGATAAGCCGCCGGGCGGCTTGTCCCAGACCTTCCCTGCTGACTGCAACCGGCAAGGCGCCCGCGCGAGCGCCTTGCCGGGCCGCTATCTTACCGCGCGATGAGCGGCAGATACGTCCTATAGGGCGGCAGGATGAGGGTCGGTTGCGAGGCCACATCCAGCCGGTTGCCGTCCCAGGTGAGGGTGGCCGTGTTGGTGATGGTCGTGCCCCACAGCGCTGCCGCGGTATCGGCCTGCACCTTCACGTAGAAGACCCACTCCTCGCCCGGCGCGATGTTGCCCGACCAGCGGACGGTACTCGCGCTGACCAACTCGTAGTACGCCGACGGCGGATCGGACCAATGATCCACATGGGTCGTGCCGGCCGGCAGCGTATCGGTGAACGTGACGGCCGTCAGCGCATCGCCGGAGTTGATCACGTGCACCGCGTAGACGAACTGGTCGCCGCCCCGGACCACGGCCGGCGCCTCCTTGAACGAAGTCGCGAAGGCCGCCGCGCCGATGTGGGTGGTCGCGCTAGCCGTGACCGCCGGCTCCGCCTGCGTCTCCTGCGGCAGCGCGTGCGAGGCCACCAGCGAAGCGGTGTTGGTGATCCAGGAACCGGCCGCCGCCATATCGGCAATGCGCACGGTCAACTGCACCTCACGCGAGGGCAGCACCGTATCCGACACCACAGCAGACACCGGCAGGGCACCCTCGTAGACGATGCGGTTGTTGACCGCGTCGTAGGAGGCGTTGGTCACGGCGACGAACTCCGTGCCCGCCGGGATCGGATCGGTGAGCCGGAAGGTGGCCGCGGGATCGTTGTAGTTGAAGAGCTTGATCGTGTACCGGAGCTGGTCGCCCGGGAAGGCGGTCGCGTAATTGACCGTCTTCTCGATGCCGGCGCTGGACGCCTGCCGGCAGATCCTGAGCGAGATCTCCTTCAGGGTCGGCGCTTCCGGCGGTCCGATCAGGACCAGGCCATCGTAGCAGACGCCCGGCTGCATCGCATAGTTGTAGGAGATGCCCAGGGCCACCGGCGTGTCGGCCGGCACCGGCGTAGATGGAGCACCGGACACGGCAATGCCGCCCACGTTTATCCCTACATCTATGGTCAGATTGAAGGTGCCGGCCGGGCCCGAGTAGTTGTCAATGGCCACCAGATATCGGCCATCGGCCGGTCGGGCCAGCGTGATCCGTTCGGCGGCGCTGGCGCCGGCCGAAGAAGCGATCTGTTGCCATGCGGTACCCGTCCAGCGATAGAGATAGAGATCCAGGTCAGGGATATTGGCGCTGGAGGTACGGATATCCAGCGAGTAGGCGTTGGTCAGCGTGAAGGGGTACGTCCACTCGATCGTGCCGGAGCCGGTGAACGACAACGGCTCGCTGACGAACCGGGTGGTCTGCGGCGCGATGAGGAAGCCCGTCGCCTGCAAGCCGTTCAACGCCAACGTCGAGGTCAACGTGGCCGTGCCGACCACGCCGGCATCCAGGTAGGTGTTGATGTTGAAGGCGTGGATGTCTTCGACCAGCGTGCCGATCGTCTTGGTGAAGACGACATCGAACTTGTCGCCCTCATAGAGCACGTTGTGCTGGAGGAAGGCATGGAGGCCGTTCGTGATCGGACCGGTGACCCAGTCCTCATTGGCTCCGCTGGAGGTATTGAAGCGCCAGATGCCCGCGCTGGCATTGGTGTTGGGGCTCTTGGCGACCGTATCCAACACATAGGGGCCGTAGAAGGAGGGCTCGGGCCCATCATACCAGCCGCTGCCTAGGGACGTGGGGGTTGGCCCGAGGACGATGGTGTCAATATCGGTGTGCGGCGCGGCAGAGTTCCACTCGTCCTTGACGATGAACTTGGTGCCGGCCGGGTAGGCGCCGTCGGCTACATCGGAGTAGAAGAAGCGCCAGTCGCCGGATTCGGCCCGCCAGGTCCAGTCGAAGAAGCCGCGCACCACGCCGTTGTTGTAGGGGCGGTCGACGTCGTACTGAGCCGAAGCGGCGCCGCCGAACTGCATCCTATCGGTGAAGGGCGCGGCCACGTTGAGCACGACCGGGATGACCGTGGTGTTGGGTTCGTATCCGGCAGTGCCCGGATCGGCGATGTAAATGCCGGCCTGGTAGATGCCGGGGGGCATGTCGTTCGGCACGTTGACGGTGGCCACGAAGTTGGCCGTGCCGCCGGCCGCCACGTTCAGGTTACCCGTGCTGAGGTTCAGCCACGGCACATCCTCTTTCCGGTAAAACTCGATCCGGTACGACAGGGTGGTCGTGATATCGGTCGCGTTGGCGTTATAGAGGTGGCGGACGCCGATGAAGAGGCCGTCGCGCATCCGGTCCAGCGGGTTGTGCACCCACATCTCGTAGGAGTTGCCGCCGGGGCGGTTGTAGCCGAAGCGGCCGAACTCCCAGCGATCCAGCTCGGTGCGCGGGTCGTCCCAGGCCAGTTCCATCGCGCCGTCGGCCTGCTCGCCCCAGGTGGTGGGGTCGTTGATGAAGTTCACCACCCCGTTGCCGTTCTTGTCCTCCCAGACCTTTCCGTTGCCGTTGACGTCCTCCCAGTTGTAGACGGTCAGGTAGAAGCGCTGGTCCCAGGTGTAGTCGCCGTTGACGTCAAACTGGCTATAGGGATAGATCTGGCGGACGATCATCAGGTCGGTGCCGGCGGGAATGGGAACGTTGTACCACGAAGGATCCATCCCGGCCGTGGCGGTGATGGGGATGAAGAAGTTGAACGCCTTATAGAAGTTGTCCCGGTTCGCGCTGCCGTAGGCGCTCTCCGCGGCGACCATCTGCGGGGTGACGGTGAAGTCAAATTCCCGTGCGTCGATCAGCTTCAGCTCGGCGTCGCTCACCACAGCATCAATGGTCGTGGTACTGGGATTCATCACGTTGATGGTGGTGGTGAAGGTGTCGCCGGGGTAGGCGATGTGCGCAAAGCCGGGCCAATTGTTGCCGCGGTAGTTGCCGGGGTTCCACTCGGCCGGCATGGCGAAGAGGCCGTAATGGCCGCCCGCCACGGCCGTGCCGCGATCGGCGTTGACCGAGCCGGCGCCCTGGCTGAGGGTATCGTAGCTCAGGTCGGTCGCCGACGACATCAACAGGCCGCGGGCCACGTCGAACGTGGGCCAGTCGCCGGTGGCCTTCTTGTAGGCCTGGTAGATGAGCGCCAGCACACCGCCGGCAACCGGGGCCGAGCGGCTGGTGCCACCCCAGGAGACCCAGGAGCGGTTGCCGTCCGGGAAGCCCCAGGTGCTCACCGAGTAGTAGTTCAGCTCCTCCGCGCCGGCCGCGTAGGCGCCGCCCGCCACCACATCCACGCCGTTGGTGCCGCGCGCGCTCGGGCCGCGGTTGGAGAACGGGATCACATCGTTGTTCATGATCTGCTCGGTAGATGTGATCGAATCCCAGCCGGTGGAGCCGAACTCGGTGGACGCGCCGACCGCGATGCCGGTGGCCGGCAGAGGCGGCGCGGTCGTGCCATAGGCCGGCGCGCCGTTGCCGGTAGAGAAGAGGAATTGCAGATAGGGCGCCCACCAGCGCTGCAACTGCGAGACCACCTGGCCTTCGTACTCCCAGCCGTCGTTATCCTGCGCGCTGGAGCCGTAGGAGTTGGTCGTGATCTGGATGCCGTCGGAATCCGAGCAGGCACCGCCTCCGATCAGGTCATAGCCCGTCTGGTCGCAGGCGTCATAGCCGACGGCGGCGAAGATGTAGGCGTCAATGATGGAGGAGTCAAAGTTGTAGTAGATGTCGGAGACGTTCACCACCTTTGCGCCGGGGGCCATGCCGAAGACCGCGCCGGCCGGCTTGCCGTCACCGGGCAGGTCTGAGAAGGTGGGCAACATCGCATCGGTGCGCCCCTGGCCGACGATGTTGGAAGCGCACTGGGTGCCGTGGCTGTAGGCGCGGTCGAAAGTGGAGCCGGAGAAGGCGACCAGGTCGCCGTTGCCGGGCGCGAAGGGGAGGCCGTACATCCAGTCGAATACCGGGATCGGGGTGGCGCCATCGGCAATGAAGTAGAGGGCGCCGCCGGAGATATCGGCCTTGCCGTCGCCGTCCATGTCCCGGTAGGCGATCATGTTGTTATACGTAGCCGGATCGTTGACGTCGGCGCGGGTAAGCGGCTTCTCGTCCCGGAAGTCGTAGTCATCGTCCAGGTCCACATACACCGTGTCGTAAACGCCCGGCGTGTTGGGATCGGTGACCAAGACGGCTACCTTCTCGCCCCAGAGGAAGTCGCGCAGGTCGTTGTCGGGATGCGTGCCCACGTGGACGATGCCGCTGCGGGTCATGGTGTTGGAGACGACGTAGGTGTGCTCGATGCCGAGCACGCCGTAGTCAATCAGCGGCGTGTACTTGAAGCAAGAGATGCCGGCGCCGCATGGCGTCAACGCAGGTCGGGTGCTCGTATCCACATAATGGATGCTCGGATAGCCGTCAGCGACATAGGTGGTGCCATAGATGTTATCAAGCGCGTAGAGCAGCATCGAGAGCGGGCTGAAGACGTAGGGCCAGCCGTTGTACGCCGTCGCCGTGCCGGAGTAGATCTTCTGGGTGCCCAGCAGGTCGGGATGGGCCGGGTCAATGCCATCGTCCAGCACGGCCACGGTCAC
>JBBIKA010000140.1:0-6600 GCA_037445695.1 Chloroflexota bacterium
CCTTATGGTAATGAGCTGATGAGATGCGCCTAAACTATCAGACGTACCAACGTTTTGCCACAGTAGGAACGACGCATGCATCGCCCGCGTTTGCGGTCGGACGAGCCTTTCGTCGCGATCTTCTTCAACGCAAAACTCCAGGATGCAAAAAGAAAGCCTTTGCTACGGGGATCAAGAGGACGATACAGCGAAATATGCCCCCGCGATTGGTCGCGACGTTGGGCCGTCGAGCAGGCCCGTCTCTGCTGGAATCGCTTGCACCAATCACGATGAACACCGCGTCTGAATCCGCCGGAGGAAACCAGGTTCTCTACGCCTTGCCAACTACGGGGCTCAAGAGCCCAAACGTCGCGAATTCAGTATAGCAAAAGACGACTATCCGTGATCTATCCAATTACTATATCATATCTATACAGAAGGGCAAGCAGAGTCGGGGGCGAAGGTGAGAAGGCCACGCGGCCGGATAGGAGCCTCGATCAGAGCGCGGTACGACGGCAGTGCAGCTCTGATAGTGGGAACGCAAATAAAACCGCCTCGTGCATCTCGGCCTTCCGAGATATACGAGGCGGCGGTGAGACCACAACGACTCAAAAAAGAGCGGGGACGACGGGGTTCGAACCCGCGATCTCCGGCTTGACAGGCCGGCATGTTTACCGCTACACTACGTCCCCTCTTGTCTTCCCGACACACGCCATTGTATGCCGTTCGACGGATTTATTTTTATCATAGATCGGCTGCTTCGTCAAATTTGACGGGCAGCGTTCTCTCGCCTCGGGCACGCGGACCTCGCCGCCGGCCGTTTGCGCCTCTGGCGCTCCCCTGTGATACAATCTCCCCCAGACCTGCGCCGGAGGAATTGCTTCGTTGAACAATGCTTATCTGGGTGAGCTGGCCGCCCTCGCCGCGGCTACGCTGTGGTCCTTCTCCTCGCTCTTCTTTACGATCGCGGGCCGCCATGTGGGCGCAATGGTCGTCAATCGCGTGCGCCTGGCCTTCGCCGTGCTGCTCGTCGGCGGCATGCACTGGGCCCTCTACGGCCGGCCGTTTCCGGCCACCGCCGAACCGTTTCGCTTCTGGTGGCTGGGTCTCTCCGCGCTGATCGGCCTGGTGATCGGCGACGGGCTCCTCTTTCGGTGCTACCTGCTCGTCGGCCCGCGCATCGGCGTCCTGCTCCTTTCGCTGGCCCCGGTCTTCAGCACCGCGCTCGCCTGGGCCTTCCTGGGCGAAAAGCTGAGCCCACTCGAACTGGCCGCGATGGCCGTCGCGCTCGTCGGCGTCACCTGGGTGGTGCTCGAACGCGGCCGCAAGATCGCCACCCGCCCCGGCTCCGGCCGCCAATACGCCCTGGGCATCCTCTTCGGCGTCGGTTCGGCCCTGTGCCAGGCCGCCAATCTGGTGATCGCCAAGCCGGGCCTGAGCGGCGGCTTCCCGGCCCTCTCGGCCACGATGATCCGCATGTCGCTGGCAGCCGCCTTCATGTGGCTGTGGGCCGCGGCCGGCGGCGAGGCCGGCCGCACGATCCGTCGGGTGGGCAGCGATGGCGTGGCCGCGCGCGCCTTGCTCGGAGGCGCATTCGCCGGCCCCTTCCTCGGCGTCTGGTTCTCGATGATCGCGATCCAGTCTTCTCGCGTCGGCATCGCCTCCACGCTGATGGCCATGACGCCCGTGCTCTCGCTGCCGCTGGTGCGCATCGTCCTCCACGAACAGGTGACGTGGCGCGCGGTCGCCGGCACGCTCGTGGCCATGACGGGGGTGGCGGCGATGATCTTGCTGTAAGGGGAAAAAAGAAGGGGTTTGGAGGCGGCGGCTTCGCCGCCTCCAAACCCTCATGATTTTTCTTCTCCTGGCCGAAGGCCTGGAGAGGAAAGGGTGAGGGATGCTGAAGCCCGCGTCACATGGGACGCGGCTCCGGCACGCCGGATCGGCGTGCGGATGGAGCGCGATCAGGCCAGCGCGGCCCGCACGATCGGTAGTTGGCCGGCGCTGCCCAGCTTCTCGTTCTTGTGCGCGATGAACTTGGCGTATTCGGCCATGAAGATCTTGCCCGGCTCGCGCAGATCGAACTTCTCCGGAAAATCGCGGAAGAATTCGCGGTGGACGCGCGTCCACACCAGCCGGCCATCGGTATCAATGTTGACCTTCGTCACGCCCAGCTCGGCCGCCCGCTTGAACTGATTCTCGTCCACGCCCCGCGCGCCCTTGATCCGACCGCCCGCGGCATTGATCCGCTCCACCTCTTCCTGCGGCACCGAGCTCGAACCGTGCATCACCAGCGGAAAGCCCGGCAGCTCCTTCTGGATCTGCGCCAACACGTCGAAGCGCACCCCCTGGCTCCCCGTGAACTTGTAGGCGCCGTGGCTGGTGCCGATGGCGCACGCCAGCGAGTCGCAGCCGGTGCGTGCGACGAACTCCTTCGCCTGTTTGGGATCCGTCAACTTGGCGTCCGCCTCGGCCACCGAGACGTGCTCTTCGACGCCGCCCAACTGGCCGAGCTCCGCCTCAACCACGATGCCGCGCGCATGGGCCGCCTCCACCACGCGCCGGGTGATCTCGATGTTCTTCTCAAACGGTTCATGGCTGGCGTCAATCATTACCGAGCTATAAAAGCCGCTTTCGATACAATCCATGCAGGTCTTCTCGTCGCCGTGGTCCAGGTGGACGGCAAACACGGCCTCGGGAAAGATCTCGTTAGCGGTGCGGATCATCGCCTCGAGCATGGCCTTGTGCGTGTACGAACGCGCGCCCTTGCTGATCTGGATGATGAAGGGCGCCTGGCTGTCCAGGTTGCCGCGGAACAGCCCCATGCATTGTTCGAGGTTGTTGATGTTGTACGCACCGATCGCATACTTGCCATAGGCAAGTTCGAACAGTTTTTTGGTTGTAACGATCATTGGAACCTTCCCTGGTGATATCTTTGTGCGAGCACACACAGATCGTTATTATACTCCGCTTCCCGCGTTCCGGCAACTTGACCGGCCATCGGCATAATGACCTATATCCTCCCCGCTCCTGGCCGAAGGCCAGGAGCGGGGAGGAGAAGTTCAAGGGGTTTGGAGGCGGCGGCTTCGCCGCCGCCTCCAAACCCCCTTTGCTTGCTCCTTCTCGCCCCCTCCCCTCTCCCAAGTTTGGGAGAGGGGAGGGGGTAGGGGGAGAGGAGAGGGCGGTCATGCGGGAACGCCGCCGATCAGCCGAGATCCCGCACGTACTTCTGCAGCTCGCGCTGATTGATGCGGATATATTCCGTCGGGATGATCTGTTCCATCTCCTCGGGCGTCAGACGGATCCGCAGGATATCCAGTGCATCTTCCGGCGATTGGCCGTAAGCCAGCTTCTTCTTGCCGTTCTTCAGGGCAAACAGATACATGAAATGGGGATTGCTGAAGCTGCTCATCTGCCCACCTATGCTTTCACCAATGCCTGCGCATACAGGCCCTGATAGCCCCGGCGCTGCTCCTCCGGGGTCAGGCCCCGATTCACCTCAGCATCGTATTTGCCGGCCAATAGCTCCCGATAGAAGGCATAGTTCACGCCCTTGACCTTCTCATCGTCCGGGAAGCGGTGATAGTTCTCCTTCGACATCAAGCTCTTCCCCTCCGCGATGAGCTGGAAACCGAGCGCCGAGCCCGGATAAGGCGCGTAGTACGAAATGGACGGAAAGACACGCTTCATGCGCTTGAGCATGCGCATCGTCTTGAAGGCATCTTCGGGCGTCTCGCCGGGGATGCCGAGCATGATGTTGGCCCAGAACTTGGGCGGCTCCTGGCCGGCGCGCTCCATCTCGTCGCCGAGACGATTCACCAGGTCAATCGTGAAGTAGTTGTCCTCTTCGGTACATTCCTTGTTCAGCAGGCGCAAGATGCGATCGCTGCCCGATTCGAAGCCGATGGAGATGAGCTTCCAGTTGGTCTCCCGCACCAGCGCCTCGAACAGATCGGGCCACTGGCGCACGGTGTCGGCGCGGCCGGCCGCCCAGTAAGTCCAGTTCTTGGTCTTGCGCGGGTATTTTTCGATCCATTCCTTCAGCCAGGTCGGGTTTTGGAAGAACATCGAGTCGTGGATGACGACCGAACCGACGCCGTAGGTCTTGTCCAGATAGTTCAGCTCGTCAATGACCGCATCTACCGGCCTCCGCCCCATGTTCGGGATGTAGGAGTTTTCGTTGCAGAAGACGCATTGCCACGGACACACCCGACTGGTCAGGATGGTCGCAACCGGCCCCGGCCCCCAGCCGCATTCCGGCTCCAACGGCCAGTGCCATTTGAAGCGCCGTCGCGTCTGCCAGTTGGCCGGCTTGGGCCACAAGGTGCGATCAATCATCGGCCATTCGGCCATGGACCTGGCACCTTCCCCCTGGAAGAGCCGCGGGAACGCGGCCGGATCCCGCACCAGGGGAACGATCACCTTCTCGCCCGGCCCCTGGCAGATGTGGTCGAACTCGGGCACCTCCAACATCTCGTCGGGCGCTACGGTGGCGTGCATGCCGCCCGCCAGCACGATGCCGTGCGGGTTCACTTCCTTAAATAACTGCGCGGCCTTGCGGCCCGAAGGGAAGGTGTAGCTCCGCACGTTCATGATCGCCATGTCGTAGCCGACGAGCTGCTTGCGTAGCTGCTCCCACGCGGTGACCGCCCGCGTCGAGACGAGATCGGTCTCGATGCCGTTCTGTTTGAGGATGGTGCGCAACAGCCCCAGGCCGTGATCTTGCCATTGCTCGTGCGGGCCGTTGGGATGGACCAGATCGCCCAGGTCGCCCAGGTCAATCCACACGATCTTCGACTTTCTCTTCGCTGCCCATGGCCAGGAAATCGCCAATTGTCCCTCCGCGATCGAATTTCTCTAACGATACGTTTCCAAAATCCTGTATACACACATCTGCTCTGCTTGTCAAACTGCCAGCAGGTCCTCCAGAAGCGCGACGGCGCTCTCGACCAGGCGCGGGCAGACGACGTGCGTCAGTTTGTGTTCGCGGATCGCCGCCCGGCCCTCTGGGGTGGCGAAATCGTAGCCGAGCAGATCGCGACAGTGCACGGCGCCGTTGCAGGCCCGGAAGCGCGCGATGAACTCCTGAGCGCGTTCGTAGGTCCGTTCTTTGGCGGCCGGATCGGGCTGGGTGATGCCGTATCGGAGGCCGATCACCATCAGCGCGCCGCTCACCGCGCCGCAGGTATCGCCCGAACGGGCCACGCCCCCGCCGAAAGGGGCTGCGATCCGCAACAGGATCGGCGCATCCAGGCCGTAATCGGCCGCAAAAGCAGCCGCTACGGCCTGCGAACAACTGAAATTTTGAGCGAAATAAGCACGAGCGATCTCTATCCGCGACATGGCAGGCCTCGATGTAAGGTGAGTCAGCTCGATGGGAGCCGATGAGTCTACTTTAGCACACTTTTGCCCGAAAGGGAATTCAGGGGCATGGTCCCTCTCGCCTCCGCTCCTGACCGGGCTTCCAGCTTGAGAAGTTTGGCTAAAGATGGTACACTCATGTAAGAGGAAACACATCGCAGGGGCCTAGAGTTCAGGCCATTCCCGGCGTCTCTGCGGCGAGCGAAGCGGCCGCAAGACCGGCCAAAATGCCAAAGGGCAAACATGGTGAGGAGCCGATCATGAATTACACCCAACTCATCAAGCGTGCCTACGAGATCACGCGGCGCTACAAGGTCTTGTGGCTGTTCGGCATTCTGCTCGCGCTGACGAGCGGCAGCGGAAGCGGCACCGGTTGGCGCGGCGGGGGCGGCGATATGGGCGGCTGGCCGTTCCCCGGCCTTGACCGCCTGGGGCTGGGCCGCGTGGACTGGCCGACGCTGGCGCCCATCATCCTGGCCGGCTGTGGTCTCCTCTTCGTCCTGATGATCGTTGCGATCATCGTCAACTACGTCGCCCGCGCCGCGCTCTATCGCAGCGTGGATCAGATCGAGGCCACGGCGGCCGCGCCGACCTGGCGGGAAGGACTGCAGCTCGGCTGGAGCCGGCGCACCTTCCGGCTCTTCCTGCTCGATCTGGTCGTCTGGCTGCCGTTCGCGTTGGTCGCCCTGCTCCTGTTGGCGCTCGGTGCGACGCCGCTCTTGTTCCTGCTGAGCGATCAGACGGCGGTCAAGGTGTTCGGCGTGCTGGCCACGATCGGCGCCGAACTTGTGATCGTCCTGGCCCTGATCGTGATCGGCGTCGTCTTGGGCATCTTCGCCCAGTTCTGGTCGCGCGAGATCGCGCTCGCCGATCGCGGGGTTGGCCAGGCGCTGGCGACGGGCTATGCGTTGGCGCGCAGGCGCCTGAAAGATGTGGCCGTGATGTGGCTGTTGCTCTTCGCCATCGGGCTGGGCTATGGCCTGGTGTTCCTGGTGATCCTGGCGGCTGTGGTGGCCGTGGCCGCGGCCGTGGGCGGCGGGATCGGCCTGGCGGTGCACACGTTGACGCACTCGGTCGGCTGGGCGGTGGCCGTGGGCTTGCCGCTCTTCGCCGTAATCGTGCTCGTGCCCTCGGTGTTCCTGCAAGGGTTGTGGCTGGTCTTCGAGTCGGCTGCGTGGACGCTGATCTATCGGGAGCTGGCGGCCGCCAAGGGCTGATCGGCCGTCCAGATGTGGCGCGGCCTTCAGGCCGCAAGATGTG
>JBBIKA010000140.1:6700-11367 GCA_037445695.1 Chloroflexota bacterium
GCCAAGGGCTGATCGGCCGTCCAGATGTGGCGCGGCCTTCAGGCCGCAAGATGTGGTGTGGGCTTCAGCCCGCAGACGGGCGGGCTGAAGCCCACACCGCCCAAACAGAAGTGAACAAGATGGCCGCGCTCCATTTGAACGAACAGCAAAGGCAATGCGCCGACTTGCCGCTCGACCGCACCGTGTTTCTGGAAGGGCCGGCCGGCGCGGGCAAGACGACCGCGGCCGTGGCCCGCCTGTTGCGCTGGCTGGCAGACGGCGTGCCCGGGCCGGCGATCCTGGTGTTGACGCCCCAGCGCACCCTGGCGGGACCCTACACGGCTGCGTTGCGCCAACCCACCGCGCCCGCCGGCGGCCAGGTGACGATCGTCACGCTCGGCGGCCTGGCCCAGCGCATGATCGAGCTGTTCTGGCCGCAGGTGGCCGGGCCGGCCGGCTTCGATCCCGGCCGGCCGCCGACCTTTCTCACGCTGGAGACCGCGCAGTACTACATGGCGCGCATCGTGCGGCCGCTCCTGGACGAAGGCTACTTCGACTCGATCCGGGTGGACCGCAACCGCCTCTACAGCCAGATCCTCGACAATCTCAACAAGGCCGCGGTGGTCGGCTTCCCCCACACCGAGATCGCCTCCCGGCTCAAGGTCGCCTGGATCGGCGAGGCGAGCCAGGCCCGCGTGTACGACGAGGCACAGGAATGCGCGGAGCGCTTTCGCGCGTACTGCTTGGCCCACAACCTGCTCGATTTTTCGCTCCAGTACGAGCTCTTCGCCGGCCACCTGTGGCCTTTGCCGGCCTGTCGCAGCTACCTGATCGGCCGTTACACCCACATCATCGCCGACAACATCGAAGAAGACACGCCGGTCGCACACGACATCTTGGCCGCCTGGCTGCCGTCCTGTCGTTCCGCGCTGCTCGTGTACGACTGGCACGCCGGCAATCGCCGCTTCCTGGGCGCCGACCCCGAAAGCGCGTATCGCCTGAAGGAGCTGTGCGCGGAGCGGCTGGTGTTCGCCGGGTCGCTGGTGGCTTCGCCGCCCGTCGAAGCGTTATGTCGAGCGTTGGCCCGCGCCATCAGACCTTCATCCCTCCGACCCCCCGTTCCTCCCCAAACTGGGGAGTCAGGGGAGCTGGGGCCAGAGGGGCGGCCGGCGGCTCCTCCGGCGCCGATCGCAGCCTCGCCGCGGGCCGCGCTGGAGTTTCGCGCCCATCGCTATCACCCGGAGATGCTCGACTGGGTGGCCGACGAGATCGGCCGGCTGGTGCACGAGCAGGGCGTGCCGGCCGGCGAGATCGCGGTGCTGGCGCCCTTCCTCACCGGCGCGCTGCGCTTTGCGTTGACGGTGCGCCTGGAGGCGCGCGGCATCCCGGTGCGCTCGCATCGGCCCTCGCGCACCCTGGCCGAGGAACCGGCAACGCAATGCCTGTTGACGCTGGCTGCCCTGGCCCATCCACACTGGGACATCCGGCCGTCCAAATACGACGTGGCACACGCGCTGATGCTCGCGATCGCAGGGCTCGATCTGGTGCGCGCGCATCTGCTGGCCGCCATCGCGTATCGGGTGCGCGACCCCGCGCCGGTGCTCCTGCCCTTCGCCGACATCGAGCCGGCCATGCAAGAACGGATCACGTTCCTGTTCGGCGGCCGCTACGAGGGATTGCGCACCTGGCTCGCCGCGCAGGCCGAGTACCTCCGCCGGCCCACCGCTTCCTCCGATTGGGGCGGGGCCGGGGGCCGACGCCGCGAGGCCGGCGCAGCCGCCGCGGCGGGCTTCGATCATTTTCTCAGCCGCCTGTTCGGCGAGCTCCTCTCGCAGCCGGGCTACGGCTTCCATCGCAATTACGATGCCGGCGAGATCGCGGCCAACCTGATCGAATCGGCGCGCAAGTTTCGCCAGGCCGCCGCCGACGACCTCGGCCGTGAGTACGTGCAGATGGTGCAGGAGGGGGTCGTGGCCGCGCAATACGTGCGTAGCTGGCAGCGCCAGCCGCAGGACGCCGTGTTGTTGGCCCCGGCGCACACGTTTCTGATGAGCAACCGGCCGGTGTTGCATCAGTTCTGGCTAGATGTGGGGGGCATGGGATGGTGGGAGCGTCTCTATCAGCCCCTCACCCATCCGTATGTGCTCAGCCGGCGCTGGCCGGCCGGCGCCGCCTGGACCGACGCCGATGAATATGCGGCGCGGCAAGAGGCGCTGGCCGCGCTCGTGGTGGGCCTCTTGCGCCGGTGCCGCGCGCAGGTCCACCTCGGCCTGAGCGAGCTGGGCGAGACCGGCAGCGAACAGCGCGGCCCGCTCCTCCAGGCGGTGCAGCGCGTGTTGCGGGAGGTTAACTGAGCGCCGATGTTTATTCCGCGTCCCAAACAGCGCGAAGTCCTGGCCTATCGCGGCGGCTACATGGGCGTGGCGGCGGTGCCGGGCAGCGGCAAGACGCATACCCTGGCGGCCCTGGCGGCCGAGATCGTCGCCTCGGGCCGGCTGGCCGACGACCAGGAGGTGCTGATCGTCACCCTCGTCAACGCGGCGGTGGACAACTTCGCGCGGCGGGTAGATGAGTTCGTGGCCGCGCGCGGCCTGTTGCCGCACGTGGGCTATCGGGTGCGCACGCTGCACGGGCTGGCGCACGACATCGTGCGGGAGCGGCCCGGCCTGGTGGGCCTCGCGGACGATTTCCAGATCGTGGACGAGCGCACGGCCAACGAGATCTTGACCGATGCGGCCGAAGCCTGGGCCGCGGCCCATCCCGAAGTGGCCGACCTCTTCCTGCGGGACGACCTGGACGATCGCAAGCGCGACTGGTTGCGCCGCGAACAGTGGCCGTCGGTCGTGGTGAGCATTGCGCAGGAGTTCATTCGGCTCGCCAAAGACATGCAGAAGACCCCCGAGTTGATCCGGGCCGAGCTGGATCGCCGGCCCGAACCGTTGCCCCTCCTGGAGATGGGGTGGGCCATCTATGCCGATTACGAGCGCGGGTTGAACTATCGCGGCGGGGTGGATTACGATGACCTGATCCGCCTGGCGCTGCGCGCGCTCGAGCTCGACGGAGAATACCTGAAACGGCTGCGCTACCGCTGGCCGGTCATCCTGGAAGACGAGGCGCAGGACAGCAGTCGGCTGCAAGAACGCATCCTCAGGTTGCTGGCGGGCGACAATTGGGTCCGCGTCGGCGACCCCAATCAGGCGATCTTCGAGACGTTTACCACCGCCAGCCCCGATTTTCTGCGGCGCTTCCTGGCCGAGCCGGGCGTGCTGGCGAAGGAGTTGCCGAACTCCGGCCGCTCGACCCGCAGCATCATCGCTCTGGCAAACCGCCTGGTGGATTGGACCCGCGGCGAGCATCCCGTGCCGGCCGTGCGCGAGGCGCTGGTCGCGCCCCCCTATATCGAGCCGACCCCTGAAGGGGACCCCCAGCCCAACCCGGCCGACGATCCGGCCGGCGTGCGCCTGGTGGCACGCAAGTTCACTCCGACCGAAGAGCTGGAGGCGGTGGTCGGTTCGCTGGTGCGCTGGTTGCCCGAGCATCGCGATTGGACGGTGGCCGTGCTCGTGCCGCGCAACGATCGCGGCTATGCCGTGGTGAAGGCGCTGAAGGACGCCGGCATCGAGGCGGTGGAACTGCTCAAGAGCAGCCAGTCCACCCGCGAGGCGGCCGGCGCGCTGGGCAACGTCCTGGCGTTCCTGGCCGACCCGACCTCGCCGAAGAAGCTGGCGACGGCCTACGCGGTGTGGCGCCGGGCCGATCGCGACGATCCTGCCGCGGCCGGCCGCGTCGAACATGTCGTGCGCGCGTTGCGTCGTTGTCACACGGTGGAGGACTTCCTCTGGCCCCGCTTCGAACGAGAGCCGCTCGATGCGCTGGCGCTGACCGACGCCGACGAGGCGCTGCGCGCGCAGGTGGCCGCGTTTCGCGAGCTGGTCTGCCGATGGCAGGGGGCGGTGACCCTGCCCATTGATCAGCTCGTGTTGACCATCGCGGCCGATCTGTTCGACCGACCGGTGGATCTGGCCGTGGCGCACAAGATGGCCGTCGCCCTGGAGCAGGCCGCCAGCAGCCATCCGCACTGGCGACTGCCGGAGCTGACCCAGGAGCTGGCCGCCATTGCCCGCAACGAACGCAAGTTCCTGGGCCTGGCCGATGCCGATACCGGCTTCGACCCGGATCTCTACAAAGGAAAGGTCGTCGTGGCGACCATGCACAAGGCCAAGGGCCTGGAGTGGGACCGCGTCTATTTAATGTCGGTGAACGCCTACGACTTTCCCTCGGCCATGCCCGGCGATAGCTACATCGCGGAGAAGTGGTTCATTCGCGACAGCCTCAACCTGGACGCCGAAGCGCTGGCGCAGCTTCGGGCTCTTTTCCAGGAAGATTTGCTGGCGCCCTATCTGCCGGCCGGCCAGGCGACGGCTCAGGCGCGCCTGGATTATGCGGCCGAGCGCCTGCGCCTCCTCTATGTGGGCATCACGCGCGCCCGCCGCGAGCTGATCATCACCTGGAACACCGGCCGCCAGCCCACCGCCGAGGTGCAGCCGGCCGTGCCGTTCATCGCGCTGCGGACGTGGTGGGAAGGACGGGGGGAGTAGGGATTGGGGAGTAGGGAGAGATGGGATTAACGGGAGAGTTTCAGTTCAGCCAGGGCAATTTGCAGGATTATGTGGATTGCCCGCGGCGGT
>JBBIKA010000141.1:0-11337 GCA_037445695.1 Chloroflexota bacterium
CGTCAGGCGAGCGGGAGAGGGGAGGGGCAAGGGGAGGGGTGAGGGTGATGACCGGGCGCAGGCCTACTGGCAACCTTAGCTTGATGCCAATGGCCGCAAGGCCCCCTTCGACTTCCTTGACAGAGCCCTATCGTCATGTTACCATCTGCCGCGGAGGTGAAAAGGATGAATCGGCCTGATGACACAGAAGGCATGGCAGCTCGGCCAGAGGAACGCGCAACCGTCCGGGCTGTTGGCCTGTCGCGCGGCCTCGCGCTGGCCTTGATCATTTGTCTCATCGGACTCTTCGTCGCGGGCTTTCTGCCGGTGGCCTGGACAACGCCCGAACAGGCTCAGGCGGCCAGCCTGAACCAGACGGTGCCGACGCGCACGCCCCCACCGATCTTTTCTCACAAGATGTATCTGCCGATCGTGGCGCGGGCCAGGTGAGACAAGCACCTCAAATCGCCGGAAGGGGCGATCATTACGCATGACGGAAAACCCGTTCGAAAAGCCCCGGCGCATTGCCCTGGTGGCGCCGTTCGGCCTGCGCGCCAAGGGCACGACGCGGGCCCGGGTGTTGCCGTTGGCCCGCCAACTGGCCCGGCTGGGTCAGCAAGTTGCGGTGTTCGTGCCGCCCTACGATAGCCCCGAGGACGCCGGTCGGCGCTGGAACGACGCCGGCGTCGAGGTGATCCATTGCACGTTGCCGCGGGTCGCCGCGGGGAGCGCAGGATGGCACCTGGCGCTGGCGTGGCAATTGTTGGGCCAGGTGCGCGCCTGGCGGCCCGATATCGTGCACGCGTTCAAGCCGAAAGGCCCTTCGGGCCTGGTCGCCGCGGCGCTGTGGGCCGGCCGCGGCGACCACGGTTGGCCCCGGCTGGTGATGGACAGCGACGACTGGGAGGGACCGGGCGGCTGGAACGACGACCCGCGGACGGGCTACTCATCGCTTCAGCGGCGTTTCTTCGCCTGGCAGGAACGCTACGGCCTCTCGCACGCCGATGCCTGGACGGTAACGAGCGAATGTCTGCGTCGGCGGGCGATCGGGTTCGGCGCGCCCTCCGAACGCGTCTTTGTTTTGCATAACGGCGTAGATGCGACGCGGCCGGCCTCGGCCCGCGCACGGGAAGGGCCCGGTCCAGCCGGGCTGCCGACGGCCGTCCTCTACACGCGCTTTGCCGGCGTACGGCCGGCCGATGTGCGGGCCATCTGGCGGCGCGTGCATGCCGCCCGGCCCGAGGCGCGACTGATGGTGATCGGCCGCGGGCCGGCCGGCGAGGAACGCGAGCTGGCCGATCTGCCCGGCGTCACGGTGGTCGGCTGGATCGAGCCGGAAGCGCTGCCCGATCGGCTGGCGGCCGCGCAGGTGGCGCTGGTACCGTGGGCCGACACGCCCTCCAACCGCGGCCGACACAGCGTCAAAGTGCTCGAGCTGATGGCCGCCGGCGTGCCCATCGTGGCCGGCGCGGTGGGCGAGCTGCCCGCCACCCTGGGCGATGCAGCCGTGCTGGTGGCGCCCGGCGACGAGGCGGCCTTTGCGCGCGCGGTGCTCTCTCTCCTGGCCGATCCCGCGACCGGCCAACGGTTGGCCGCGACGGCACGCGACCGCGTGGCCGAGCTGTTCACCTGGGAGCGGCTGGTGTCGGTGGCGGTGGCGGCCTACCAAACAGCTCAAAGCAAGGATTGAATCATGTGGAACAGATTGTACGGCCATGTCGGCCTGCGTTGGACGGCGGTAGCGGCCTGGATGGCGGTGATCTTCTTCTTATCGGCCCAGCCCCGTCTGCCCGACCTGGCTCCCGGCCTGCCGGGGGTAGAAGAGATCGGCGGCCATCTATTGGCCTATGGCGTCCTGGCGGTGCTGCTCTGGTGGGCGCTGCGCGGCACGGGAACCAGGACGCCCGCGACGTGGGCTTTGCTTGCCGCGATCTTGTACGGCGCGACCGACGAGTTACATCAGCATTTCGTGCCGGGGCGCACGGCAACCGTAGAAGACCTGCTGGTGGACCTGATCGGCGCGAGCCTGGGACTGCTGTTGGTCAACGGATGGCGTCTGCGGCGGCTGCGGGCCCGCCTGGCCCAACCGCTGGGTCAGTAGAGGGCGCGACCGCGCTGGCGAATTGTAACGCTACGACGCCGCTCCCGTTCCATTATTCCGCGCCGTTCTCCTCGCCGCTCTCCGCGTCCTGCGCTGCGCCGGGCAACGGCACGATGAGGATCGCGCCGAACGGCACCTCCTGCACTGCGCTGATCTCGCGGCGCTTGATCAGCTCCAGCACGGCCAGAAACGTCACAATGACCTCGATGCGCTGCCGGGCCGATTGGAGCAGTGCGTCGAAGGTCACCGGCCGGCCATCGGCCGTCTTCCGGCGGATCAGCTCGATCTGGTCGCGGATCGTCAGGGTGAAAGGGGTGACGATCCCCGGCGGCACCGGCGGCGGGGGCAGGCTCGTCAGCGCACGCCGCGCGGCCGCCACCAGTTCGGCCAGGGTGATGCTGCCCTCGGCCAGGCGGGCTTCCCGCTCGGGCGGCCCCGCGCTGCGCGGATAGGTGCGCCGGCCGCTCGCTTCCAGCTCGCGCAGCGCCTGGGCCGCCTCCTTGTAGCGCTTGTACTCTCTGAGCTGGCGGGCCAACGCCTCGGCCGGATCTTCCTCCTCTTCCTCGGCCGGAGGCGCGGTTTGCGGCAACAGGGTGTGCGATTTGATCCATACCAGCCGCGCGGCCATCACCAGGAAATCGGCCAGGAGATCGGGCTGCAGCTCCTCGAGCTGTTGCACATAGCTCAGGAACTGATCCGTCACCGCCGCAATCGCGATCGCGCTGATGTCCAGCTTCTCCCGTTCGATCAGTTGCAACAGCAGGTCGAGCGGGCCTTCGAAGATCGGCAGGCGAACCAGATAGGGCTCTTCGCTGAACAAGACCGACAAAGACGATGTTCCTCCGGGGCAAACGGCAAGCCGACCGGCGGCTTCCGGTTGCCGGCTACAGGTTGAAGGTCAGGAACCGCTGTCCGCGCTGGGCCAGATCGTCGAGGATCCGTTTGGTGTCCGCGAAGTCGCGGCCGGCCAGGCGTTCCACCTTGCAACCGGCGCGCTTGAGCATCTCCTCGGTTTCCGGCGGCACGCCCAACGGCCCGCCGACGATCGTCACGTATTCGGCGTTGCGGGCGTCTTCCGGCGAGAAGCCCAGCGTGGGGCGGAAGCGCGCCACGTAGTTCAGGGCAGCGGTATAGTCCTCCCGCGCCCAGGCATCGGCCCGCTGCCAGAAGAGCATATAGTGGCCGATGGTCTTCGGCGGCGGCGTGAGCGCGCCGTCCCAGATGG
This sequence comes from Chloroflexota bacterium, assembly GCA_037445695.1. GTDB lineage: Bacteria > Chloroflexota > Anaerolineae > CG2-30-64-16 > CG2-30-64-16 > CAKZKT01. The sequence continues at coordinate 3,306 of JBBIKA010000141.1, forward strand.
CGCGAATGCGCTCGTGGACCATCTCCTTCCATTTGCGGCCCTCCAGCCACTCATCCCCCGGACACATGGTCGGATTTTCCGGGAACTCCTTGTGCCCTTTGATGTTGTCAAGGGGGATCTTGAGCCTCAGCGCCAACCAGGCCGCCAGGTGTGCAGCGCTTTGCATCTGCGCCGGAGTCGGGAGGACGCCCCTCTGGAAGTCGCCTTCCAGACAGATGCCCACCGTATAGTCGTTCACCACGCCGGCGTGATAGGAGATCGTCTCCAGTTTGTTGGTCTGGTAGATGGTGCCGTCAGGCCCGATGGCAAAGTGATAGCCGATGCCGGGCCAGTTCTGGGTCTTGACGTGGTAGTTGGCGATCTGCTCGACCGGGATGTTGGCCGGCCCCGCGCTGTGGTGGATCGTCAGGTGGGTGATCCGGTCGAGCGACCGCGTCTGGTAGCGGTTGATCGGGTGTTTGGGCAGTTGGTCCACCACGTCCCGGATGTCGGGCGGAGGCACGCGATCGGTCGGCGCGGCCGGCACGGCCGGCACGGTTCCGCCGGCCTGCTGGAGCTTGCGTTGCAGGTCGGCGATGGTCTGGTTGAGGCCGGCGATCTTTTGCGTCAGGCCATCCCTTTCGGCCGTGAGCGTCTGGATGCGCCGGTTCAGGTCGGCCTTTTCGGCCGCGGCCTGCTGGAGCTGGGCGGTCAACGCCTGGATCTGTTGCCTGAGTTGGGCCGCGTCGCCGCCGGCCTGCAACTGCGCCTGCAGGTGGTCCCGTTCCAGGGTCAACGCGCTGATGTTGGCCTGCGCCTGGGCCAACGCCTGCTGCAGGGGCTCGATCTGGCCGTTCAGCGCGGCGACCTGTTGGCTCAGGGCGGCCTTGTCGTTGGTGAGAGCCTGCACCTGTTGGGCGAGCGCGTTCCGGTCGTTCGTCAGACGTTGCACCTGCTGCGTCAGGGCCTGTTTTTCGGCCGCGGCCGCCTGAAGCTGCTGGTTCAACGTCTGGATCTGCTGGTTGAGCTGCGCGACGTTGGGCATCTGGGCGAGCTGGCCGCGCAGTTGATCGCGCTCGGCGGTGAGCGCGTTGATCGTGCTCTGCGCCTGATTCAACGCCTGCTGCAGCTCTCTGACCTGGGTGCGCAGGGCCAATAGAACGCCGGCGTCGGCCGGCGTGCCGGCTGCTGGCGCGACCGTCTTCTGCAGGTCGGCGATGCGCGCCAGCAAGAGGCCCTTCCAGTTCTGGCCCTGGAGCCACTGCGCGCCCGGCGATTGGGTGGCGATGAACTCGCTGACCCCTTTGACCGCCTCGAGCGGCAGCTTGTATTCCTGGAGCAGCCATGCGCTCAGGTGCGCCGCGGCCTGAAGCTGGGCGTCAGTGGGGATCAGCGCGGTGAAATCGCCCGCGACCGCGATGTTGATCCCCTCGGCCAGCCACGGCTGGGTCAAGTCCACCGTTTGGTCCAGCGGGTTCGTCTGCTGGATCGTGCCGTCGGCGGTGATGAAGAAGTGATAGAGGATGGCGCCCCAGCGCTTTTGGTGCGCGGCCGCCAGCCGATCGGCGCCGACGCTGGGGTCCACGGCCGTGTGGTTGAAGACCAGGTATTTGATCCGGTCGGTCGGCCGCGACTTCAGGCTGCCGGCCGTGCGGGGCAACTGTTGAGAGATGTCGCTGATCGAGGGCGGGTTGATGCGGGCCGCCGCGGCCTGGCTGCGCAACTGCTCGATCTCGGCCTGAAGCGCGGCGTTGCGTTCCTGGAGGCTGAGGAGCTGGCCGTTCAGGCTCTGCAACTGGGCCTGAAGGGTGCCGATCTGTCCCTGCAACGCCGCCACCTGAGCGCGCAGCGCCGCGGCCTCGCCGTCGCCGGCCGCCGGGGGCGGCTTCACCGCGACCGCCTGCACGCGCACGCGCTCGAAGAGCATGTTCTTCCAGTTTTGCCCGGCCATCCACTGTTCGCCGGGCGAGCCGGTGACGATCAGCTCGCGTGCGCCCTTGATCGCCTCGATCGGCAGGCCATAAGTGGCCATGAGCCACGCGCAGAGGGCGGCCAGGGCATTCAGTTGCGCGTCGTTCGGCACGGCGTCATCGAACTTGCCGGCCACATAGATGCTGATGCCGTTGTAGATCCACGGCTGGTTCTGCGCGACGACTTCGTCAATCGGGTTCGTCTGCTGGATCTCGCCGTCTTTGGTGATGAAGAACTGCGCCACGATGCCCGGCCACCGTTGCATGTGGGCCTGGGCCACCCGCTCCGCGCCGACCTCGGGCCGGACGGCCGTGTGATTGATCACGATGTACTGGATGGCGCCGGGCGGTCGCTTGAAGAAGCCGGCAGGGTTGCGCGGCAGACTGGCCGTGATGTCGGTAATCGGCGGCGCGGCCGGCGCCGCGCCCCCCTGTTGCAACTTTTTGATCTGCTCCTGGAGCAAGGCCACCTGTTGTTGCAACGCGGACACCTTTTGACGCAGCTCGGCCGCCTCCGCGGCCACCAGCCGCAAGCGTACCTGGCCGCTGCCCGCCGGGTACTCCTCCATCACCAGCCGCTGCCAGTCCTGGGTCTTCAGGCCGCTCTCCGGGTGAGTGTATTCGTCGCTGATGGGATAGCCGGTGATCTCGACGCCGTACTTCTGGTAGAAGGCGGCAAACGCGCCCTGCGCCTTCTTGCCGGTCTGCGGGAAGGTGATGACCTCGGCGACCGGTTGCGTCGGCTGCACCGGCTGCTGCTCCAGGTATTTCTCCCAGGAATATTTGTGTTTCAGCGCCTCTTTGAAATCTTCAATGACGCCGGCCTTGCCCTCGATGTACCAGCGGTCTATGCGCGGCCAGCGATAGAGGATCACGGCCCGGATCTTTTGCGTGCCGGGGGTCCTGTTCCAGGCGTCTATCTCGCCATAAACGCGTTGCACCCAGCCGTTGTTGACATTCGACCAGGGGTCATCCTGATCGGTCTCCGTCAAATAGACCGGCAGGGAACGCATGCTGGGCGGGATGGCCTGCATGAAGTCGCGGTAGGTGCGAAAGTGATATTGCCGGTTCTGAAACGGCGGATTCATGCGGTAGTCGTTGTAGATGTACTCCGGCTTGTCGCCGTGGGTATAGGCGTGGATGGCGATCCCATCGCAATTGGCCGGCCCCAGGATGGTGAGGATATCGGTGAGATACTTGCACCAATCGCCGGTCGGGTTGCCATCGTAGACCGTGCTGTTGTTCCACGGCGCCACGGCGCCGACGATCACCTGGTCGTTCTGATGGCCGGGCACGGCCTTGATGGCTGCGCGGCACTGGCGATAGCAGTTGGCGTACATGCTGGGAGTGATCGTCTCGCCCGGGTTGATCAGCCGGTCTCCTTCGACCTTGGCTCCCGGCCGCTCGACGGGATGGTTCATCTCGTTGCCGATGATCCAGATGTGCGCGCCCGCTGAGTTGCGCACGAAGTTGGCGCAACGCCGGGCAAAATCTTCGTAGCGGCTGGCCGGCGGGATCGTGCCCTCGGGCGCGTAACCGTTATTGAGGCGCACCAGGATGCCGAAGCCGCGGCTGGACCAGGGCGTGTAATCTCGGCCGCTCGTATCGTTGGGATTACAGCCGATGGCTTCGGTGAAAAGGATCCAGCCGAAGATGCCGGCCTCGGCCATGATCTCTTCGCCGCCGGGGTCGTGAAAGCCGTAAAGGTAGGGTGAATCGTTAAGCGGTCGAGCCATCGCTATGCCTCACAGCACGATGCCGTCTGGATAGGAACATCGGATTACAATTTACCTCATTATATGTGATCACGGGAAGATTGTCCATCTGGCCATCAACGGATCAACAACTCCAAATAGGGTGGTGGGTTGGGGCGCCGATTTCGATTGCCGCCCCATCTGTGATACAATTCCTTCCGGCGATTTGTTCACGGCGAGTTTCGCGCGCCGCGGCGCACGGCCGTGCGCCCATGCCGATACGTTGGCTCTCATGCCGGGCTTATCTCATGCGCTATCTGCTTTTCTTCAAGCCCTATAATGTGCTGCCCAGCTTCACCGACCCCGACGGCAAGGACCGACCGACGCTGGCGCGCTATATCCCGGTTCCCGGCGTGTATCCGGCCGGCCGGCTCGATTACGACAGCGAGGGCCTGATGCTGCTGACCGATGACGGCGCTCTAGCCCATCGGCTCACCCATCCGCGCTATCACCTGCCCAAGACCTATTTCGTGCAGGTGGAGAACATTCCGACCGCAGCGGCCCTGGACGCCTTGCGCCAAGGGGTGATGGTCAAGGGCCAGATGACCGCGCCGGCCGAGGTGGAGCTCTTGCCCAACGAGCCCGACCTGCCGCCGCGGCCGGTTCCCATCCGCTACCGGGCTGATATCCCCACGGCCTGGCTTAAAATCGTCCTGCGCGAAGGACGCAAGCGCCAGGTGCGCCATATGACCGCCGCGGTCGGCCATCCGACCCTACGGTTGGTCCGGGTGGCCATCGGCCCGCTCACCCTGCGCGGCCTGGCGCCCGGCCGGTGGCGCGAGCTGACCGGCGACGAGCTGGACGCGCTCCGCCGGGCCCTGGGCCGCCGCGACCCACGGCAGAGGTCTATCGCATGGAAGAACTGACGATCTACGAGCTTCAGCAACGCATGGCCGCCGGCCAGCTCACCGCGCGCGAGCTGACCGAGGCGTATCTGGCGCGCATCGCGGCCGTGGACCAGGCCGGACCGCGCCTCAATGCGGTCATCGAGGTCAACCCGGATGCGCTGGATATCGCGGACGCGCTGGACGCCGAACGCAGTGAACGCGGCCCGCGCGGGCCCTTGCACGGCATCCCGATCCTGATCAAGGACAACATTGACACCCACGATCGGATGCAGACCACGGCCGGCTCCCTCGCGCTGGTCGGCTCGATCGCCCCGCGCGATGCCGATATCGTGGCCCGGCTGCGCGCCGCGGGGGCGGTCATCCTGGGCAAGACCAACCTCAGCGAGTGGGCCAACTTCCGCTCGACCCATTCGACCAGCGGTTGGAGCAGCCGCGGGGGCCAGACGAAGAACCCCTACGCGCTCGACCGCAACCCGTGCGGCTCCAGCTCGGGCTCGGCCGTGGCCGTAGCCGCCAACCTGTGCGCGGCCGCGGTCGGCACCGAGACGGATGGCTCGATCACCTGCCCGGCGAACGTCAACGGCATCGTCGGCATCAAGCCCACGCTGGGCCTGGTGAGCCAGGCGGGCATCATCCCCATTGCGCACAGCCAGGACACGGCCGGCCCTATGGCGCGCACCGTAGCCGACGCGGCGCTTCTGCTCGCCGCGCTGGCCGATCACGACCTGATCCCCCGCCTTCCCCAATTTGAGTGGGCCAGAGGGGCAGGAGAATCCCCTTCCTTCGCCCTACCCTTCGCAGAAGGGGGATCGGCAGAGCAGCGATGGCCCGCGCAGGGGCCGTTGGCCGGCGTGCGGCTGGGCGTCGCGCGCAACTACTGCGGCTTCCACCCGGCCGTAGACCGCATCCTGGAAGAGTGCCTGCGCGTCCTGCGCGAGCTGGGCGCAGAGATCGTGGATCCGGCGAACATCACCACCGAACGGGCGCTGGAAGAGCCCGAGTTCACCGTGCTCCTCTACGAATTCAAGGCCGACCTGAACGCTTACCTTGCCGCGCGGGGCCCCGACGTGGCCGTCCATTCGCTGGCCGAGGTCATCGCGTTCAACGAACAGCATCGGGAGCAGGTGATGCCCTACTTCGGCCAGGAGATCATGCTCATGGCCCAGGAGAAGGGCCCGCTGAGCGATCCGGCCTATCTGGAGGCGCGGGCCGCGTGCCGCCGTCTGGCGCGCGACGAAGGCCTTGACCGCACGCTGGACGAACACCGGCTGGATGCTCTCGTCGCGGTCACCGGCAGTCCGGCCTGGTTGACCGACTATCTCTGCCGTACCAGCTCGCACACCAGCTCGACCGCGGCCGCGGTGGCCGGCTACCCGCACATCACCGTGCCGGCCGGCTACATCTGGGGCCTGCCGGTCGGCCTATCGTTCATCGGCCGGGCCTGGAGCGACTGGGCTTTGATCCGATTCGCCCACGCCTTCGAGCAGGCCACGCGCGTCCGCCGGCCGCCCCAGTTCCTGCCGACCGTAGATTTTGCCCGAACCGATTCGGATCACACAACGGAGGCCTACCATGGCAAGGACCCCAACTCAAGGTGATTGTGTTTTCTGCGGCCGGGAATTTAGCCGGAGCACGATCGGCCGCCATCTGACCGTGTGCGCCAAACGCAAGGAGGCCCAGGCCCAGGCCGACCTCAGCGAACGGCCGCGCCAGACCCTTTATCACCTCAATGTGCAGGACGCCTGGGGCATGGGCTATTTTCTCCACCTGGAGATGCGCGGGGAGGCGACCTTGCGCGACCCGGACGATTATCTGCGCGCCATCTGGCTGGAGTGTTGCGGCCACCTCAGCGCGTTCGAGATCAACGGCGTCTCCTACGATCGCCAGCCCGACCCGTGGATGGGCCGGTCGGCCCGTGCGCTGAACATCAAAGTGAACCGCCTGTTCCAGCCCGGCATGGAAATTGACTACGAGTATGACTTCGGTACCACTTCGGAGCTGACCATCAAGGTCATGGCGCAACGCGAGGGGCGGCCGCTCAACGATCATCCGATCTTCCTGATGGCCCGCAACAAGTTCACGCCGCCGCCGTGCGTCGTGTGCGGTCGGCCTGCCACCTACCTGTGCACCGAGTGCATGGAGAGTGAAGAGGGGCATGGCGAGCTATGCGATGAGCATGCCGAGGAACACGAGCACGACGACATGCTGCTGGCATTGGTCAACTCGCCCCGCATGGGCATGTGCGGCTACAGCGGTCCGGCCGAGCCGCCGTATTGAGATTGATGCTCCGACCGAAGGCAGCCTACTTCTTCTATTTCGCGGCCGGCGCCTGCCTGATGCCGTTTATGGTGCTCTATTACGCGCAAAACGGCCTCTCGGCCGGCCAGATCGGCCTGTTGTCGGGCGCGCTGCCGCTGGTGACGCTGATCAGTGCGCCGCTGTGGGGCGGCCTGGCCGACGCGACGGGCCGCCACCGCGGCCTCTTGCTGCTGGCGCTCGGCGGCAGCATGGGCGCCGTGCTGGGCCTCTGGCAGATGCCCGGCCTCGGCCGGCTGATCCTGTTCGTCGTGCTGAACGCCTTCAGCCTGGCGCCGGTCATTCCACTGATTGACAACACGGTGCTCGCCATGCTGGGCGAACGCCGTACCCTTTACGGCCAGACGCGGCTGTGGGGCGCGGTCGGCTGGGGGCTGGCGGCGCCGCTTGCCGGCCGGCTGATTGATCGCGCCGGCATGTCGGCTGCCTTTGCCGGCTACATCCTCCTGCTGTTCGGCTGTCTGCTGGCCGCGGCCGGATTGCCCGTCGGCCGAAGCGCCATCGCCGGCTCCTACTGGCGCGGGATGCGCCGACTGCTCGGCAACCGCACATGGACGGCCTTCCTCATCGGCATTCTGATCGGTGGCCTGGTGATGTCCATCGAGATGAGCTTCCTGTTCCTCTATCTGGAACGCCTGGGCGCCAGCAAGACGTTGATGGGCATCTGCCTGACGGTCTCCACCGTCAGCGAACTGCCGGTGTGGTTCGGCGCGAACCGGCTGATCGAGCGGCTGGGCACGCGCAATGTGCTGGTGCTTTCGTTGCTGGCGTGCGCGGCGCAGGGCTTCGGTTACTCTCTGATCGTGGATCCGCGCGCGGCCCTGCCGATCCAGCTCCTGCACGGCCTGGCCTTTTCGGCCAGTTGGGCGGCCGGGGTCGCCTATTCCGGCGAGATCGCGCCGCCCGGCATGGGCGCGACCGCGCAGGGCGTCTTCTCCGGCGTGTCGTTCGGCCTCCGCTCGGCGCTGGGCGCGTTCCTGGGCGGCATGCTGTTCGACCTGATCGGCCCGGCCGCGACGTTCCGCTGGGGCGGCATCGCGGCCCTGGTCGGCATCGGCTTCCTGTGGGCGGCAAGCCGTCGCACGGCGACGGCGCCGATGTAATGGGCAATCACGTGCCAGGCACTTTCATGAAAGTTAAAGAATTAAACCGGTCATCGCGTTCG
>JBBIKA010000142.1:0-9183 GCA_037445695.1 Chloroflexota bacterium
GCTTCATGCATCACATTGGGCCCGACTGTCAGGACTTTTCAGACTAGCTCTGAGCCGCCATCCTGCTGATCCCGCTCATCCTCGGCATGGCGGCGCGCTGGCTGGCCGATCGCTACGGCGATGTGAAGCCGGTGCTGCCGCTGCTGCCCGCGCGCTCTCCGCGCTGACCGCCGTGCTGCTGATGTTCACCGTCTGCAACGTCAACGTGCCGCTGATCGTGGCGCGTTGGTCGCTCGTGCCATCATTGCTGGTCGCGGTGGCGCTGATTTTCCCGCTCGGCTTCATCGTGCCGCACTGGCTGGGGCGCTTCGCCTTCAACCGGGCCAGCGCATCGCCATCACCTATTCGTCGGGCATGAAAAACCTGCCCATCGCGGTCGGGCTGGCCTTCGCCAGCTTCGGCAAGCTGGCCGGCCTGCCGGTGGCGCTGGCTTTCATCGTCCAGATGCTCACGGCGAGCCTGTTCTACTGTTATCTCAGCCGCCAGCCTGCTGCCCATCCCGGCTCCGCCGCACGGGCCGGGGCGGCAGCGGCCGCGGGCAGGCCGCGCCGGCCGGTCCCATAACTACGGAGTAAAGCAACATGCCCGAAGTAGACTGGAGCCGTTGGCACACCGCGTACGACGCGGCCGTGGCCGCCGCCAGGGAGACACACAAGCCGATCCTGCTGCAGTTCCATCGCGACAAGTGCGCGGGCTGCAAGAAGCTCTACGCGCTGACCTATCCCGACCCCGACGTCGCAGCGGAGCTGTACGATTGGTTCGTGCCCCTGCGCCTGGACATCCTCCAGAATCGGGAGATCCGGGCGCGACTGGCCGCCGTCTGGACGCCTTCGTTCTACGTGCTGGACTGGCAGGGCAAGCAATACTTTCACCTGACGGCTACCTCGGCCCGGAGGATTTTCGCATCGTCCTGCGCCTGGCCAAAGCCGCGGTGGACACGACCCGCGGCCGCTACGATGCGGTGATGGCGCTGATGGAGGACGGCCTGAGCCGCTTCCCCGACAACCCGCGCGCGGCCGCCATGCTGTTCCGCAAAGGGATGGCGTGGTACCTCTCGACCTGGGAGCGGGACGCGTTCCGCGACGCGATGCTGGATATCATCCAACGTTACCCGAACAGCCCCGAGGCCCGCATGTGGCCGTGGCTGGACGACCCCGCGGCCGAATTTGCCAATCCACTCGTTACGACATGATATGTCTCATAGCGGAAAAACGGCGCTGCATGTATATTTCTATATGCGGTAATCCGTATATAGACTCAAACGCATATTCGGCGGGTCACCGACCTGATGCCGGGTGTAGCGCCGTCAGGAGCGCATAGTCCCATGTCACCGAAACACAAAACCACCACCTTGCCGCGCCAGCCCGCCCCGATCAGGTCAGGAGCGCAGGCAAAGGGTCAACCGGCGGCCAAAAAGCCGGACCGGTTCCTGGCCGTGCTGGTGATCGCCAGCCTCGCCGTGGTCGTCCTGGGCATCATCCTGCTGAAACAACAGCCACGGGATGCCGTGGCGCTTTCGTCCGTGCAAGGCAACAATCCGGCCGCAACAAGCAACCCGGCGGCCGTGGCCGGGCCGTTCAAGCCCACCTCCCCGGCCGACCAGCTCGACCAGGCGTTGGCGGCCGGCCAGCCGGTCCTGGTCTTCATGCATTCGACCAACTGCCAGTCGTGCATTGATATGATGAAGATGGTGGATCAAGTCTACCCAGAGCTCGCCGGCCAGATCGCGCTGGTGGATGTGGACGTCTACGACGATGCCAATGTCCCGCTGATGCAGCGGCTGGGCCTGCGCTACATCCCGACCGTCGTGGTGTTCGACAAGAACGGCAAGGCCGCGCAAAACGTCGGCGCGATGAAACCCGACGCGTTCCGCGCCTTCCTGCGCCAGAAGGCGCTGGGGGGCTGACATGGATTGGGACTTCTCGGTCATCCAGCATCTCTCGCCCCTGGCATTGATCTGGTCTTCGCCGGCGGCGTGGTGACCAGCATCGGTCCCTGCAACGCCGATTTCCTGGCCGAGCAGCGGCAGCGGATGCGGTGGCGCGGCGCGCGGGGCGCGCTGGCGTTGGGGCTGGTGTCGGGGCTGGTGGCCTCGCAGTGCGCCGCGCCGGTGCTGGCCGCCATCCTGACTTACGTGATGGCCGAGGGCGCGGTCGCCTACGGCGCGCTGCTGCTGTTCGTCTACGCGCTGGGCCGCGGGGTGCCCATCGTGGCGGCCGGCACCTTCACCGGCGCGCTGAAGCAGTTGCGCGCGTTCGGTCGCTGGAGCGGCGCGCTGGAGAAGGTCAGCGGCGCCATCATCATCGCCGTGGGGCTGTACCTGGTATGGCTGGCATGACGGCCATCCACTTTACGGGGGGGGGCGGATGGGGCGAGGACGACGGGGCGGCCGTCTGCACGGACAGGAGGATGCGGGATGACAACCTGGCGCCAGATCACCGTATTGCCGGCGCGCGGCTGCGCCGGCAGCCGCACGTTGCTGGAATACTTGCAGACGCGCAACATCCCGTTCACACGCCTTGACCCGGAATCTCCGGAGGGCCAGGCGCTGGCCGCATAGCACGACCTGCGCGCCTCGTCCGGCATCCTGGTGGACGGGGTCAGCGTCAACCCGTTCGAACTGCCGATTCAATCAAGGAGCAACTCGCGCAATGGATCAATCAGCGAAAAATCCGCACGTGCCGCAATGCACCTGCATGACCGAGGGGTTTGCCGACCTGCCCCCGGAGCTGAGGCCCCGGCGCACGTCACGCAAGAGCAGCCTGCGCAAAGTCGCCTGTCCCGGCTGCGGGCTGGTCTACTGGACGAACCGGCCGACCGACCTGTGCATGGACTGCGAGAAAAAAGGACGCACCGGAGGGCCGAGTGAACGCCGAGATTGACAACAATGGCCGACTGGCCTTCCCGGCCGAACTGGCCGCGCGCTTCGGCCTGGGGCCGGGCGCGCCGGTCGAGATCGAAGAGGAAGCCGGCAGCTTGCGCCTGCGCCGGCCGGTCACGCACCTGGCGAAGCTCTACATCGAGCCGACCACCCGCTGCAACCTGGCCTGCCGCACCTGCATCCGCAACGTATGGAACGAGGCGCTGGGCGACATGACCGATGCCACCTTCGCAGCCGTGCTCCAAGGCCTGCGCGCCTTCACCCCGCCGCCGACCGTCTTCTTCGGCGGGTTCGGTGAACCGCTGGCCCACCCCCACATCGTGGAGATGGTGGCCGCGGCCAAGGCGCTCGGCTGCCCGGTCGAGCTGATCACCAACGGCGTGCTGCTCACCGAGGCGATGTCGCGCCAATTGATCGTGACGGGGCTGGATCGGCTGTGGGTCTCGCTGGACGGCGCCCGGCCAGAGAGCTACGCCGACGTGCGCCTGGGCGCGGCCTTGCCGGACGTGCTGGCCAACCTGGGCCGCTTCGGCCGCCTGCGGCCGCCCGCGCACCGACCGCGGCCCGAGATCGGCATCGCGTTCGTGGCCATGCGCCGCAACATCGCCGACCTCCCCCGCCTGCTCAACCTGGGCGCGCATCTGGGCGCCACGCGCTACCTGGTTACCAACCTGCTGCCCCACACCGAAGAGATGCGCCGCGAGATCCTCTACCACCGCGCGCTCAACGATATCACCTACCTGCCCTCGGTGTGGACCCCGCGCGTGGAGCTGCCCAAGATGGATGTGGACGAGGAGACCGGGCCGGCCCTCTTCCGGGTCATGCGCAGCCATCGTAACATCAGCCTGGTGGGCAACAACCTGGGCGCGGCCAACAACCGCTGCCCGTTTATAGATGCCGGCGCGGGGGCGGTCCGCTGGGACGGCGCGTTCAGCCCCTGCCTGCCGCTGCTGCACGATCACCTGAGCTATCTGGACGACCGGGAGCGCCACAGCCGGGCCTACATCGTCGGTACCCTGGCCGAGAAGTCACTGTCCGACCTGTGGCACGCGGCCGACCACGTCGCGTTTCGCCGCCGGGTGCGCGCCTTCGACTTCTCGCCCTGCACCTTCTGCGGCGGCTGCGATTACAGCCTGGCCAACGAAGAGGACTGCTTCGGCAACACGTTCCCCACCTGCGGCGGCTGCCTGTGGGCGCAAGGGATCATCCGATGTCCATGACCAACGCATCCGACCCCGCCGGCCCGCTGGTCGGCACGATCACCCTGGTGCGCACCCTGCCGTGCCTGGCCGATCCGGGCAAGATCATCGTCATCGGCGAGACCGACGCGGCCATTGACGGCGTGCTCCCGCTGCTGAACGCCATCCTGCCCAACGTCGTCAGCTACCACCCCTTCAGCGGCGTGATGACGCTGCGCCGCAAGCCCGGGCTGATCACCCTCTACCCGGACAAGGTGATGATCACCCAGGTGGCCGACGTCGAGGAGGGGCTGGCGTTGCTGGCCGCAGTGCGCGACCTGCTGAACCGGACCTGGGCGCGGCGGGACGAGATCCAGCCCCGGCCCGAAGGCCGCCGGGTGCCGCGGCCGCTGGACGTGTACGAGCTGTTGCCGCGCACCAACTGCCGGGCATGCGGCGTGGTGACCTGCATGGCGTTCGCGTTCGGCCTGCTGGAGAGCCGCCACCGGCCGGAGGAATGCCCGGCACTGGCCGACCCGGCCTTCGCCGCGCAACGTCAGGCGCTGCGGGACATGTTACCGCCCGGAGAAGACCAGGATAACGGAACGATCAACTTGCACGCCCTGTATCCTGGAGCCAAATCATCATGAACCCCGCAACTGAACGGCCGGCGCCGCCGATACGCGCGCCGCGGCGCACCTGGGTCGAATTCGAAGCCCCGGAAGTCATCGAGCTGAAGCGCATCGTGCTCGACAAAGACGTGGCGGCCGCGGTGGCCTTCTTCCACGCCGTGGTCGTGCCCAGGGTGACCGCCGCTGCGCGGCGCCACGGCATGATCCCGCCGAACCCCGAGGAGCCGGAACATGGGCGCCTACTTGGATAACGCGGCCACGAGCTGGCCCAAACCCGAAACGGTCTATCAGGCCATGGACCGCTTCATGCGCGAGGTGGGCGCCACGCCCGGCCGCGGGGGCCACTGGCGCGAAGAAGAGGCCGCCCGCATCGCCGATGAAGCGCGGGCCGCGCTGGCGCAGCTCTTCCACGCGCCCGACCCGGCCGGGGTCGCCTTCACCATGAACGCCACGCAGGCGATCAACATGGCGCTGAAGGGCGTGCTGCGGCCCGGCGATCACGTCATCACCTCGTCCATCGAGCACAACGCCATGTGGCGGCCGCTCAAGGCGCTGGAGCGCCGCGGGGTGGCCCTCACCGCCGTCCCCTGCGCGGCCGACGGCACGCTCGACCCGGCCGACGTGGCTGCGGCCATCCGGCCGGACACCCGGCTGATCGCCCTGCTGCACGCCTCCAACGTCCTGGGCACGCTCCTGCCGGTCGCCGAGATCGGCCAGATCGCGCACGAACACGGCCTCCTCTTCCTGGTGGACGCCGCGCAGACCGCCGGCGCATGTCCCATTGACATGCAGGCCATGCACATTGACCTGCTGGCCTTTCCCGGCCACAAGGGGCTCTACGGGCCGCACGGCACGGGCGGGCTGGTCGTGCGGCCGGGCGTGCCGTTGGAGACGTGGATTGAGGGCGGCTCGGGCACCGAGTCGGCGCCGGAGACGATGCCCGAGGGGCTGCCCCTGCGGCTGGAGGCGGGCACGCAGAACGCGGCGGGCATCGCCGGGCTGTTGGCGGGGGTGCGCTTCGTCCTGGAGCAGGGGGTCGAACGCATCCGCGAGCACGAGCTGGCGCTGACAGGCCAGTTGATCGAGGCGCTGCGCGACGTGCCCGGCCTGACGGTGTTGGGCCCGGCCGGGCTGGCGCGGCGCACCGCGGTCGTCTCGGTGACAGTCGAGGGCTACATCCCCGACCAACTGGCCGCGGTGCTGGATCAGGTCTTCGACATCGCGACGCGCGCCGGGTTGCACTGCGCGCCCCAGGCGCACCGCACGGCCGGCACGCTGGAAGCCGGTGCGCTGCGCTTCAGCCCCGGCTTCTTCAACACTCCCCAAGAGGTCGCCGAAGCCGCGGCCGCGCTGCGGAGCATCGTTTAAGAGGCGGCCGTGGCCAAAGAGCGCATCGAAAAGACGCTGGTCATCCTGGAAGAGGCCGAGGTGCGCCAGATGCTGGCCGTGGCGCAGCGGGACGACCCGCAGGAGATCTACCACTTCGTCACCCAGGTCATCGCCAAGAAGGTCGAGGAGGCGCTGCGTCGGCGCTGCGGGTAGGCCGGGTTTGACAAAACGACTTTTTTGCCAGATTATCTTAGCGAGGTTGAACTTTTAGGCGATGAAACGCAAAGTGCTCTTTCTTTGTACCGGCAACTCCTGCCGCTCCCAAATGGCTGAGGCCATCGTCAACGCCCGCCTAGGCGACGCGTGGGAGGCGGTCAGCGCGGGCACGCAACCGGCCGGCTACGTGCATCCCCTGGCGCTCCAGGTCTTACGCGAGATCGGGATCGAGCACCAGGGCCGCTCCAAGTCGGCCGACGAATATCGCGACACGCCGTTTGACCTGGTGGTGACGGTGTGCGATGACGCGGCGGAGAACTGCCCGGTGTGGTTGGGCCGGGGCAAGCGCGTGCACCTGGGTTTCCCCGACCCGGCCAAAGCCACAGGGAGCCTGGAAGAAGTCCTGGCCGTGTTTCGCGCGGTGCGGGACGACATCGCGCAGCGCATATCGGCCTATCTGGTGCAATTTCCCTGAGGGGCTCCCACTGGATCGGCACAGTGAGGAGACGATGTTCGGCCGGGCGTTGTTTCCCACCTTGGAGAACATCGCCCGGCTCAGCCGAGGGGCCGTACTGGTGGTGCGCTGCGGCGCCGGGCCGTCATCCTGAGGCAGTCGCCGCTCGCGCCCGGTCACCTGAATCTGTCACTTGAAAGCGGTGACCGAGAGGCTGTAGACCGTCACTCCGGCCACCTGGCCGGCGCTGAGGCTGCGCGCTGCCTGCACCTCGCGAAAACCGGCCCCGCGCACCAGGGCCAGATACTCGCGCTCGGTCAACGCGCCGCTCACGCACCCGGCCCACGCAGCCGGATCGCTGCGCAGATACAACGGCAACGGCGCATCGGTGACCATATCGCTGATCGCCAGCCGACCGCCCTTCTTCAACACGCGATACGCCTCCTCGAACACCCTTCCCTTGTCTTCGCAGGCGTTCAGGGTAAACCCTTTACCGTTATCCTGCACCGTCATCTCCACCATGTCGTCGGCGAACTTGACGGTGACCGTGGCCTGGGTCGCCCCGGCGTGTTTCTTGACGTTATTCAGCGCCTCCTGGGCGATGCGGAACAGCACCAGCTCCGTTTCGGGCGCCAGGCGTCGCCTCTCGCCCGTGACGTAAAGCCGGGTCGGGATGCCGTCCTTTTCGGTGAGGCCGGCGGCCAGCCCTTCCAACGTGGGCAGCAGGCCCAGGTCATCCAGCGTCGAGGGGCGCAAGTCGCGGCTGAAACGGCGCACCCCCTGCAGGATGTCATCTACCGCGGTCTGGAGCTCGCGCAGGGCACGGGTCTCGATCGGCGGGCTCTCTCCGTTGCGCCTCGCCAACGCCTCGATCTGCCGCGCGAGCACGATCAACGCCTGGACCGTGTCGTCATGCAGCTCGCGCGCGATGCGCGCCCGCTCGCCCTCCTGCGCGCGCGTCACTTGCTGGGCATAGTAGCGGATGTTGTTGCACAGGTACGCGTTCTCGACGGCGACGCCGATCGCGTTGCCGACTGAGGAAAGCAGTTCCAGGTCGTCGGTGTTGAAACGCCCCGGCTGGGGGTCGGCCAGCTCCATGACGCCCATCACCCGGCTGCGCGACATCAGCGGCGCCGCGATCAACGACCGCATCTCCGCCTTCTCGAACAGGGTGCACGTCGCCTGCTGTTCTGCGACCAGATCGGCCACGATGCGGGGCTTGCCCGTCCGCGCCACCCAGCCGCACAGCCCCTCGCCGAGCGGCCGGCGCTGCGCTCCCTCGGTCAGCTCGGCCGGTATGCCCCGGTATACGGTCAACATCAAATCACGGGTCATCCGATCCAGCAGGAAGATGCTGCCCGCCTGCGTCCGGATTGCCTCCAGCACCTTGTCCAGCGCGTTGTTCAGGATCTCTTCCAGCTCCAGCGAGCGCGTCACGCCGGTAGAGATGGCGTTGACCGTCCTGAGTCGCGCGATGGCCGCCTGACGCAATTCCCTTTCGCGCTCTTGCGTGGTAATGATCCATATCACCAGGTAGCCCACCACACCTACGGCCAGCGTCTCCAGCAACGCGTCGCCGGGATAGGCGGAGAGCAAGAACACACGCGGCAGCATGACGAGGAGGGAAAGGGCCAGGGCGATCAGGCCACCGGCCTGCCCGTAGACAAAGGTGGCGAGCGCGACGGGCAACAGGAACACCACGCGCTCCATGGCGTGTCGTTCCACAAAGCCCACGGGGACCAGGCTGATCTGCGGCCGCAGGTAATGCAGCAACGTCAGGCCACCGAGCATGGCCGCCAGGAGCCAGAAGCTGCGCTCCCTCGCCAGGCGCCGCAACCGGCGCGCCATTAGCCGAAACCGTTCGTTGGGGACCGGTGAACGGGACGTTGGCATCGCAATGCTCCCCTGAAATCAGAACGTATCCTGGAGGGTGATCCAGCCCCGCTGCAGCGCCATGAGCACCGCCTCGGTGCGCGAACCGACACCCATCTTGCTGAAGATGTTGCTCAGATGGGTCTGGACCGTGCGCGTGCTGAGAGAGAGCTGATGGGCGATCTCCTGGTTCTTCAACCCCCTGGCAGCCAGCTTGAGCACCTCGAGCTCCCGTTCGGTGAGCTGATCGAGGGCGTTCGCCGCGGACTGTTCCGCGGCGAACGGCGTGAAGCGGTTGACCACCCGCCGGGCGATGGCGGGATGCAGCACCGCTTCGCCCGCGGCCACGGCCCGAATCGCCTTGACCAGCTCGTCGGCGCTCACGTTTTTCAGGAGATACCCGGCCGCGCCGGCTTCCAGCAGGGCGAAGATGTATTGGTCATCGTCGTAAGCGCTCAACGCGAGGATGCTGATCCGAGGGTTGGTGGCCTTGATCTGGCGGGTCGCTTCGATGCCGTTGAGCCTCGGCATGGCGATATCCATTAGAGGCTATCAGTCTCGCGATGCGCCGGCCTTTCTATCCTTCTTCCTTCACGCCTTCAGTCCGCGCGGGTCTTCGTT
>JBBIKA010000142.1:9283-11299 GCA_037445695.1 Chloroflexota bacterium
TGAAACCGGTCATCCCCAGGTAGATGGCGTTGATGCGCCGGAAATCGGCCTCGCTCAGCAGCTCCAGATGCCGCGTCTCGCGGATCAGGCGGTAGTACTCAGGCTTGCGCGGCAGATCGGCGGGGCGCAGCGGCGGGATGGCCTCCGGGGCGATTTGCGAGTGCCACGGTTCGGGCGCGCTGTACATCGGATGGGGGAATAGCAGCGGCAGGTACAACGCGAACGGCTGTTTCGGCTTGCTGCGCAGGAACTCGATGCCGGCCATCACGTTGGCGTAGTCGGTGTGCTCCTCCAGCGGGGCCGTGTAAGGCCCGCACAGGAAGCTGAAGAAGCGCGGGTCCTCAGGCGGATAGAGGGGCGGGCCGAAGGCTCGCCAGCCGCCATGCGAGCGAGCTTCGGTCACGCTGTCGGCGAAGCTCTCGGCCGCCAGGAGATCGTTCTTGCCGTACCAGCGCACATCGTAGCCGGCCTGCTTCAGGTAGCGCAGCAGGTTCGGCTCGTGCGGCCGCAACAGGTGCCAGAGGGTGCGATGCCCGCTCACGTGCGGATACCAGCCGGTCATCAGGCTGCACCGCGATGGGGAACAGACGGTGTTCTGCACATGGCACTGATCGAAGCGCGTCCCCTGCTGCGCCAGCGCGTCCAGGTTGGGGGTTTGCGCCTGGGGATGGCCGTAGCACGCCACGCTTTCGGCGCGCAGCTCATCGGGCATGAAGAAGATGAAGTTCATTTTTCACTCACCACAATGCCGGAAATCATGTAACGTTGGCCGACGAAGAAGAGGATGATCGGGGGCAGCGCCACGATCATCGAGACCGCCATGATCAGGTTCCACGGGCTGGCGCCAAAGCTCGACCGGAAGGTCGCCAGGCCGATCGGCAGGGTGTAGAGCTTCGTCGAGTTGATGTAGATCAACGGGCCGATCAGGTCTTGCCAGGCGTTCTGAAAGACCAGGATCGAGGCGGTGGCGATCACCGGCATCGAGAGAGGCATCAGGATGCGCAGGTAGATGTCGAAGTAGTGACAGCCGTCGAGCCGGGCGGCCTCGAAGATGTCTTCCGGGATGCTGCGGAAGAACTGACGGAAGAGGAAGATCAGGAACGCGCTGCCGCCCAGGTGCGGGATGATCAGCGGATAGTAGGTGTTGATCCAGCCCAGGTTTTTGAAGAGCACGAATTGCGGGATCATCGTCACCGTGTAGGGCAACATCATGGTGGAGAGCACCACGACGAAGATGAACTCGCGGCCGGGCGCCCGCAGCCGGGCGAACGCATAGCCGGTGATCGAGGCGGCCAGCACCTGCAACACGACCCGGCTGAGCGCGATGAAGAGGCTGTTCATGTAATAGCGGCCGAACGGCAAGAAGGTAAACCCCTCGACGAAGTTCGTCCAGACCCACGGCTTGGGGATCAGGTCGGGCGGGAACTGCATGACCTGCCGAAGGGTGGAGAACGCGGCCGAGAACATCCAGGCGGTGGGCATCAGCACCCAGAGCAGGCCAGGGACCAGCAGCAGGAAGCCGACGATCTTCGTCAGGTTGCGCCGCGCCTGCTTGCCGATGAAGAAGGTGGGGGTTGCGGCGATCATGGTTCAGCGCCCTCCCGCGTAGTAGACCCAGCGGCCCGATGTCCGCAAGATGATCAACGTCAGGATCATGATCACGACGAACAAGATCCACGCCTGGGCCGAGGCCAGCCCCAGCCGGAAGTAACTGAAGGCGTTCGAGTAGAGGTACAGGTTGTAGAAATAGGACGCGTAGTTCGGCCCGCCCTGGGTCATCACGTAGATGCGGGCGAAGACCTGCAGCGCGCCGATCGTGCCCACCAGCAGGTTGAACAGAATGACCGGGCTGATCATCGGCAGCGTGATCGTGAAATAGCGCCGCAGCGCGCTGGCGCCGTCAATCTCGGCCGCCTCGTACAGCTCCGGGGGGACGCTCTGCAGCGAGGCCAGGAAGATGATGACGCCCGATCCCATGCCCCACAGCGCCGAGATGATGACCGCCGGCATCACCCA
>JBBIKA010000143.1:0-11217 GCA_037445695.1 Chloroflexota bacterium
GGGCTGATCATGCCACACTTCTGGCCCTTTGCAAACCCTTAAGTTAGCGCCTATGCCCCCTAATCCCCTCTCCCGCAGGCGGGAGAGGGGGGAAATGACTGAGTGTTTTTTGCGGGCGGCTTCGCCGCCCACAAAAAACACCTCGACTTCTCTCCGCCCCCGCTTGCGGGGGCGGGGTTGGGGGTGGGGGCCGTACGATGTAACTGTGAAACATTTATAGGAAAGGCGTAACTTGGCGGGATGGCCTGTTGTCTGGTATGATGGGCCGTGATCCCAAAGCGAGGTGAACCGATCTCATGAGCAGCAGGTATGGGTCTCCCCCCAAAGAAGAAGAATACACCCCTTACGTCGTCTTCAAGCCGGCCGCGATGCGCGGCCTGCAGCGCGGCATCAACACCATGGTGAACATCCTGCGGCCGACCCTCGGCCCGCACCACCGGATCGTTGCCCTGGACAAGGTCGTGCGCGGAGGCGTGCCCGAGATGCTCGAGAGCGGCGGCATCATCGCGCGACGCATCTTGCAATTGCCCGACCGCGACGCGGATATGGGCGCGATGTTCGTCCGCCACATGGTGTGGCGTCAGCACGAACGCGAGGGGGACGGCACGGTGACGCTGGCCGTGCTCTTTCAGTCCATCTTCAACCAGGGCGTGACCTACCTAACGGCCGGCGGCAACCCGATGGCATTTCGCAAGCACCTTGAACACGGCGCGCAGGTCATTCTGGAACACCTCGTCGGCCTGGCACGGCCGGTCGAGGGGCCGGAGATGTTGACGCGCGTGGCCGAGTCGGTCTGTTTCGAGCCGTCGCTGGCCAAGCTGTTGGGCGAGATCTTCGACATCATCGGCGAGTATGGCCGGCTGGAGTTGCGCGATGGCCGCGGCCTCGAGTCGGAGCGCGAGTACGTCGAGGGCATCTACTGGGACGGCGGCCTCCTGTCCCGCGCGATGCTGGCACCGATGGAACGCACGATGCCCATGCCCGGTTTCCGGCCGACCGATCAGACAGCCCTGCGCGCCGAGGCCGAGAACGCGGCCATCCTCTTGACCAATCTCGACATTCAGGATGCCGGCGAGCTCGTGCCGGTCTTGCGCATGGCCATCGAGGCCGGCCACAAGGCGCTGGTGATCGTGGCCCGCAACATGTCGAACGCGGCCGTCAGCTTACTGATGGCCAATCGCAGCCCCGAACGCCTGTGGCTGTTCGCCGTCAAGTCGCCCGGGCCGGGCTCGGACGACGAGGCGGATGGCCTCAACGACCTGGCCTATCTCACCGGCGGCACCCCGATCTGGGGTTCGTTCGGCCAGTCGCTGCGCGATGTAACGCCGGCGCACTTCGGCCGGGCGCGGCTGGCGTGGGCCAATCACGAGTATTTCGGGATCGTGGGTGGGGGCGGCGACCCGAAGGCGTTGCGCCGCCACATCGCCGGGCTGCGCGAGGCGTTCCGGCGGATAGAAGATCAGGAGACGCGCAAGAAGTTGCGCGCGCGCATCGGCAAGCTGATGGGCGGCACGGCGACGCTGTGGGTCGGCGGCTTCACGCCGTCCGATATCGAGCTCAAGAAGGCGTTGGTGGAACGGGCCAGCGACGCGGTGCGCGGCGCGATGCTGGAGGGGGTGGTGCCGGGCGGCGGCGTGGCGCTGCTGGCGTGTCAGCCGGCCGTGGAGCGGCTGTGGCAAGAGGCCACCTCGGCCGATGCCCGCGCAGCCTATCGCATCCTGCACCGCGCCCTGGAGGAGCCGGCGCGCGTGTTGGCGTATAATGCCGGCTACGAACCGAGCGAAGTCCTCGCGCAGATCCGCCATGCGCCACCGGGCTACGGCTTCGAGGCGACGCGCGGCCAGGTGCTGGATATGGCCGCGGCCGGTGTTTACGACTCGGTGGCGGTCCTCCGGGAGGCCGTTACGACGGCCGTCACCAGCGCGGGCCTGGCGCTCACCACCGACGTCCTGGTGCACAAACGACGTCCCATACAGGAGCTGAACCCGTGACCGCAGAATACGACGTGGCCTTGATCGAGAGCGAACAAAACGATGTGGTCTATGCGCTGGCCACTTCGCCGGCGTTCGAACGCGATGGGATCTGTTTCGCCGCGCGCGGGTCGGGCCTCTATCGCTCGACCGACGGCGGCGTGACCTGGCAGCCGGCCTACACGAGCCTGGACCTGGACGAGGCGGTGCCCACGCCGGCGGTGGCGCTTTCGCCCGACTTCCCGGCCGATCATACGGTCTTCGCGGGGGTAGCCGGCGCGATCTTGCGCTCTTACGACGGCGGACAGACGTGGTATGCCAGTGCATTGCCTGCGCCGCCACCGGTCGTTTCGTGTCTGGCCGTTTCGCCCGATTACGTCCGCGACGGGGTGGTGTTCGCCGGCACGATGGAGGACGGCGTGTTCCGCTCTTCCGATCGCGGGGACCACTGGGTGCGCTGGAACTTCGGCTTGCTCGATCTGCATGTGATGGCGCTGGCGCTCTCGCCGGCCTTCGCCACCGACGAGACGCTCTACGCCGGCGTGGAGAGCGGCATCTTCCGCAGCACGAACGGCGGCCGGGCGTGGCGCGAGGTGCCCTTCCCCACCGACCTGGCGCCGGTGCTCAGCCTGGCGATCTCGCCGGCCTTCAAACAGGACGGCCTGCTCCTGGCCGGCACCGAGGAGCACGGCCTTTGGTGCTCGCGCGATGCCGGCCGTTCCTGGTCGCGGCTGGGAGAGGATGTGCTGGCCGGGTCGGTGAATGCGATCGTGCTGGGAGCCGATTTCCCCCGCACGTCGTTGATCCTGGCCGTGACCTCGGCGGGGGTCCTGCTTTCGGAGGACGGCGGCTGCACCTGGAGCGAGGTGGCGGTGGACCTGCCGGCCGAGGAGTCGGTGGTAGCCGTGGCCGCGCCGCACGGGTTGCGTCGCGGCGCGGCATTGTTGTTTGGGCTTTCGGGCGGCGGCGTGGTGCGGGTTGCCTGAGGGCGGCCGGGCATCTGTCGGCCGTTCAGGCGCCGTGCCGGCCGGCGTCAATCAGGCCGCGCCGGCCGGCGCCTTCTCCTTCTCGGCCGCCGCGGCCTCGCGGCGGGCCTGACGGTCGGCGCGCGCGGCCGCCAGCCGCGCCAGCGCGCCTTCCCCCAGGCTGTAGGCCGTCGGCACGATCACCAGCGTCAGCAGCGTCGAGGTGATCAGCCCGCCGATCACCGTGACCGCCATGCTCCGGCGGAAATCGCTCCCCGAACCAATGCCCACCGCTACGGGCAACATGCCCAGGATCAGCGCCAGGGTCGTCATCAGGATCGGCCGCAGACGGATCGGCCCGGCCATCTTCAACGCCGCATCGCGGGCCATCCCCTTCTCGCGGCGCAGGCGGTTGGTCAGATCTACCAGCAAGATCGAGTTCTTGGTCACCAGCCCCATCAACAGGATCAGGCCGATCATGCCGGTCATGTCGAGCGGCAGCCGGAAGACCAGCAGCGCCAGCAGGCCGCCGACGACCGCCAGCGGCAGCGCCAGCATGATGATCAGCGGCTGCACGAACGAACCGAACTGCGACGCCAGCACCATGTAGATGAAGGCGACGGCCAGCAGCATGGCGTTGGTCAGTGACGCAAACGCTTCGTTCTGCAGCTTTTGCTCGCCGGTGAAGGAATAGGTGGCACCGGCCGGCAGGGTCATGCTCTTCAGCACCCGATCCGCATCGGCCACCACATCGTCCTGGATGCGGCCGAACGCGCTGGCGCCGATCACCACCGAGTATTGCCGGTTGACGCGGTTGATTTGCGTGGGGCCGGCGGTCGGCTCCAGCCGCGCGATCTGGCGCAAGGGGATGAAGCCTCGGCCGGTGGGCACCTGCAGGTCGAGCACCTGATCCAGCCGCGTGCGGTCCTCTTTGCGCAACTGCACCCGGATGTCGGCATCTGGGCCTTCCCCCTTGAACGTGGCCACCTTGTCCCCTTCGACCAGGGCGCGCACGGTGCTGCCCACCGTGGCCGCGTTGATCCCCAGGTCGGCCGCCTTGCGCCGATCCACCACGATCTGCACTTCCGGCTTGCCGGGCTTGTAGGAGACATCCACATCTACCAGCCCCGGCACCTGTTTGAGCCGTTCGGCCGCCTCGAGCGCGAACCGGTTCAATTCCTCCGCGCTGCCCACCGTCTGGAGCGTGATCTGGATCGGCCGGCCGAGCACGCTGGTGCTGCCGCCCGCGGCCATCGAGGTGAAGGTCGGCGGCGTGATCGTCAGGCCGGGGATGCCGGCCAGATCGCGGCGGGCCTGGGCGATGAAGTCGTTCTGCTTGAAGCCGGGCTTGAGCTGGATGTAGAAGGTGGCGTTTTCGGGGGTGCCCCGGCCACCGACCGTCGAGAGCACCGCCTTGACCTGGTCGTAGGCCAGCAGGCGGGCTTCCAGCTCGCGCGCGGCCTTGTCGGTCTCGGCCAACGCCGTGCCCGGCGGCAGGCTCAACCCTATCGTCAAGCTGCCCTGATCGGCCGAGGGCACGAACGCGCGCTTCAGGTAGGTGGCGCCGTAGACGCTGGCGAACAGGAGCGCGATGCTTACGGCCAACGTGATCAGCTTATGGCGCAGCGTCCAGCCCAGCAGGCGGCCGTAGACGCGATTCAGCCACCCCATCACGCCCCGCTCCATTGCGTGCACCTCTTCCGGGGCCACCGGCTTCTCGACCTTTTTCTGCTGGAACAGGTAGGCCGAGAGCATCGGCGCGAAGGTCATCGCCTCGAAGAGGGAGATCAGCACGGCCACGCTGACGACCACGCCGAACGAGTTCATGAAGCGACCCACCAGTCCGCCGACGAACGCGATGGGGATGAAGACCGACACGATCGTCAGCGACATGGCGAGCACGGGCAACGCCACCTCGGCCGTGCCGCGCCGCGAGGCTTCTTTCGGAGTCGCGCCGGCCTCCATGTGGCGGAAGATGTTCTCGCGCACCACGATGGCGTCGTCAATCACCAGGCCGACCGACAGCGCCAGCGCCAGGAGCGAGACGATGTTCAGCGTCATGTTGAGCGCCTTCATCACCGCAAAGGTGCCCAGGACGATGAACGGCAGCCCGGCTACGGTGACGAGCGTGTTGCGCACGTTGCGGAAGAAGAGCAGCACCACCAGCGAGGCCATGAGCGCGCCGATGAGCAGCTCGCGCATGGCCGCGTTGAAGCTCTCCTCCACGAACACCGACTGGTCGCGCACGATGGTCATCTTCAGGTCGGGCCGCTCTTTCTGGATCTGAGCGAGGGCCTCTTTGACCCGTCGGGCCACCTGCACGGTGTTCGTGCCCGACTGTTTGCGTACCGCGATGACGACCGCCTCCTGGCCGTCGAGCCGGCTGTAGGTGTCCTGTTCCTTCCAGCCGTCCTGGACGATCGCCACGTCGCCCAGGCGGACGGCGCCCAACGGCGAGGCGATCTGCAGGTTGGCGATGTCTTCGACTTTGTCGAAGTTGGCGGGCGTGCGCAGGAGGAGGTTCTGCCTCCCTTGCTGGATGCTGCCGCCGGGAATGCTGTAGCTCTCCATGGCGATCGTCTGGATCACCTGCTGCGGCGCCAGACGCCGGGCCTTGAGCGCGTTGGCGTCGAGCAGCACCTGGATCTCGCGCTCGCGGCCGCCGGTCACCGTCGCATCGGCCACGCCGTCAATGCGTTGCAGCCGCGGCAGGATGTCGTCGGCCACGGTCTGGCGGATGTTCTGGGGCGCCCCTGCGGCGCTCTGCCCGGCCACCGAAATGTTCAGGATGGGCACGGCGGCCGGATCGTAGTTGCGCACGCTCGGCTCCAGCACGTCTGCGGGGAGCTGGCTGCGCACGTTGGCGATTTTCTCGCGCACATCCTGCAGCGCCTGTTTGACGTTGGTGTCCAGGTTGAACAGCACCACCACGATGGAGAGGCTTTCGCTCGATTGCGATTGCACTTCCTGGACGCCCGGCGCGGTCATCATCGCCTCTTCGATCGGCTTGGTGACCTGCTCCTGCACTTCGCCGGGACTGGCGCCCGGATAGACGGTGATGATCGCCATAGCCGGGTAGGAGACTTCCGGGAAGAAGTCGAGCGGCATGGAGGTGTAGGCCAGGACGCCTACGACCACCAGCGCCACCATGAGCATGGTGGTGAAGACCGGCTGGCGAATGGAAGTTTCCCAGATTCTCATCGGCTATTGCTCCAACTGAACGGTGGCAAACATGCCGGGCTTGAGCAATTGCGCGTCCTCGTCGGTCGGCCGTACCGTCACCTTGACGGTGCGGGTGGCCGGATCGAAGGCCGGCGCAATGGCCGTGACTTTGCCGCGGAAGGTGCGGTCGGGATAGGCATCCACGTGGATGGTCGCCGGCTGTTCCAGGCGCACTTCGGTCGCGCGCGACTCTTCCACCGAGATGAGGATCTTCATCTCGTGCGAGAAGATGACGGCCAGCGGCTTGCCCGGGCCGGCCATGGCGCCTTCGGTGGCGTCGAGCTGGTAGATGTACCCGTCGGCCGGCGCCTTGATGGTGGTCTTGTCCACCTGGAGCTGCGCCAGGTAGAGCGCCGTCTCGGCCGCCTTGACGTTGGCCTTGAGCGCGTTGATCTGCGCCGGCTTGGCGCCCTCTTCCAGCCGGGCCAGTTGCGCCCGCGCGCCCGCGAGCTGGGCATAGGCGCCGGCGATCTGGTCGGCCGTCGCGCCCTTGAGCACCTTGTCATATTGCGCCTGGGCCGCTTCTTTGGCCAGGGTGGCCTGTTGGAGCTGCAGGCTTTCTGGCAACATGGCCGCGACGGGACTGCCGGCGATCCGGTCGTATTGGGCCTGATAGACTTTGACGGCCGCCTCGGCCTGGCGGAGCTGCGCCAGCGCCATGCGCTTTTCCTCGTCGGTCGGGCCTTTCAGCGCGCGGTTGTAGGCCGCCTCGGCCGCGGCCACGGCCGCCCGCGCCGCCTCCAGGTCGGTCGCCGCCGGCTTCGCCGTGGCCAGCTCGAGCTGCGCCTGGGCGGCCTCCAGCCCGGCCTGGGCCTGCGCGCGCTGCGCCTCTTGCACGCTGCTGTCGAGGCGCACGAGCAGGTCGCCCTTCTTCACGTCGCTGCCCACCTCGACCGCCACCTGCACGATCTGGCCGGCGACCTCGGCTACCACGGGCACGATGCGCTCGGCGATGATCTCGCCGTTGTAGGTGAGGCCGGCCAGGGTGGATCGCTTGCCCTCAACGGGGAGCGCGGGCGTGCTGATGACGATCGGCGTGGGGGTGGAAGCGGCGGCGACGCCGGCGTTTTCCCCGCGCGCCGCCGCGGCCGGCTGCTCTCCTGCGCCGCTGGCCGTTGCACATCCTGCCAGCGTTACAGCCAACAAGATCAGGGCGGCGATGGCCGCCGGAATTCGTTGGGAAGACCGATGGGAACGCATAGGTGCGGATCCTCGCTTTTTCATTTTCCCCAGCTCAAAAGTTGTTCTCCCTGGAACCGGTATTCGAGGACGACGCCGATCGGTAGCTTGCGCGGATGGCCGCCGTCGGCATCCATGACCCAGACGCCCCAGGCGCCATCGCGATTGCTCACGAAGGCAATGGCTCGGCCGTCGGGGCTCCAGGTCGGCGCGACGTTGTGCGGCAGCTGGGGCACCAGGGTGGTGGCCGGCCGGGTGAGCGCGACCACGCCGGAGCCATCGGCCGCGGCGGCAAAGATCTCCCAGTGGTCTTTCTCCAGGCTCTGGAAGACGATCCGGTCGCCGCCGGGCTGCCAGGCCGGATCGCGGAAGCGCGGCTCTTTCAATATGGCCGCGTTGTCGTCGGCTGCGCCGCCGTCGCGCGTGCGCTGGATGCCGGCGGCCGCGTAGATCACGCCGGCCGGCCCCCAATCGGGCGAGGCGGCATTCTTGATGGCCGGCAGGTCGCGATAATTGCTGCCGTCGCGGTCCACGGCCGCCAGGCCCCAGCGGTCGGTATAGACCGCCGGAAACATGCGGTTGTACGGGAAGATGTCGGGCAGGCAAATGCCGTAGCCGGCGTCCCGGCACACATCCTGGCCGTTGACGTGGCTGAAGGCAATGGCGCGGCCGTCGGGGCTCCAGGTCGGCGTGCGCAGCTTTTCGGGCCGCGCCAGGATGCGCTGCGGCTCGCCGCCGCCGAGCGCGATCGTGTAGAGCGCGTGCTGCCCCCCTTCCTGGCGCCAGAACGCGACCGTCTGTCCGTCCGGGCTGATGGCCGGGTCGGCGCCGGCCGCCAACGGCCACAGCCGGCCGGCGGCGAGGTCGTAAATGTAGATCATGCCGTCTTGGGCCTGGATGGCCAGTCGGCCCGCAAGTCCGCCGGCCGCCCCCCCAGGAGCTGCCGCCGCGACGGGCCGGGCCTCGCTCGGCGCTTCGGAGATCGGCAGCCGGGATGGATCGTCGTCGGTCGCCACGAAGGCCGCGGCCACCCAGCCGATGCCGGCGGCGTTGGTCGGCCGGATCTGCAACCAGTCGCCGGCCGCGTTGCGGCCGATCAGGGTGAGCACCTGGCCCGGCGCGGCCACGCCGATGATCGGATAGTCGAGGCCCGGCCCGGCCCGCACGTTGAGCCCCTGGTTGGCGGTCGTCACCGTGCCGGCAAGCGTGGCCGGAGCGGTGGCCGTCGTAATCGCAGCAGCTGCCGGCTTCGGTCGGGGAGCCGCGTGCACGGGCAGGTCCTGGACGGCGAACAGAACGAGCCGGCCGGCCGCCACCCAGCCGGTCCGGCCGTCGCCGGTCGTTACCAGCACCCACCCCGTGCCCGCCTTATCGGTCGGGCTGGAGATGGGATCGGCGCTGCGGCCGAGCGCCTCGACTCGGGCGCCCATCGGCAGCGTGGCGAGCGTTGCGCCGGCCGGCGCATCCAGCAGCTCTGCGCCGCCGGCCCGCACGATGGCCGTGGCGGTCCGGCCGCCGGCCACCGCGGCCTCCGGCACCAGCAGGCCGATCAGCAAGAGCAACGCCAGGCTCACGGTTTGCCAAAGTTTTGCTTCTCTCATTGCCTTGTTCCCGATGTGCGCAAAGAAAATGAACAGCGCTCACGTGCCAGGCACTTCCAAAGTGCCTGGCACGTTTGACAGGGCTATTCTCAGGTTAGCGTATCAAATCCGCGCGCCCGGCGCAAGTGCCATCGGATCGAAATCTTATAGGACGATCGGGGGTGGTCGTTGGCCGAAAGTCATGTGCCGATCGGCTAACGCAAAGTCATACCGATGGCATATTGATCGTTTGGGCCTGGCGTGCTAAAATGGCGGGCGGTTTGCAGTTAAGTTTGAATTGAGGCAGGGATGAATTTCGGGTTGAGGCGCTGGCTGCAATCTCGTCGTCCGCGGTTGCCGTCGTTCCGTTTCCTCTTCACGCTGATGTACCTGGGCGTCATCGGCGCGATCGCTTATTCCAACACGATCTTGAATTGCGGCCGGAAGCTGTTCGGCGGCGGCGCGGGCATGCTCATGGCGTTTTTCCTGCTGCTGGTCGGTCTGGAGCAGATCGAGCACCGGCGGTATCGCTATGAGGCGCCGACGGCGGTCGCGCTTCTCTTGCTCCTGGCGCGCATGGTCCTCTTCGAGGGGGTGGCCGCGCTCGATTGTTCGGCCCTCTCGATCCTGCTCTATCCGATCATCCCGTTCAGCGCCTTTTTCGCGTTCGGCGCGAGCTTCGGCGCGCTCTTGAGCGTCTTCTATGCCGGCGTTGCCCTGGCGAAGACCTGGCTGCACAATCCCCACTGGTATGCCAGTCCGATGAGCGTCTTCATCGTGATCGCCTTCCTGCTCCTGCTGGTCTTCATGCAGGTGTTGGCCGGAGCCATCCACCGCGACGAGGAGAGTCGGCGGCAGACGGAGCGCCTGTTGAGCGATCTGGAGGCCTCGCATCGGAGGCTGCAGGTTTATGCCGAGGAGGTGGCCGAGCTGGCTGCCACCGCCGAACGCAACCGCCTGGCGCGAGATATTCACGATTCGGTGGGCCACGCGTTGACCGCGGTGAACATTCAGCTCGAGAAGGCGCTGGCCTACTGGCAACGCAGCCCCGAAGAGGCGTTGCAGGCGATTCGCGATGCCAAGCAAGCAGCCGGCGAGGCGTTGCGCGATGTGCGCAGTTCGGTGGCCGCGCTCCGCGATGCCGATGAGAGCTTTTCGTTGCAGGCGGCGGTGAAAGCCATGGCCGAGCGGTTGAGCGCGCAGGGGCTGGCCGTGGATCTGGCGATCCGCGGCGAGGAGCACGATTGCAGTCGGGCGACCTTGATGGCTCTCTATCGGGCCCTGCAAGAGGGGCTGACCAACGTGCAGAGACATGCCGGGGCTTCGCGCGTGGAGATCGCGCTTACCTTCGGCGAGCGGGAAATCTGCTTGCGGCTGCGCGATGATGGCCGCGGGTTTGATCCGCGCACGGCCGAGGAGGTCGGCGGCTTCGGTCTGCAGGGCATCCGCGAGCGGCTCGAACTGGTGCTCGGCCATCTGGAGATCAAGAGCGATCCGGCCTACGGCACCGAGCTGGTGATGACGGCGCCGCGACAGCCGATAGCTCTGGCGAGGGAAGGGGCAGGAGCGCGACGATGAAGGCGGTACGCGTGTTGGTCGTGGATGATCAACGGCTTGTGCGGGAGGGGATCGCCTCTCTGTTGGGTCTTCAGGAGGGGATTGAGGTGGTGGGCACGGCCGTGGATGGCCAGGAGGCCGTGGAGAGGGCGACCGTCCTGGCGCCCGATGTGATCCTGATGGACGTGCGGATGCCGGTGATGGACGGCATCGCGGCCACGGCGGCCATTCGCCGCGCCCTGCCCGATTGCCGGGTGCTGATGCTGACTACTTTCGACGACGAGGAGTACATCATCCGCTCGTTGCAGGCCGGCGCCATGGGCTATTTGCTGAAAGATATTCCGGCCGGCCACCTGGCGCAGGCCATCAGGTTGACGTATGCCGGCATTTTTCAGCTTTCGCCTTCGGTTGCGGGCAAGCTGGTGGGGCAGTTGAGCGCGCGGGGCAAGGCCGAGCCCCCGTCGGCTCCGCCGGCCGACCTCACCGAGCGCGAGCTGGAGGTGTTGCGCCTGCTGGCGCGGGGCGCCACGAATCGCGAGATCGCCGAGGCGCTGATGGTCAGCGAGGGGACCGTCAAGAACCACGTGTCGAACATCCTCGGCCGGCTGGGCCTGCGCGACCGCGTCCAGGCGGCGATCTACGCCTATGATCATGGTTTGGTGTAATACACCCCAAGCCGCATCCGCCGAATGATGAACGTGAAGAATTTATTTCGGTAATGGACGATGCGTCCCGTTGCTGACG
>JBBIKA010000144.1:0-11185 GCA_037445695.1 Chloroflexota bacterium
AGCGGCGTCGGGCCGCCGCAAGCCAAACGCTCAATGCGCTGCGGCCCCCCGGCGCAACAACGCCGGGCCGAGCCGGTCAATCAACCAGCCGAAGGCCGGCTCGATCCACGGCACGATGCGCAGCCAATCGGGGACGTAAGCCACGCGCCGCGGCCGACGCAGCAGCGCGATGACCTGCTTCGCCACCCGCTCCGGGCTGATGGCGAACCGCTCGCCGGGGACGCGACGGCCGGCGGCCCGTTCGGCCGCCCGGTCGAAGAACTCGGTTTCCACCGGCCCGGGACGCAACAGGCTGATCCGCACCGGGGTGCCGGCCAGCTCGCGATGCAGCGCGGTGGTGAAGCTGTCCACGAAGGACTTGGTGGCGCTGTAGAGCGCGGTGCCCTGTTCCGGCAGGCTGCCGGCGATGGAGCTGATGTTGATGATGTGCCCGGCGCCGCGCGCCCGCATATCGCGCAGCACCAGCAAGGTCAGGTGCGCCAGCGCGGCCATGTTGGTCTGGATCATCTCGCGCGCCACGTCCCACGGCATGTCGCTGCCGTAGCCGTACCAACCTAGCCCGGCGCTGTTCACCAGGATGTCTACCCCGCCGGCCAGCTCGCGCGCGGTGGCCAACACCCGGCCGCGCTCGGCTTCGTCGGCCAGGTCGGCGGCGATCGCGTGCGCCTCGCCGCCGTCCCGCCGGATCTCGTCCGCCAGCAGTTCCAGGCGCTCGGCCCGCCGCGCGGTCAAGATCACCCGGACCCCCTGCTGCGCCAGCGCCCGCGCTACCGCTGCGCCGATCCCGCTCGACGCGCCGGTGACCAGGGCCGTCTTGCCGGCCCAGCGTTGCCCGCGGCGCGGCGCCAGGTGACGCCGCCAATGGGGCGATTGCGCCAGCAGCGAGCGGCGCACGGCCGACTTGAACAGGCGCACGAAGATCAGCCGCAGCCCCAACAGGGCCGTCATGTCGCGCAGATAGTCGTCCAGGGTGCGCGTCTGATAGCGCAGCAACCGCTGGCTCTCCTCCGTGTCCAGCCAGTCGGTAGCAAAGGGCACCGTGGCGAACGCCTCGGCGGGCAACATCTCCAGGCCCATGGCCCCCATGATGCGCGCCACCATGTCGCCGAAGACGTGCTGGCACGCCGGGCCGCCGCCGATCAGCAGCGTCTTGCCCCAGATCTCGGCGCTGCTCACCGCGTTGGCCAGCGCCAGGCCCACATCGCGCGTGTGGACGAACTCCATGCGGTTGTCCAACGGCACGTCGAACATGCCGGGGTCGAGCTTCAGCGTCAGCGGGAAGGTGGCCGCCAGCCGCAAGATGGCCCAGCGCAGGCCGGACGCACGGATCATCTCCTCGCACGCGGCCTTGTGCCGGGCGTAGTGCTCGACGGGGTGGATCGGCTCGTCGGCGGTGCGGGGCGGGGGCAGATGTTGCGTGCGGCCGTAGACGTGCAGCGACGAGGTGAAGATCAGCTTCGGCGGGACGGGCTGCGCCTGCATGGCCTGGATCAGGTTGCGCGTGCCGCCGACGTTGACCGCCTCGGCCCAGTCGGGCCGCAGCTCCGACTCGATGCCCGTGGCCGACATCTTGGGGATGATGAACGCCACATGGAGCACGACATCCACGCCTGCCACGGCGGCCGCCACAGCGGCCGGGGCGCGCAGATCGCCCCAGACCACCTCGATGCGGCCCGCATAGCGCCGGGCCGTGCGCTCGTTGGCCGACGTGCGCAGGTCGAAGCAGCGCACCGCATGACCCTGCCGGAGCAGCTCTTCCAGCGTGCTGATGCCGATATTGCCGAATGCGCCCGTAAGTAAGACTTTCATATCAACCTCTGGTGGTGTGCGAAATCCATTTCGCACTTGCTTTTCGATAAGTGCAGGGCGCCACGGCAAGCATCAGCGGTCTCTGGCAGCCATCCCCTCCATCAGCAGCCGGAGCACGGCATCGGCCGTCCGGCCCCAGTCATCGCCGGCCGGGTCGAGCGCGGCCTGCACCACCAGTCCGACCCCCAGCGACACGATCGCCAGGGCGGCGGCCTCCGGATCCACGGCCCGCAACGAGCCGTCGGCGATCCCCTCGCGCACCAGCTCGGCGAACGCGGCCCGAAAGCGGCGGTACGGCTCGATGGTGGCCTGCCACACCTCCGGGTCCTTGGCCGCCTGGCGCCAGAACTCCAGGAACATCGGGATCTGGCCTTGGGCCATGGCAAAGACCGGTTCCACCACCTGCGCCAGGCCGATCAACCGGTCGCGCGTGGTCTCCTGCGCGCCGCGCGCCGCGCGCAACGGCGCGTCCACCCCTTGCAGCCACTGCTCCACCAGCGCCAGGAAGACCGCCTGCTTGCTGGGGAAGTGGTGGTAGAACGCGCCCTTGCTGACGCCGGCACGAGCGCAGATCTCGGCCACGCCAGTGGCATCATAGCCGGCGCGGGTGAAGCATTCGGCGGCGGCCGCCAGGATGCGCTTGCGGGTCTCGTCCCCGCGGTGTTGGTGGGCCACGGCAGCTCCGATGTCGGGCGAGATACGTCCAGAGGACCAGACCAACCGGTCGGTTTATATTATGCATCGGGATGGCCGACGCGTCAAGTTGGGGGCTCAGGCTGTGTATTGTTCGCGTTGACACATTCTGGCGACCGTGCTATAGTACCGCTATCTTTCCATGCGGAGTGGGCCTATGAGCGACGGCGGCGCAGCAGCATTTCTCCGCCAGGCACAGCGCAACAATTGGCAACAGTATCTGGCTTCCCTTTCCCCCGGCGGCCGGCCGGGCTGGGATCTGTGTGTCATCACCGCCGGCGATCCGCGGCAGGCCGCCATGTACCGGCGTCAACTGGAATGGCGCCGCGAGGCCGGACTGCTCCCCGGCCGCACCGGCTTCATCGTCTTGCCCGATCCGCCCTTTGGCCGCGGCCAGTTCGGCTCGGGCGCGGCGACGTTGCACGCGCTGAGCATCATCCTGGCCGAGGGCCGCGAGGCGCTGTTGGCCCGGGCCGACGCGGCGCTCATCGGCGAGCTGCGGGCCGACGACCGCATCCTGATCATCCACGCCGGCGGCGACGCAACCGGCATCCCCCACTGCTCGGCGACCGGCAAGCTGTTTGCGCGCATCCCGCGCGAGCTGCCCGATGGCCGCGTCTCTACCATCTTCGACGAGCTGCTGATCAGCCTGAGCGGGTTGGCCGGCGACGTGCCGGCCGGCGTGCTGGTGGCCTCCGGCGATGGGTTGCTGGTCTTCGATCACCTGCAACTGGCCTTCCGCCGCGGGGGCGCCATCGGCGTGGCCGCGGCCGCGCCGGCCTCGACCGCCGGCCGCCACGGCATCTACGTCACCGGCGACGA
This sequence comes from Chloroflexota bacterium, assembly GCA_037445695.1. Taxonomy (GTDB): domain Bacteria; phylum Chloroflexota; class Anaerolineae; order CG2-30-64-16; family CG2-30-64-16; genus CAKZKT01. The sequence continues at coordinate 3,325 of JBBIKA010000144.1, forward strand.
CGGCCGGTTTGGCGTGCGCGCCTACCTGCACCGGCCCGCTCCCGCCGAGCTGGCGCGCTGGGCCGCGGTGGGCGCCGACGGCACCGTCCAGGTGGATACCGGGCTGGTCTGGTTCGACCGACCCACGGCCGGCCGGCTGGGCGAGCTGGCCGGGCAACTGCCCGATGCCGGCATGGGCCTTCACCTGTATGGCGACCTGCTGCTGGCCCTGGCCGGTTCGACCGCCCGCGAAGCGTATCTGGCGAACGGCCGCACCGGACCGACGGACTCCCGGCTGCGGGCCATGCGGAGCATGATCTGGCAGGAACTGCGGGGCATCCCTTTCACGGTCGAGCGCCTGCAGCCGGCCGCGTTCGTCCATTTCGGCACCTCCTGGGAGTACTGGCAGAGGGTGGCCGGCGACGCGGAGCTCGCAGCCATGTGCGGCTGGTGGCCGGAAGGGGGCGCCGATGGCCGGCCGATCCTGCTCAACGCGGAGGCGCTCGGTCCGGTCGCATACGGCGCGTCTTCGGCGCTCATCGTGGATAGCCTGTTGGCGGGGCCCGTGCGCCTGGACGGGGCCGGCATCGTGGCGAACGTCCAGACGGCGGCGCCCCTGCACCTGGGCCCCGACCTGGTGTTGCACCAGTTGCCGGTAGACGGCGGCTACGTGACCCGTCTCTATGGCTTGTACGACGATCCCCGGCGGCCGGCCGACGACCCCGCGGCCACCTTTCTCAACCGGCCGTGGGCCGGGTGGCTGGCGGCCGATCCTGCGTTGGCGGCCCTCCTCTGGCCCGACCTGCCGGCGGCCGAACGCACCCTGTGGAACGCCCGGCTCTTTCCCCTGTGCGCCGACCGCGAGCAGAGCCTGGCGCTGGCCCTGGCGCTGGCCGCAGGGCCCGGCGCGGCGGTCGGCCGGGCCGCATGGACGGCCGCGCCGCGCCTTTCGTTGGCCGAAAGCTATCGCCGCGCCGACCCGACGGCGATCTTGGCCGAGACGGCCGCGGCGGAAGATCGCGTGGCCGGCCGGCGGTTCTACCGGGCGATCGAGGCCGAACAGCCGGCCGCGCAGGCGAAAGCGCTGCTCGGCACGCTGCCCGGCGCCGTGGTCCGCCGCGCGGCGCTGGCGGCCCGCTGGTTTGCCGACGCCGACCCGATCGTGCGTCTGCGCGGCTACGCCGCGGTGGCCGTGGCCACCGGCGATGCAAACTGGGAAAATCGCGCCTTCGCGACGTTGGCCGAGATGATCGAGCAGGCCATCCCGCGGCCGACGAGCGATCCCCGGCCGGAAGCCGCGCGGCTGCTGCGCCATGGGCCGTCCGCCGCGGCGGTGCGGGTCCATGCGGCCGCGCGCATAGATTTCGGCGGCGGCTGGACCGACACCCCGCCCTACAGCATCGAGCGCGGGGGCACCGTGCTCAATGCGGCGATCACCCTGCACGGTCGCTATCCGATCGTGGTCGAAGCGACCCCCCTGGCCGAGCCGCGGCTGATCCTGGAGAGCCGGGATATCGAGGCGACCAGTGAGCCGGCCACCGTGGGGGAGGTGTTGGCCTATGCCGATCCGGCCGATCCGTTTGCCCTGCTCAAAGCGGCCGTGGTCCTGGCCGGCTTCGTCTCGCCGGCCGATGATCCCGGCCGGCCGCTGCGCCAGGTCTGCGCGGCGTGGGGCGCGGGCCTGCGCCTCAGCACCCAGACCTTCATTCCGCGCGGCTCGGGCCTGGGCACCTCGTCCATCCTGGCCGGTGCGGTATTGGCGGCCCTGGCGCGCTGGAAAGGAACGGAGCTTACAGCCACGCAACTGTTCGATCAGGTACTCTGTCTCGAGCAGATGCTGACGACCGGCGGTGGCTGGCAGGATCAGGTGGGCGGGCTGACCGGCGGCATCAAGCTGGTGACGAGTGCGCCGGGCCTGCCGCAGATCATCCAGGTGGCGCCGGTACTTTTGACCGATCGCGCGCGCGCAGAGTTGACGGATCGCCTTGTGTTGGTGTATACTGGACAACAGCGTTTGGCCAAGAATTTGTTGCGCAACGTCATGATTCGCTGGATGGTGCGCGATCCGGAGATGGTCTGGATTCAGGCGGAGATTGCGCGTCTGGCCGTGGCGATGCGCGATGCATTGTTGGCTGCTGATCTGGATACCTTCGGTGCACTTCTCGGCGAACACTGGCTCCTGAATAAGCGCATGGATTCCGGCTGTACGAATCCGTTCATTGACGACCTGTTTACAACGCTCACCCCTTATATCGTCGGCGGCAAACTGGCCGGTGCGGGCGGCGGCGGATACGCCATGGTGATCGCGCGCTCGGCCGAAGCCGCGCGTGCCCTGGCCGAGGCACTGGCGGCGCGCTATCCCGGCACACCGGTGGGGGTGTGGCCGTGCGCGGTGCCGGAGATGGGGTTGCAGATCGAATACCGGGAGAGGAAAGCATGAAACGAGCATTGGTGTGCGGAGCGGGCGGCTTCATCGCCGGCCATCTGGTGGAACGCCTGAAGGCGGAAGGCTATTGGGTGCGCGGGGTGGACATCAAGGAGCACGAGTATCGGCCCACGGCGGCCGACGAGTTCCTGTTGCTCGATCTGCGCGATCCGGCGAATTGCCGGCAGGCGTTGCGCCTGAGCCGAACCGAGACCTTCGACGAAGTCTACCAGTTGGCTGCCGACATGGGCGGCATGGGCTTCATCCATTCGGCCGAATGCGAGATCATGCACAATAACGTGCTGATCAACGTGCACATGACGCATGAAGCGGCCGAGATGGGCGTGCCGCGTTATTTCTATTCTTCGTCGGTCTGCGTGTACCCCGACATGAAGCCCGGCGACCCCGAGATGACGGAAGATCAGGCGATCCCCGCCCATCCCGATAACGAATACGGCTGGGAGAAGCTCTACTCGGAGCGGGTGGCCATGGCCTATGCCCGGCGCTACCCGATGAAGGTGCGCATCGCTCGCTTTCAGAACTGCTACGGGCCCTACGGCACCTGGACCGGCGGCCGGGAGAAGGCGCCGGCCGCCATCTGCCGCAAGGTGGCCGAGGCGGAGGAGGGCGGCACGATTCCGGTGTGGGGCGATGGCACGGCCGTGCGCTCCTACACCTACGTGGACGACATGGTGGATGGCGTCTTCCGGCTGATGCATTCCGACCTGGAAGGGCCGGTGAACATCGGCAACCCCGAGTATGTGACGGTCAAAGAGCTGGTGGAGACGGTGATGGCCGTGGCCGGCAAGCGGGTGAACATCGCCTGGGTGCCCGGGCCGGTGGGGGTGCAGAGCCGTAACTTCAGCAATGCCCGCATTTACACGACCGGCTGGCGCGCGCGTTATCCGTTGATCGAGGGCATCAGGCGCACCTATCCGTGGATCGAGCAGCAGGTGAAGGCAGCGCAGGCCGTCCGCGTCGGCGCGTAACGCCGGATCCCTTTCTTTCCCCGCCATACGTGCGTTCGTTGTAGCGTATCGCTCCGGCGCACCACATCGCGTTGTGACACAGGTTGTTCACCTTCGGTGAACGACAGGGCGGCGCCTGCCGTCTGCCAATGGAGTGTCAATGAAAGATCAGCTTCTCACGAAAATCAAGGACCGTTCCGCGACGGTGGCGATCATCGGCCTGGGCTATGTGGGCCTGCCGTTGGCCGTCGCGTTTGCCGAAAAGGGTTTCCCGGTCGTCGGCATTGACGTGGACCGCCGCAAGGTGGATGCCATCAACCGGGGCGAGTCGTATGTGCAAGATATCCCGTCGGCGCGACTGGCGCCCCTGGCCGGCCGCGAGCGACGGACGGCCGACAGCCGGGCCGCGACAGACGCGTCGAGCGGCGGCCTGCCGGCGCCGGTCGGCGGTCGGATCGTGGCCACCACGGACTATGCGGTGCTGGAGCGCTGCGATGCGGCCATCATCTGCGTGCCTACGCCGCTGAACAAGACGCGCGACCCCGATGTGCGCTACGTCATCGCGGCCGGCGAGTCGGTGGCCCGGCATCTTCATCCCGGCATGCTGGTGGTGTTGGAATCCACGACCTATCCCGGCACGACCGAGGAGCTGCTCCTGCCGATGTTGTGCAAGGCCCTGGGCGTCGAGCAGTGTGCGGTCGGCCAGCAGTTCTTCCTGGCCTTCTCGCCGGAGCGGATAGATCCGGGGCGGAAGGATTGGACGGTGGAGAACACCCCCAAGGTGGTGGGCGGGGTGACGCCGGCCTGCTGTGAGGTGGCCTCGGCGCTCTACGGCGCCATCATCGCGCGGATCGTGCCGGTCTCTTCCACGCAGGCGGCCGAGATGGTCAAGCTGCTGGAGAACACCTTCCGGGCCGTGAATATCGCGCTGGTCAACGAGATTGCGATCATGTGCGACAAGCTGGGCATAGACGTGTGGGAGGTGATCGAAGCGGCCGCGACCAAGCCCTACGGCTTCATGAAGTTCACCCCCGGCCCCGGGGTCGGCGGGCATTGCATCCCGCTCGATCCGCATTATCTGGCCTGGAAGCTGAAGACGCTGAACTACAACGCGCGCTTCATCCAGTTGGCGGGCGAGATCAACAGCGAGATGCCGCGCTACTGGGTGAACAAGGTACAGGATGCGCTGAACGACGCCGGCAAGGCCATCAAGGGAAGCCGGGTGCTGGTGTTGGGCGTGGCGTACAAGAAGGACATAGACGACGTGCGCGAGTCGCCGGCGCTGGACATCATTGAACTGCTGCGTCAGAAGGGCGCGGACGTGCGTTATCATGACCCGTATGTGTCGGCCATCTCGCATAACGGCTTCGAGCTGGCCGGCGAGGCCGACCTGGAAGCGGCCCTGGACGCGGCCGACTGCGTGCTGATTGTTACCGATCATTCGAGCTACGATTGGCCCGCAGTGTTGGGCCGCGCGCGGCTGGTGGTGGACAGCCGCCACGTGCGCTAGGACGGGGCCCAGATGCGGGTAGCCGAGATTTCCAAGAAGGATGATCCTGGCCTGGGAAGCGATTTGACCAGCTGTGCGAAGGGAAGACGGTTTGTGTGTCGGAGCAAGAACTGACATGAGGCCGATCCCTGATCTCGAACGGCTGCGCACTGTCTTCGAGGGATATCCTGAGATCCAGGCAGTATATCTGTTCGGCTCAGTAGCCACGGGACGGCTGCGACCGGAGAGCGATTTGGATTTGGCGATCGTGCCGCGGACGCCGGGCCTGCGAGCGCGCAAGCTTGATCTGTTGACAGATCTAGCGCGGCAGGGCTTTTGCGATGTGGACCTGGTGTTCCTGGATGAAGCGGACGTTGTAACCCAGTACGAAGCCGTGCGTCATAACCGGCTGATCTACGAGGCGGAGGATTTCGACCGGGGCGCCCTGTATGCTCGGGTGGTGGGGCGGTACCTCGATTTCCTTCCCTATCTGGAGGTGCAACGCGCGGCGTACAAGGAGCGGATCCTCCGTGGTCAGGGCTGAGGTGCTCCGAAAGCGGCTGAACAAGCTGGACGAGTACCTGGCGATCCTCACTGGATTACGTCAGTACACGTTCGAGGAATTCATTGCCGATCCTGAGCGATATGGGAGCGCGGAGCGGTTTCTTCAGCTCGCCATCGAGGTATTGATCGATCTGGGCAATCACGTGATTGCGGACTTGCAGTTGGGGACGGTGGAGTGGTACAGTGACATCCCTCGTTTGCTGCACGAGGCGGGATACATTGACGTTGGGATGCGTGAGACCTGGACGCGCATGATCGGTTTTCGCAATGTATTGGTGCATGATTATCTCGATGTGGACCGCAGACTGGTATACGAAGTGCTGCAGCGACGGTTGGAGGATTTCGCAGCGCTCCGACAGGTGTTTGCCGCGCTGTTATAGAGTGTAGAGGTTGGTATCGAGCTTCCGGGAGCATCGAAGCGCGAGGCGATCATCCTATGGGCTTGCGCGGTGACGTTCGAGGAAGGTCTCGGCGTGGATCTTCAAAGCATCCCGATCTGGGCGTTCATCGTCGTGGGGTTCGTGGCGCAGATGATCGATGGCGCCCTGGGGATGGCCTACGGCGTCAGCTCCACCACGATCCTTACTGCCCTGGGAGTGCCTCAGAAGTTTGCCAGCGCTGCGGTGCATGCGTCTGAAGTGGTCACCACGGGCGTCTCCGGCCTTTCGCACTGGCGCGCGGGCAACGTCCATTTCGATCTGGCCAGGCAGTTGGTGGTTCCCGGTGTGGTGGGCGGTGTGATCGGCGCGTATCTGCTATCGAGCTTCCAGGGCGACATCATCAAGCCGGTTGTGGCGGTTTACCTGATCTGCATGGGGTTGATCATCATCTTCCGGGCGTTCCGCAGCCTGGCCCCGCGCGAGGTGCGTTCGTGGTTGTTGCCGCTGGCGTTGGGAGGGGGCTTTATGGATGCGGTGGGGGCGGGGCGGGGGCTGGGGGCCGATCGTCACCTCCACGCTGGTGGCGCGCGGTAACTCGCCGCGTTATACGATCGGCTCGGTGAACCTGACGGAGTTCTTTGTCATCCTATCGCAGTCCATCACGTTTGTGATCGCGCTGGGCAGTGGCGAGTTCTTGAAGTACGGCACGATCATACTGGGCCTGTTGATCGGCGGGGCCATTGCTGCGCCGTTGGCGGCGCTGGCGGCGAAGCGGTTGCCGCACCGGCCGTTCATGCTGCTGGTGGGGGTGCTGATCGTCTTCCTGAACGTGCGGACGCTGGTTCTGACGCTGCGATGATCCCGTGATCTTCGCCACTATTCTCGGCAGAGCTGAAGCATCCGTGTGAAAGAGGAGGCGATCCGCTATGCCCGTGAGATCCTTGAGTTCGCCCGTTCTCAGATGGCCTGATTCCCAAACGGTAGACCAGGCGGTACGCCGCTGGGCGCAGAAAGTTGCCCAACAGCGGCAGGATGTGGTCCGCATTGGCTATTTCGGTTCCTATGCGCGCGGCGATTGGGGTGTAGGGAGTGATTTGGACCTGGTCATCGTTGTGGAAGGGTGCGATCAACCCGTCGAGAGGCGAGCAGCAGAATGGGATCTGTCAGAACTTCCTGTGCCCGCCGATGTGCTCGTTTGCGCCAAAGAGGAGTGGGAATCTCTCGAGCGAGGGGGACGATTTTATCAAACGCTGATGCGAGAGGCGGTCTGGGTTCATATTTAATGAATTGCCACGAAACGGATAATCGCTACGAATTTCACGAATTGACACGAAAAAGCAATTCGTGGCGGAGCTGCCCCGGCCGGACGTGAACCTGGAGGTGGGTTCCGGCTCGCACGCGCAGCAGACGGCGTTGATCATGCAGCGCTCGTTTCTGTTTCAACGAGGTTACCGGCACGATCGCCTTGTTGGACTGGGTGGACGCCGAGTGCGTGTTATCTGGCATTCGGATTGGCAAATGGGCGCGCTGTTTGTACACTTGTGGCCAGAGGTGTCAGAATGATGAGGCAGGTCTTGACTGCAGTTCTTCATAAAGAGGGAGACCTATACGTAGCAGAATGCCCTGAGGTTGGCACAGTCAGTCAGGGCTATTCGGTCGAGGAAGCCGTTGCCAATCTCAAAGAGGCAACAGAATTGTATCTTGAAGAATTTCCTCTACCTGAAGTCACGCGGCCCTTGCTGACAACCTTTGAGGTAGATGCCTATGCCTGAATTACGCCGAGTCTCAGGGCAAGAAGCCATTCGCGTATTGGAACGACTCGGCTTTGTACAAGTCAGGCAAAGAGGCAGCCATGTTGTGCTGAAAAAGCAAACGTCCGAAGGTGAAGTTGGTTGCGTTGTGCCTTTGCATCGCGAGCTGGCTATCGGCACACTACGCGGCATTCTCAAGCAAGCTCATGTCGCGCTTGACGAGTTTGTAAGGAACCTGTAGCGATTGAATAATGAAGATCCTACACGTCGTGGGCGCGCGGCCCAACTTCATGAAGATCGCGCCG
>JBBIKA010000145.1:0-10963 GCA_037445695.1 Chloroflexota bacterium
GGGGGACAAAGGGGGTGAGGGGCAAAAAATCGGCAGGCGCAGCAAATGCCAGCCTGTTCTGAACCATTCTCGCGTTCCAACTTCTGCTGGACGGCTTAGCCTATGGGGTTTGCGGGCGGCGCAGCCGCCCGCAAACCCCCTTTCGACTTTTCCCCGCCCCTATCAGGGGGCGGAGTAAGCACACCGAAAAAGGAGTATGCCATGCTCATCGTCCAGGTTCATGTCCACGTGAAGCCCGAATACGTTGACGCGTTCGTTGCGGCCACGCTCGAAAACGCGCAGCACAGCATCCAGGAGCCGGGCATCGCCCGCTTCGACGTGCTCCAGCAGGCCGACGATCCCACCCGCTTCATCCTGGTCGAAGTGTATCGCACGGCCGACGACCCGGCCCGGCACAAAGAGACCGCGCACTACGCCAAGTGGCGCGACACGGTCGCGGTGATGATGGCCGAGCCGCGCAGCAGCGTGAAGTATCTCAACATCTTCCCGGAAGACGCGGGATGGTAGGCCATGCGCTTTGAATTTGCCACTTCCGCACGCATTCTTTTCGGCCCAGGAACGCTGAAAGAAGTCGGCCCGGCCGCCCGTGCGTTGGGCCGCCGCAGTCTGGTGGTCACGGGCAAGACGCGGGAACGTGCCGACTCACTGCGCGCGGCCCTGCGTGCGGCCAGCGTGGACCAGGTCGTTTTTGCCGTGGCCGGCGAACCGACGACCGACATGGTGCGCGCCGGGGTGCAACTGGCGCAGGCCGAGGGGTGCGATCTGGTGATCGGCTTCGGCGGCGGCAGCGCCATTGACGCCGCCAAGGCCATCGCCACGCTGGTGACGAACGGCGGCGACCCGCTCGACTACATGGAAGGGATCGGTGCGGGCAAGCCGTTGACGCGGCCCGCGCTGCCGATCATTGCCATCCCCACCACCGCCGGCACCGGCGCCGAAGTCACCCGCAACGCGGTGATCGCCGCGCCGGAGCAGCGGGTCAAGGCGTCTCTGCGCAGCCCGCACATGTTGCCGCGGCTGGCGCTCGTGGATCCCGAGCTGACGTACTCCTTGCCGCCGGAGGTGACCGCGGCCACCGGCTTGGACGCGCTGACGCAGCTCATCGAGCCGTTCGTCTCGCATCGGGCCAACCCGCTCACCGATGCCTTCTGCCGGGAGGGGATCGGCCGCGCGGCCCGTTCGTTGCCTCGCGCCTATGCGCACGGCGACGACGCGGCCGCGCGCGCGGACATGGCGCTCGCCTCCCTGTTCGGCGGGCTGGCGCTGGCGAACGCCGGGCTGGGCGCGGTGCACGGCATCGCCGCGCCGCTGTGCGGCATGTTCCCCGCGCCGCACGGCGCAGCGTGCGCCGCGCTGTTGCCGCACGTGATGGCGATCAACATCCGCGCCTTGCGGGCGCGGCAACCCGATCATCCGGCGCTCGCGCGCTATGACGAGCTGGCCCGGCTGCTCACCGGCCGGCCCGACGCGACCGCCGACGACGGCGTCGAGTGGGTTGCTGCGTTATGCCGGGATTTGGGCGTGCGCGGCCTGGCGGCCTACGGCGTCGCGGCGGCCGACTTTCCCGCCCTGGTGGCCAGGGCTGCGCAGGCGTCCAGCATGAAGGCGAACCCGATCGTGTTGACAGAGGAGGAGCTGCGCACCGTGCTGCAAGCAGCGCTATAGGCGCTTGCGCAAGATCAGCTCGGTCACCCCGTCTACGACATACCCTGGCAGCGCGCCCACCTGCTCATACCCCAGCCGGCGATAGAATGCTTGCGCCGCATGATTGAAGTCGGATACCAGGAGGAAAACATCGCGGGAGGTCGCGGCCAGGGCCGCTTCGGCGTGCGCCATCAGCGCGCGGCCCACCCCGCGGCCGCGCGCCCACGGCTGCACGCCGATCAACATGATGTAGCCGCTGCGCGCGAAGGCCCCGCGCGCCACGTACCAGATGAACCCGGCAACCGCGGCGTCTTCTTCGGCCACGACGATCGCCGCGGCCGCGGCCAATCCGTCGGCCAGACGCCGCGCGGCGCTCGCCTCGGTGACGCCGTAACGCTGCCAGAGCGGGTCGTCGGCCATCAACTGCGCCAGCGCGGGCACATCGGCAGGTGTCGCCGGCCGGATCCTCATCGGCGTTGCCCCGTCAACAGCCCCACGGCCAGGCGCACCGCGCCCTGTGCCGGCTCGGCGACCGGCGTGACCGGAGCGAGCGCCAGATGGCGTTCGGCGGCCGCGGCCAGGAACGCCGCACGCGCCTGGCGGCCGTGGACGACTACGCCGCCGGCCAAGGCGGCGGGCGTGGGCGCGGGCAACGCCAGGCGACGCACCACGGCTTCCACCGTGAGTGCCAGATCGCGGCCGGCCTGGCGCAGGAGCTCCAGCGCCACACCATCGCCGGCGGCGGCCGCCGCATCCACCAGCCGCGCCAGCGTCGCGATCTCGCTCGGCTCGGCGCCCTGCCGATACACCCGGCCTACCAGGTCGGGCGGCGAGGACAATCCCCAGTGCGCCAACACGGCGGCGGTCAGCGCGGTGGCGGGGCCGCGGCCGTCGAACGCGGCCATCACCGCGCGCAACGCCGCGCAGCCGATGGCATAGCCGCTTCCTTCATCGCCCAGGATGTGACCCCAACCGCCGGCGCGCGCCATCGCTCCTGAAGGGTGGCGGCCGAAAACGATAGAGCCGGTGCCAGAGATGAGCGCTATGCCCCAACCGTCAGGCGTGCCGGCCGCCAGCACGATCTCCGCGTCGTTGGCGATGACGACCGCCGCGGGGCCGAACCGGCCGGCCGCCCAGCCCTCGAACAGGGCTCGATCTTCGGGCCGATCTACGCCCGCCAGCCCCAGACACACGGCCGCCAGCGGGCCGGGCGCCAGCCCCGCGTCGGCGAACGCGGCCGCGATGGCGGCATCGAGCGCGGCCCAGGCGGCCTCTGCGCCGATGTTCTGGTAATTGGATGGCCCTGCCGTGCCCCGCCCCACCACGCGGCCGGTCGCATCGGCCAACCATGCCAGCGTCTTGCTGCCGCCGCCGTCCAAACCCAGTACCAACGGCTGCGCGAGGGATCGGTTCATCGCGGACTCCTGTAACCTTGGCCGGGCGTAATGCTCCCCAGCACCACCGGCCGCCGGGCGCCGGTGGCCGCGGGCAGGTTGCCCGGCCGGCCATGCCACGTCTCATAGGCCAGGACGGCAAACGCGACCGCCTCTTTGGCGTCGGCCGGCAAGCCCATCTCGTCGGAGGTGACGACGCGCGCGGCCGGCAACTCCCGGCGCAACATCGCCATCAGCGTTGGGTTGCGGCTGCCCCCGCCGCTGACGATCACCTCGTCGGCCGGCCGCGGGAAAAAATCGCGGTAGGCCTGGGCGATGGAACGCGCCGTGAACGCGGTCAGGGTGGCGACGATGTCGCACGGCGTCAGGCCGGCCGCTTCGGCCCGCGCCCACACGCGGCCGCCGAACTGCGCGCCGAACAGCTCACGGCCGGTCGTCTTCGGCGGCAGCTGCTTGAGATACGGCTCGGCCATCAGCTCGGCCAACAGGGCCTCATCCACGCGTCCCTGCGCGGCCAGCGCGCCGTCCCGATCATACGTCCACGCGCCGGCAGTGGCCCGGGCCGCCGCGTCATCTATCAACATGTTGCCCGGCCCGGTGTCGAAGGCCATGGTCATGTCTCCGGCCAGATAGGTGACGTTGGCGATGCCGCCGATGTTTTGCACCGCGCGCACCAGGGTCGGATGGGCAAAGAGGAGCCGATCGAGATAGGGCACGAGCGGCGCGCCCTGGCCGCCGGCCGCCATGTCGCGCGGGCGGAAATTGCTGATCGTCGTGATGCCGGTCAGTTCCGCGATGACGGCCGGCTCGCCCAGTTGCAACGTGGAGGCCTCCGGCCCGGTCGGGATGTGCCACACCGTCTGGCCGTGGCTGCCGATCAGGTCCACCTGGTCGGGTCGCAGGCCGGCCGCGGCGATGGCCGCCAGCGCGGCCCCGGCAAAGGCCCGGCCCAGGCGGAAGTTCAGGCGACAGAGCCGATCCACCGTGCCGGTCTCCGGTCGAAAGGCGGCAAAGATCTCGGCGCGCAGATCGGTCGGGTGGGGAACCTGGACATGCTTCAGCAGCTTCCAGCCGAGCGCCGGCGCCGCGCCCCATAGCTCCACCACCGCGGCATCCGTCCCATCGGCCGACGTGCCCGACATCAGGCCGACGACGATCATAGCGCCTCCACGATGGCGCGATGGAGCGCCACCCGAAACGCCAGGATGCCGGCCGCGTCCCGGCCATAGTAAACGCGATTCGTGCAGACCGCCACGACCAGATCGCGTTCGGGATCCGCCCACAGCGACGTGCCGGTGAAACCGGTGTGGCCGAACGCCCGCTCGCTGAACGGATGGCCGCTCGCCTCCGGATCAGGCGACCAGAGCGCGAAGCCGAGGCCGCGGCGAACCGCGCCGTCCTCCGCCTGCACGCGCGTCATCTCGGCGATGGTGGCAGGGCTGAGGATGGGCCGCCGCGCCGCCGGATCGCCGAATCCATTGGCCAGGAACGCCTCGCCGAACACGGCCAGCTCGCGCGCGGCGGCGAACAGCCCGGCATGGCCGGCAATGCCGCCCAGGCCCGCCGCGTTCTCGTCGTGCACCTCGCCGATGAGCCGCCGGCCGCGCCAGGCACAGAACTCGGTGGGGGCGATGTTGGGGGGGTGCGGATTGGGGATTAGGGATTGGGGATTGGGCAAATACCTGATCCCCGACACCCCCAACGGCTCCGTCACCCGCGCCCGCACCACCTCATCCAGCGGCAAGCCGGTCAAGCGCTCGATCGCCATCCCCAACAGGATCAGGCCGATGTCGCTGTAGATCACGCGCGCGGCGATGGGATAGGAGAAGTACGTGCTCAGCGCGGCGCGCCGGCCGGCCTCGGCGCTCCCCTCTCGATAGAGCGGCCGCCACGCCGGCAGGCCCGACGTGTGCGTCAACAGGTGGCGGAAGGTGACGCGGCCGGCATCCACGGTCGTCTCGGCCGCAGGGCCGGCCGGCGTCCAGGTCACCGTCACCGTCTGTCCGGGCCGCAGCGGATCGTCGTAGGGCCGAATGGGCCGCGGCCCGCTGAACTCGGGCAGCACGCTTGCCACCGGCCGATCCAATGCGACCCGGCCCTCCTCAACCAGCGTCATGAACGCGGCGACCACGAACAGCTTGGTTACCGACGCCAGATCGAACAACGTCTCGGCCGTCGTCGGCCGCGTCCGCGTCGCGGGGTCGAGCCAGCCGCAGGCGACCGACCAGCACACCGCGCCCCCCTGCCGTACCTCTACCTGCGCGGCCGGGAACACGCGATCCAGCGCGTCGCGCACGATGGCTTCGGCACAGGAAAAGTCGCGCGGCATGGCAGCTCCTTCAGGCCAGTGTCTTGCTCAGCATCCAATACTCGCGGAACGGCTTGAAGCCGAACTTCGCGTAGAAGCCGACGATGCTGGTCCAATCAATCACGCAGCCGCGCACCCCGCGCTCGCGCAGATGGCGCAGCGCGGCGTCCATCAGCACCGCGCCGTAGCCCTGGCCGTGGCGGTCCCAGCTCACGCCGACCGAGCCGAGCTGGCCCCAGGGTCGGGGCAAACCGTAGGGGAAGAAGCGATCCAGCGGCCGCACCGAATCCTCGAACGTGAGCTGGCAGAAGCCTTCGACCCCACGCTCGCTCCAGAGCAGCACGTAGTCGGAAATGCGGCCGCCCTCGGCCAGGTGGCACTCGGCTTCGAAGCGCCAGCGGCCGGGGAACTCGCGGCGGAGGAAGCCCAACAGCGCGTCCACATCGCCCTCTTGGGCCGGCCGGCCATGCACGCCGGCCGCCTTCAGCGCGCTCGGCGGCGTCACGTAGTGCGCCAGGTCGTGCGCCACATCCCAGGCGCGCTCGTGGCCGGCAGCGGCGGCATAGCCGCGCCGATGGAAGAACGCCTCGCTGCCCAGTTGCACGGGCAACCCGGCCGCGAACGGATGGATGCTGCCGCCCAATCGCACCCGGCGACAGCCGCGGCCGGCCAACCAGCCCTCGGCCCATGCCAGCAGCGCCGAACCGATGCCGCGCCGCTGGAAGTCGGGGTGCACGGCGATGGCGTCCAGCCAGCCGGCGTCGGCCGGCGAGACGCTGGGGTCATCGGGCATGTGCGAAGCCAACACGAAGCCGACCGGCCGGCCCCCTGCCAGCGCCAGCATGCCCGCCTGTACCACCCCGGCGATCGGCGCCGTGTTATAGCGCATCGCCCGTTCGCCGATGGACAGCTCCGCGCCGCACGCCGCATTCCACAGCGCCGTCGCCGCCGCGAGCTGCGCCGAATCGCTCCGTTCAAATGGCTGCAACTGCATTTCGCACTCCTTGTTATCCTGCCGCGCGGCGGAATTCGTCCATTTCCACCACGCGCCGGGTGAGCCGCGATTCTTCGGCCGCGAACGCCATCAGATGGCTCTCCAACGACGCGCGGCCGCTGGTCAGCGGGGCTTCTTGCCCGCGCAGCGCGGCCAGGAAGCTGCGCACCACCCCGAAGTCGCCGCCGCCGTGGCCGCTCGCGGCCGCGGGGATCTCTACCTGCTCGGTGCGGTTGGTCACGTGATCGTGGATCTCCAGCCAGCCGTTGTGATAGTCGAACTTGCCGCGCAGCGTGGCGCGCGTGCCGTCATAGCGCATCGTGCGCGACTCTTCGTAGGAGTGGCCATGCATGAAGAGCACGACCGTCGTGCCGCCGGGGAACTCCATGTTGACCGTCTGGGTATCTACTACGTCGTTGTCGCAATGGTACACGCAACGGCCATAGGGGCCGGTCTCCAGCGCGCGGCGCCGCGCCTCCAGGCTGGGATCCTCGCTGATGACCGAGATCGGCCAGCCGGTGTAGTTGGGGATCAGGTAGATGCGCTGCGCGTCCCAGGGGCACTGCTCCGCGACGGGACAGCCGTCGGTGCAGCGCAACGGCGCGCCGGGGGGCGCGTTCTCCGGCCGATAGTGGATGAGCGAGCCGAACGATTGCAGCCGCTCGGCCGGCCGCCCCAGGTTCCAGTACAGGATGTCCAGGTCGTGACAGCACTTGGCCAGGATCATCGGGCTGGAGGTGGCGAAGTTGCGCCAGTTGCCGCGCACGAAGCTGTGCGCCATGTGCCAGTAGACGACGTTCTCCCGATGCTCGACGGTGACGATCTCGCCCAGCCGGCCCGACGCCAGCACCTCGTGCAGGGTCGCGAAGAAGGGGGTGTAGCGCAACACATGGCACACCTGGAGCAGCCGGCCTTTCCGCTCGGCCGTCTGCACCAGCTCGACGACGTGGTTCAGCCGCTCGGCCATCGGCTTCTCGAGCAGCACGTCATAGCCGGCTTCCAGCGCGGCCATGGTCGAAGGATAATGCGTCTGATCCTGGGTCATGTTGAACAGCGCATCGGCGATTTGCTCTTTGGCGAGCAGATCTTCCCAGGTGACGAACTGGCGCTCCGGCGGGATGCCATGGGCTTCCGCGAAGCGCGCGCGACGAACGGGGTTGGGTTCGGCCACGGCGACGAACTTGAGCTCGTCAGGGTGCGCCAGGGCATACGGCCCGTAGCTGAAATAGCCGCGCGAGCCGGCACCCAACAAAACAGCGGTGATCGGTTTGGTCATGGTTATGCCTCATGTTGCACAGATTTTTTGCGTTGCAGCGCCAAAAAACAAACGGCGCTCAGTGCAGCCGTGACGGCGAACGCCGTCCACATAAACTGAAAGCCACGGAGCTGGGCCAACGTGCCGCCCAGATACAGGCCGATGAGCTGGCCGGCCGCCGACGCCGTGTTGAGCAGTCCGCTGTTGGCTCCGCGCGTGCGCTCATTGCCGGCCTCCACGGCAAAGGTCATGGCGTTGGCCGTGTAGCTGCCGAAGGTGAACCCACGCACGACCTGCACGATGAGCAGGGTGGAGAGGGTGGCCGCCAGCAGCAAATAGCCGAGCATCACCAGGCTGGCGCCGATGCCGCCGGCGGCCAGCAAAGCGGCGCGGCCGACGACGTCGGAGAGCTGGCCCGACCACAGCATGGCCGGCGCTTCGATCAGCCCGGCCAGGCCCCACAGGCTGCTGATCGCGGTCTTGGCGTAGCCCAGCGAAGCCATGTAGTTGGGCCACATCGAAGCCTGGCCGTTCCAGGTCATCTGCCACAGGAAGGCGCC
The DNA here is from genome assembly GCA_037445695.1 of Chloroflexota bacterium. GTDB lineage: Bacteria > Chloroflexota > Anaerolineae > CG2-30-64-16 > CG2-30-64-16 > CAKZKT01. Next base: position 8,156 of record JBBIKA010000145.1, read on the forward strand.
GAGCAAAAAGAGCCACGGGAGGCCAGGCCGGGGCAGCGCGAAAGAGAAGCGCGAAAGGCAAGCGCGAAAGGTAAACGCGAAAGGTAAGCGCGAAAGATAAGCGCGAAACCGCCGCGCTGGATGGTGGCTGCCGGCCGGTTCCGCCGGCGCGGCCGCGGCCGGGGCGTCGTGCAGCGCCAGGGCAATCAGCGCGGCCAGGGCATAGAGGCCGGCGGCCAGCAGGAACGGGATGCGGAGCGAAGTGGCGTCGGCCAGCCGGCCGCCGATCAATGCGCCGACCGCAAACGCCAGCGAGCCGATCCCGCGATAGGCGCCCATGCTCCGGCCCCGGCCGCCCCGATCGGCCAACAGGTCGCCCATCAGCGCGAGGCTGGCCGTGGCATACGCGGCCACCAGCGCGGCCTCGAACAGGCGGACGCCCCATGCCGCCTCGAAGGAGAGGGCGCGGCTCAGCAGAAAATAGGCGAGCGCGGCGCCGGCCAGGCCGACCGCGACAAAAGGCTTGCGGCGGCCCAACGCATCGGACGCGCGGCCCCAGGCCGCGCTGCTGAGCAGGCTCACCGCGGCCGTCGTCGCCAGGATGACGGCGATGCGGCCATAGTCGGCCCCCAGCGCCTGGAGATAGAGCGTCATCAGCGGCGACGCCAGGCCAATGGCCGCGTACACCAAGGCAATGATGATGGTCAGAAGGGCAATACTGTTCAACAAAACTCCAAAACCCGGCGATTCTAATGGGCGTGCCGCCGGGCGTCCACCTGCGTGGACGCGACCGCCGGTCGGCGCAGGCCGACCTGGCGGCCCACGGCCCTTTCGCCCCGAATTGATTCGGCGGCCGACCTGGCCCCTTCGCCCCGAATTGATTCGGCGGCCGACCTGGCGGCCCACGGCCCCTTCGCCCCGAATTCGTTCGGAGAAACTTGACGCCGCATATAAGCCGCCTTATACTAACGCCATTTCAGCGCAAGAGGCACGGACGCTCATGATTCGCGGCATCGGCATCAATTGTCAAGACGAAATCATTGATGGCCGGCTAGACCGGCTGGCGCGCGAGCTCGATCTCGTTCAACGCGCGGGCTTCGACGCCTACGAACTCTCCCTCCCGGCCATCACCGCCATGCGCGGAGGCAAGATCGACGACAAAGACCTGGCCCGTCTCGTGCAGGTGTTGGCGGACCGGCCGCTCCACTACACCGTGCACGGGCCCGGCTCGCTCCGCCTTACCGAACCCAGCGGCTTCCACGAGCAGACCCTGTTGAGCTGTCTGGAGCTGGCGCAGGCCATCCGCGCCGACGTGCTCGTCTATCACAGCGCGCAAATGATGCTCCGGCCGGCCGATCAGGATACGGAGCCGCTGCCGGATGCCGACGCGCTGGCGGCCGCCTGGCACACGGAAACCGAGGCGCTCAAACGCGTGGCCCGCCAGGCCGAACGATGCGGCGTGACCGTAGCCGTCGAAAATCGCGATCCGCACCTGTGGGAGATCGCCGCGCTCGTGCGCCACGGCAAAACGGCCGCCGACCTCTTGACCTATCACCAGGGCATGCGGCTGGATCTGCTGGCCGAACAGGTGCGCGCGGTCGGCTCGCCCCACGTCGGGATCTGCCTGGATGTGGGACACGCCTTCCTCGCCGCGGCCTATTGGCCGGCCGGCGCGGAAAGCTATCTGCCGGCGATCCGAGCGATCGCGCCCCTCGTCCGTCACGTCCACTGGCACGACAACTTCGGTCGGCTCGACGAGCGCGCCGAAACGCTGGGCGAGCGACTGGTGTTCGGCGAGGCCGATAACCATCTGCCGCCCGGTTGGGGAGCGATCCCGCTGGCGGACGTGCTGGCGACGCTCGTCGCGGCCGATTACCGGGGGTGGCTCACCGTCGAGATTCGGGGTCGTTACACCGATCATCTGGCCGAGATCGCCGATTCGGTGCGCGCAGCGGTCGGCCGGGCTCAAGCCAGATAGTCGGCCCGCATCTTTTCCAGCCGCGCCACGCTCTCGCGGAAGCCGCCCGGCCGGCTGCGCGCATGCCACAGCGCGCGGTATTCGGCGATCAGGCGCTCGGCTTCGTCCGCCAGCGCGCGGCGCAGTGCCACGTCTTCCTCCCCGGCAAGCTTGCCCAACATCCAGATGCCCCGGCGCGCGCCGTGGCGCACCATGGCGGCCGCCCAGGCAAACTCGCGACGGATCAGGTCGCCGTCGCGGCGGCCCGATCTGGCCCCGGCATAGCGCGCCATCACCGCGTCCACCTCGGCGGCGGCCGCAGCCAGGCCGGCCGCGCTCAAGCCGGGGATGCGCTCCCGTTGGGCCGCGGCCCGCTCGAGGGACCACTGCAGGAAGCGCACCATGATCGTCGCATTGTGCACGTCCACGCCGGTCTTCAGGTGCACATTGCCCAGCTCATAGGCCAGGCGGCCCATCTCGCCGGTCGGATCCTGGAAGGCATAAAGGCTGATGGCCCGGGCGACATCCATGTCGCGATTGGCGTCGCAGGCCCACGACACGCCCGCGCCGTAGGCGAAGCCCAGGTAGCTGACCGGCAATGGCTGCCAATGGCCGGCGTCGCCCCAGTCGGTGTTGAGGTAGCCCACGGCGCCGTGCTTCAGGCCGTTCTCGGCGGCGTTCCGCAGGTTGCCGATGGCGTTGGCCGTGCGGCCGGCGACGGTGTTCCACGATGAGGTGCCCGGACAGACATAGAACGGCACGCCCGACGCGGCAAAGAGCGCGGCGTGCTGATCGAACGGGTGATCGGCCTGGTAGCCCCACTCCAGCGCGATGGCATCGCGCGGCACTTCGGGCACCAGCTCCGGGTGTTC
>JBBIKA010000146.1:0-10893 GCA_037445695.1 Chloroflexota bacterium
CGCCAGCCGGGCCGCCAGGCCGGCGAGCTGTTCGGCCACGCGCTGCTGTTCGGCCGCGGCCGCCGCGGCTTCGGCCACGGCCGCTTCGGCCTGCGCAAGCTGGCGTTGTCGCGCATCCCGGCCGCGCAGCCGCCGCGCCAGGTCGGCGTCTTCCTCTTCGATCTCGCCTTTGCGCCTGGACAGCTCGTTCAGCCGATCGCGGTTGGCGCGATACTGATTCCCCAGCGCGGTACGTTGAGCATCGAGATCGGCCCACAGCCGATCGCGATGCTCAGCCGTGAGGCGCTGGCCGCAGAGCGGACAGGATGCAGCTTCTGTGCCGGCGATGAGCTCCAGCTTGTCCTTGACGGCCTGTCCCTCGGCCTTCAGGCGGTCGTTCTCGGCCTTGAGAACAGCCATCTCCTCCACCAGCCGGCGCAATTCGTCGGCCAGGGCCTCGCGGCGGGCCTGTAGCTCGTCGAATTCGCGCAGTGCGACCTGCGCCTGATGCACGATGAGCTCCTGCTCCCGGCCGCTGACGACCTTGCGCTCCAGCTCGGCATGGCGATCGGCCAGGCGTTGCTGCTCGGCTGCGAGCGCCAGTTGCGCCTCGCGGATGGCCGACCGGGCGCGCTGAATCTCTTCCTGCAATTGCGTGTGGCGCAAAAGCCGGTCGTTCCAGGCCTGGTCTTCGGCGCGGGCCTGTTGCAGCGCGGCCCAACCGGCTTCGATCTCGTTCCGTTGCGCCAGCAGCGCCTCGATCTGGGCGAGCCGGCCCTGGGCGGCCGCGAGTTGTTGCTCCAGGGCCCGGCGTTCTTCCTCCCCGCGTTCCAGCCGACGGCGCAAGGCGGCCAGTTGATCGGCCTGGCCGCGCAACCCTTCGACCTGCAGCCGCCAACGTGTCTGCTCGGCCTCGGCCTGGCGCAGCTTCTCGGTGGCGGCCAGCGCGGCCGCGCGCGCCGCGTCGAGCTGACGGGCATATTCGTCGCGGCGGGCCAACTCGCGCTCGATGGCGGCTAGCTCCCCTTCGATGACGCCGACGCGTTCGCGCCGCGCCTGCGCCTCTTCCTTGGCCCGCTGTTCGTACAGGTCATAACGAGCCAGGCCGAGGATCTCGGCCAGGATCTGCTTGCGCTCGGCCGGCGTCTTGACGGTGAAAGAATCGGCGCGGCCTTGCAGCAGAAAAGCCGAGTTGACGAAGGTCTCGTAGTCGAGCCGCAAAGTACGCGTGATGAGCGCCTGACGCTCGAGCAGGCCGCCTTCGTCCAGGAGCTGCCAATCGCCGTCGCTCTCCTGTTCCAGGGCAGAAAGGCGGGCGGCGGATGAGGCATTCCAGACATAAAAATGCAGGTCGCTTCGGCCGTGGCCCTTTTTGCTGCGCTGTCGCCAGACACGATAGCGCTGTCCCCCCAGGTCGAACTCGAACTCCACCCACATCTCGTTCTCGCCGAGGGTGATCAGCTCGTCATCGCGGCGGGCGCGGGCCTTGCCCCACAATGCCCAGGTGATAGCATCGAGCAACGTGGACTTGCCGTGCCCGTTGTCGCCCGTCAGACACGCCAGGTGGATGCCCGCAAAATCGAGGCTCTGCTCCTCGCGGTAGCACATGAAGTTACACAGGCGAAGCTTAAGTGGAATCATGGCTTATCCGTCCGAGATCGAGCGCCGTTTGCGCCTTCATGCCCGTCCGGGCAGAGGCCCGCGCGCGCCACCCGGCCGCTCAGGCCTCAGAACCCCTGTAACCGGCTCAAATCCGCGATCCCGTCCGGGATGGCCGCGATGCGTTGCACCAGCGCCAGCCGCGCCTGCCGCACGGCCGGGTCGTCGGCCATCACCAGCACATCGGTGAAAAAGCGATTGATGGGATCGCGCAATTCGCCCAGGATCTGCCCCAGGCCGGCCACGCTTCGATTGGCCTGCCACCGCTGCTCGGCCGCCAACCAGGCCTCGTACAAGGCCCGGGTGGCCGGTTCGGTGTAGAGCTCCGGCGCGAGCGGGTAGACTGCGGCGATCGGCCGGACGATGCGTTTGCAGCGCGCGTAGGCGATCAGCCTATCGGGCCAATCCGGCGCTTTGACCAATTCGGCCAGGTCGCGCGCGGTGACGGCGGCGCGATAGGGATCGTGGCCTTGCTCCGCGAGCACCGCAGCCACTACGTCGTGCGGCAATGCCGGCTCGCGTCCGGCGCCGCGGACCTCCGCTTCGCTGCGCAACCAGCCATAGAGCCGGTCGCGAACGAAGGCCAGGACGTCGGCCAGGACGTCCTCGCCGACGGGCACGGGCATTTGCGCGGCGCTCACCCGCAGGGCCGGCCGCAGGTCGAACGGCTGCGCGCAGCCGATCAGCGCGGCGACCAGGCCCAACGCCTCGCGGCGCAGGCCGAATGGATCGGCCGTCGAGGTGGGCGCCAGGCCGACGGCAAACAGGCCCACCAGCGAGTCGAGCCGGTTGGCGATCCCCAGGAGCAGGCCCGGCCGCGAGGCCGGCAATGCATCGCCCTGGAAGCGCGGCAGGTAATGCTCGAAGATGGCGTTGGCCACGGCCTCCGGCTCGCCGGAAAGCCGAGCATACTCGCGGCCCATGATGCCCTGGAGCGACGTCAGCTCGATCACCATCTGCGTCACCAGGTCGCTCTTGCAGAGCGCCGCGGCCCGCTGCGCCACCGCCCGTTCGGCCGCGTCGAGGCCGAGCTGCTCGGCCAGGGCCGGCACGACCGCCTCCAGCCGGTGCACCTTATCCAGCATCGAGCCGAGCTTCTCCTGGAAGGTCAGCGTGGCCAACCGCGGGGTAAAGCTCGCCAGCGGCCGCGAGGTGTCGGCACGGAAGAAATAGGCGGCGTCGTCATAGCGCGCCCGGATTACCCCTTCGTTGCCCGCGATCACCACATCGCCGAACTCGGCCGGGCCATTGCGCACGGTGATGAAGTAGGGAAGTAGATTGGTAGGTTGGTAGGTTGGTAGATTGGTAGGTTGGTAGGTTGGTAGATTGGTAGGTTGGTAGGTTGGTAGATTGGTAGGTTGGTTGTGGAGGCTACCAATTTCCCAATTTACCAATTTACCATCTCCCGATTGACCAACTACCGGAAAATACCGCTGGTGCTTCTTCATTACCGTGATGAGCACCTCTTTGGGCAGGCGCAGATATTCCTCGGCGAAGCTGCCGCGCAGGGCGGTGGGCTGCTCCACCAGGTCGGTCACCTCGTCGAGGAGGCCGGGGTCATCAGGGATCTGGCCGCCCACTTCGGCCGCCAGCGCGGCCACCTGCGCGGCGATGGCCGCGCGGCGCGCGGCGCGATCCACCATCACCTGGTGCGCGGCCATCAACGGCAGGTAGGCATCGGCATGGGTCACCGCCAATTCGGGCGAGCCTTCGGCGCGCGGGCCGCGGGTGATGCGGCCGGCCACCAGTCCGGCATACCGGAACGGGACCACCGCCTCGCCGTAGAGGGAGACCAACCAGCGGATCGGCCGCGGGAAAGCGACGGCGGTGGCGTCGCCCGCCTCGCGGGACCCCGCCGGCCAGCGCATCGTCTTGCCGAACTTGAGGCCGGCGATCAGGCCGGGCAACGCGGCGGGCAACACTTCGACCGTCGGCCGGCCGGCCTTCCGCACCACCGCGTACACATATTTCGCCGGAGGCCGGTCTCCCATGCGCGGCCCCTCCTCGCGCACCTCCAGCGACTCCACCGGCACGCCGCACTTGCGCGCGAAGCCAAGCGCCGCCTGGGTCGGCGCGCCATGAGCATCGAAGGCGCGCTCGGCCGGCGGGCCCTTGACCAACGTCTCCTCGCCGGCCTGCCAGGGGGCCAGGCCGCGCACCATCATCACCAACCGCCGCGGGGTGCCGGTGACGTAGACCGCCTCATGCGCCAGGCGCAGGTCGGCCAACAGCTTCGGCCCGGCAACCTGCAGTTGCTCGATGGCCGCCTGGAGATCGGCCGGCGGCAGCTCTTCCGTGCCGATCTCGAGCAGATAGGTGGCCGGCCGCTCGGGCCACGCGGCGACGTCAGGCGCCGGCGATATGGTGACCGCTTCGGCGGCCGGCAGCCGGTCGGCCGTCAGCCACGGATAGCCGGCGCGTTCCCGCTGCTCCACATAGGCCACCGACACCTGCCGCGCCAGATCACGCATGCGGGCGAAGAACGCCGCCCGCTCGGTCACGCCGATCGCGCCGCGCGCGTCCAACAGGTTGAACGTGTGCGAGCAGCGCAACACGTAATCGTGCGCCGGGATCACCAGCTTGTGCGCCAAGCAGCTCTTCGCCTCGGCCTCGAACAGATCGTACATCTGCTTGAGCCGGGCCACATCCGCGACCTCGAAGTCGTACTTGCAATGTTCGATCTCGGCGCTCTTCAAGACCTCCCCGTAAGTCCGGCCCCCGTCCCAGTTGATCTGCCAGACCTCCTTCACCCCTTGCAGATACATCACGATGCGTTCCAGGCCGTAGGTATACTCGATGGGCACCGGGTCCAGGGGAAAGCCGCCGGCCTGCTGGAAATAGGTGTACTGCGTGATCTCCAGCCCATCGAGCCACACCTCCCAGCCCAGGCCCCAAGCGCCCAGCGCGGGCGACTCCCAGTTATCTTCGACGAAGCGGATATCGTGTCGCCGCCGGTCAATGCCGATGGCCTCCAGGCTGCGCAGATAAAGCTCCTGCGCATCGGCCGGCGCCGGCTTCAGGATCACCTGAAACTGGGTGTGCATCTGCATGCGGTTCGGGTTCTCCGCGTAGCGACCATCGTCGGGCCGATAGCTCGGCTCGACGTAGGCCACGTTCCACGGCTCGGGGCCCAGCACGCGCAACACCGTGGCCGGGTTGCCCGTCCCCGCGCCGACCTTCTCGCTGTACGGCTGCCAGATCAGACAGCCCTGTTCGGCCCAGTACGCCTGGAGTCGCATGATGACATCTTGAAAAGATAAAGGTCGCGAAGCCATTACGAAGTTACCTCATTCTCGTGCAGCATTTGCGCCAGCATCTCTACCTGCCGCTCGTGATAGCGCGCCAGCTCGGCGTTGGCCTTGGCCAGGTCGGCGTGCCGGCCGTCCGCCTTGGCCTGTCCGCGCGCCAGCGCGGCCTCCACGTCAATGCCGGTCTGATAGGCCAGCTTGAACAGGAAGACGAACACATCGGAGAGCTCTTCCTCCAGGTCGGCCCGCAACCGGCCGGGATCAGCAGCCTCCTTGTACCCTTCCCATTGTAACACAAGTCGAGCCACCTCACCCAGTTCCTCCAGCGCATGGATCAGCGTATGCGCCACAGACACCCTGTCCCACCCGCGCGCCCGGTCCCAGGCTTCCAACCATTGCTGATACTCGCGAATTTGCATCGGAGATGACCTCGGCAACAAAAAGCACAACTGCCTACTGCTCTGTGAGCTTAGATTTTGCGCTTTGCTCTATTGACCCCCACCCCCGGCGCCGCTCCCTCTCAGGGGGCAGGGAGAAGGCGGAAGGGGGTTTGCGGGCGGCGAAGCCGCCCGCAAACCCCTCTTTATCCTCCTGCCCTCTCCTGGCCTTTGGCCAGGAGAGGGCAGAGGACAGAGGGAGGGGTGAGGCAATTACGGCGGCCGTCTTATTTCAACGTGCGGCGCAGGCGCTCCAGGAACCCTGGCGAGCGCAGCGTCCGCTCCAGGTGATAGACGATATAGCGCGCCAGCACCGCTTCGAGCTGATGGCCGATCTCCGGGCCGAGCCGGAGCTGCGCCACCTGCGCCCAATCGCGCGTTTGCAGATAGCGCAAGACCTTGAGAAGATTGAGCGGCAAAGCGATGGTATCTACCCCGTGTGCGCCGTGCTGCGGACAGAGCGCGCCCCCGCGCTCGAGGCTGAGGAAATTGACTTCGGGGCGCAGCAGGGCGTTGCACTCCACGCACCGAAACAGTTGCGGCTGATAGCCGACCAGGCCCAACAAGTGCAACTCGAAATAGCGCACGCAGATGGCCGGATCCTCCGCGCGCTCGAGCCGCGCCAGCGTCTCGGCCACGAGATCAAAGAGCAGTTCCTGGGGGTCCTCCTCCAGGGTAAAGGCGTCCGTGAGCTCGGCCACATAGTAGGCCCAGGCGCTGCGCCAGAGATCCTCGCGCAGCGGCCGATGCGCCTCCACCGTTTCGGCCTGCGTCACCAGATGAAGGCTCCGGCCTTTCGCCACCAACAGATCCACCAGCGTAAACGGCTCGATGTGCCCGGCCTTGCGGCTGGCCTGTCGGCGCACCCCTTTCGCCAGCAAAGTCAACTTGCCGCGCTCGCGGGTGAACACCGTCAGCAGCCGATCGGCCTCGCCCTGATCGCGGCGCTTGAGCACGATCGCCGAGACGCGGTAAAGGCGTTGGCGGCGAGTCTGTTCGGGTTCCATCGGACGCTTGGGCGGAGCACATTAATACCGGTCGCCGACCACCGTGATCTGCGCCATGGCATCGGCGATCGCCTTCAGGTCGGCCGGCGTCAGCTCGACGTTGAGCGCTCCCAGATTCTCGTCCAGGTGCTCGAGCCTGCGGCTGCCCGGAATGGGCACGATCCAGGGCTTCTGCGCCAGCAGCCAGGCCAACGCGATCTGTCCCGGCGTGGCGCCCTTTTCCGCGCCGATGCGCTCGAGCAGCTCAACCACGACCCGGTTGGCCCGAATCGCCTCCTGCGTGAAGCGCGGGTTGCGGCTGCGAATGTCGTTTTCCGCAAAAGTCGTGGTTTCGTCAATCTTGCCGGTCAGGTAGCCGCGGCCGAGCGGGCTGTAGGGCACCAGCCCAATGCCGAGCTCCTCGCACGTAGATAACACGCCGTTCTCTTCGATGGCGCGCCACCAGATCGAGTATTCGCTTTGCAGCGCCGTGACAGGCTGCACCGCGTGAGCGCGGCGGATCAGGTCGGCGCTCGACTCGGAAAGCCCGAAATGCTTCACCTTGCCGGCCTGGATCAGGTCCTTCACCGCGCCGGCCACATCCTCGATAGGCACGTTCGGGTCGGGCCGGTGTTGATAGAAGAGGTCAATGGCCTCCACGCGCAGGCGCTTGAGCGACGCCTCGGCCACCCGTTTGATCTGCTCCGGCCGGCTGTCCAGGCCGACGCTCGGGTGCGGCCCCTTCACCGGATCATGCTTAAAGCCGAATTTGGTGGCAATCACCACCTGTCCGCGGAACGGCTCCAGGGCCTCGCCGACCAGCTCCTCGTTCGTGAACGGTCCGTATACCTCCGCGGTGTCGAAGAAGGTCACGCCGCGCTCGACCGCTGCGTGGATAAATGCGATCATCTCCCGTTTGTCGGTAGGCCTGTCGCCAAAGCTCATCCGCATGCAGCCCAGCCCAAGCGCCGAGACTTCCAAGCCGCTTTTGCCAAGTATGCGTTTCTGCATTTTCTGAACTCCTATTCTCGTGCGTCAAATCAGCCATCGAATGGCCGAAGGTGAGGATCGGCCTGGTCGTCGAGCAACTGGGCGCGATCAAAGGCGTCCGGCAGCAGATCGGCCAGAGAGCACATGCGACGCCGGCCGGCCTCGTCCACCAGGACGACCGTCATTCGCGGGTTGAACTCGGCAAGCACCTGACGGCATGCGCCGCACGGCGTCACGCCGTTCTCGGTGGCGACCAGGATGGCCACGAAATCGCGCGCGCCGCTGACCAGAGCGTGCGCCACGGCATTGCGCTCTGCGCAAACCGTCAGGCCATAGGACGCGTTTTCGACATTACAGCCGACGTAGATCGTCCCGTCGCCGGCCAGGAGCGCCGCGCCCACGCGGAAGCGCGAATAGGGCGCATAGGCATGTTGGCGGGCAGCCATGGCCGCAGCCGTCAAGGCGGCCAGCTCAGATGCGCGCAAAGCCCGGCTGGTCCTCTGCTCGGCTGCCGGCTTCGCCGCTCCGTCCGAACGGTCGTTCGCTGTGTAGTTCATCCGTTGCTTCACCCTCGCTGTCGGGAGCCGACCTGGCCGGCCGGCGCGTTGCCCGCACCTGCTTGATGCGCCGGCCGGCCACCGAGAGCACCTCGAAGACCACATCGTCGAACTCGACGCGATCGCCCACGGCCGGCACCCGACCCAACTGGCTATAAATGAAGCCGCCGAGCGTATCGCCCCCTTCCTCCGGCAGCTCCACGTTCAGATACTCATGCACTTCATCCAGCGGCGCGCGCGCATCGAACACATACTCGCCTTCGCGCACCGCCTCGACGGTCGGCTGCTCGGCATCATATTCGTCCTGGATCTCGCCGACGATCTCTTCCAGCAGGTCCTCGATCGTCACGATGCCGGCCGTGCCGCCGTATTCATCCACCACCACCGCCATGTGCACATGGCGCTGTTGCAACTCCTGCAACAGCTCATCCACCTTTTTCGATTCCGGGATGAAATACGCGTTGCGCAGGATGCGGTCGAGCGGCACATCGGTGCGGCCGTCGCGCAGATAGCGCAGCAGATCCTTGGCGTAGAGGATGCCGATGATATTGTCAATCGAGCCCTTGTAGACGGGGATGCGGGAGTGGCCGTTCTTGAGGATCACGTCCAAGGCCTCCAACATCGGCGCATCCACCGGCACGGCCGCCACGTCAATGCGCGGCACCATCACTTCGCGCACCAGCTTATCGCTGAACGCAAAGATCGAAGCGATCAGCTCCTTCTCGTCCTCTTCGATGGTCGTCCCTTGCTCAGAGGCGTGCAACAGAAAGCGCAGCCCTTCTTCGGTGAGGAACAGGCTCTCGGCCGTCGCGCTCCGGGGGGTGACGGCCCGGCCGACGCTTTCCAGCAGGGCCGTGAAGGGCCTCAGGATCCACACCAACAGGCGCACGAAGAAGGCCAGTTGCAGGAGCGAACCGGGCGGCCGGCCGAGCGCCCAGGCGCGCGCCAGGATCTGCGCCAGCAACAGGATGGCGGCGGCGCCGGCCGTGGCCCAAACCGACCGGCCGGCCGGCCCGAAGCGCAACGCCAACAAGAGCGCGGGGGCGAACACCAGCGCCGATGCGAGCATGCGGGCCACCAGAAACGTGGCCAACAGGCGCTCCGGCGCGGTCAACAGCGCCTCGGCCACGGTCGCGCTCCTCTGGCCGGCTTCGGCCGACTCGCGCATCAGGCCGCGCTGCGCCGTCGCCAGGCCGACTTCGGCGGCAGCGACCAGGCTCATGAGGCTTGCGCCGGAGACAAGCAAGGCGACCAAGGCCCAACTATAAGGATCCAACCTTCTTATTCCTCACTTCCGGCCGGACGCCGACCGCGGCCCTCGACCAGATGCGCGAACGGGCCGACCCGGGCGCCGTCCGGCACGACGGCCCCTTCGATCACCGCCAGCGTCACGCGGCAGTTGTCGCCGATCCGACTATCAGCGATCACCGCGTGCGGACCGATCCGGCAGCCGGCGCCGATGTGGGTGTGGCCCTGGAGGCAAACGCCGGGCAACAACACGGTATCGCGGCCGATCTCGACGGTCGGCTCGATGTAAGTCGCGGTCGGGTCGAGCATCGTCACCCCGGCCTCCATCCAGCAGCGGTTGATGCGTTCGCGCAACACCTGTTCGGCTTCGGCCAGGTGCACGCGGTTGTTGATGCCGATCAGCTCGCGCTCGTCGGTCGTTTGAACCGCCACGACCCGATGTCCCTGGCTCACCGCCAGGGCGACGGTGTCGGTCAGGTAGTATTCTCCCTTGGGGCTGAGCGGGATCCTGGGCAGATTGTCCCAAAGCCAGGCGGCATCAAAGCAATAGACGCCGGCGTTCAGCTCGCGGATCTGAAGCTGTTCGGGGGTACAACTGGCCTCTTCGACGACCCCCACGGGTTGGCCCGCTGCGTCGCGCACCACGCGGCCGAAGCCGCGTGGGTCCTGGGCGATCACCGTCAAGAAGCTCATGACCGCTCCGGCCTCCTGATAGCCGGCCACGATGCGGCGCAAAGTCGCCTCGGTCAACAGCGGCATATCCGCATAGGAGACCAATACGGCATCGGCCTGGCCGAGCAACAGATCGCGGGCCTGCAACACGGCGTGGGCCGTGCCGAGCTGTTGGGCCTGGAGCACGTAGCGCGCCCGCTCGCCCAAGGTCTGGCGCACCAGCTCGCTGCCGTGGCCCACCACGAGCACGGGGGGTGCGCCGGTCACGGCGGTGGCCGTCTCGACGGCATACTCCACCAGGGGGCGGCCGGCCAGCGGGTGGAGCACTTTCGGCAACGCGGATTTCATGCGGGTGCCCTGGCCGGCGGCCAGGATCACGGCTGTCAAACGCATAACGAAACGACCTCAAAGCAGGAAGCTCAATGCGGCCAGCGGGCCGTCTTCAGCACCTTCACTATAGCACGAATAGGGCTTAAAAGCCAAAGCCGCACTGCCACATATGGGCAGTGCGGCCGAAAAGAGACAACAAAAAAAGCTCCGTTGGCAATGACCTACTCTCGCAGAGGCTTGCGCCCCAACTACCATCGGCGCTGGCGGGCTTAACTTCCGGGTTCGGGATGGGACCGGGTGTACCCCCGCCGCTAACGTCACCAACAGAGCTTTTTCACAATGTAAGAGCCAGATCGCGATCTGGCCAAGATCGGTGACACCCTAACAACTGAGCGGAACAGCCTGGAAGCTGGCGATCGGCTGCAAGCTTCCGGTTTACATCAAGTTTTGCAATCTCGCGTGAATTAAGCCCTCGTGCATTAGTACGGCTCGGCTGAACACATTGCTGTGCGTACACCTGCCGCCTATCAAGCTGGTAGTCTTCCAGCGCACTTACCTGGTTAATCCAGTGGGGGATCTCATCTTGGGGCGAGTTTCCCACTTAGATGCTTTCAGCGGTTATCTCTGCCCAACTTAGCTACCCAGCGATGCCCCTGGCGGGACAACTGGCACACCAGCGGTTGGTCCACTCCGGTCCTCTCGTACTAGGAGCAGCTCCCCTCAAATCCCCTCCGCCCACAGCGGATAGAGACCGACCTGTCTCACGACGGTCTGAACCCAGCTCGCG
>JBBIKA010000147.1:0-10853 GCA_037445695.1 Chloroflexota bacterium
CGCCCCCCCCCCCGCCGCCCGGGCCGCCCGCCGCGCCCGGGGGGGGGGGGGGGGGGCCGGCGGGGGGGGCGGCGGCGGGGGCGGGGCGGGGGCGGTGGCCGCGGCCAACGTCGGGATGGTCGGCCGCCGCGTCAGGGTGGGCCGCACGGTGGCCGACGCCGTGGGCGGCGGCGTCCAGCCGGGCGGCGCGGCGCTGCCCTTGGCGCCGCCCGAGGCCAGCGGAATCATCAGGCCGGCGGCCAACGCCAGGCCGACCACGACGATGGTCAGGACAACGAGGGAAGAGCGTTGATCCAGACGCATGCCATAACCTCAAATCATCTCACGCGCCTGGCATCCCAGATGCCAGGCGCGTCCGCGGCGCCCTCTACTTCGGCATGCGCGTCAGAGCGTCCTGCGCCGGCCGGCCCATGATGCCGAACGCGGCCAGCTCGGTGCTCGGCTGGGTCACGTTGTAGTCCAGGTTCCACAGGAACATGGGACCAACCCAGCCCCAGGCCTTCGCCATCTGGTACGCCTGCACGATGAATTGCGCCTGCTCTTCGGGCGTGTTGTCGCGCGCATATTCGTAGCCGGGATGCGGATTGGGCGTCGAAGCCCAACCGAATTCGGTCGGCCAGATGCGCTTGCCTGCGTCGCCGTTCGCCACCATCACCTGCCGGTAACGTTCCATCGTGTCCCGGAAGAAAAAGCTCGGATGGTTCTTGAAGCTCGGCTCGGTCGGATTGCTGTAGCCGAACTTGGCATCGGGCGGATTGTTGTAACCGCTCGGATGCGCGCCGACGGCGTCGAAGCAGTTCTTCGCGCCGGCCGCATACATCCGCTGCAGGTAGACGACGTCGTCAATGGCCGTCGAGCCGTCGTTCACGCCGGTCGGCGTCAGCGCGCCCGCCACGACGACGATGTTCGGGTCGGCCGCCTTGATGGCCTGGTAGGCCCGACAGAGCAGGGTCACATAGCGGCCCGGGTCGAGCGGCTCATGGCCCCACTCATACCACAGGTTCTGCTCGTTCCACACCTCGATGGCATGGACCCGGCCCTTGAGCCGCGACGCGACCGCGCTCACGTAGTTGGCATAGGTCTGCGGATCGGCCGGGGGACCTTCGACGCTGCGGTCGGTGTTGGCGGGCCGGGCCCAGTCGGGCGCCTTGACGATGCTCAGCAACACCTTCAGGCCGGCGCCGCTCAGATCGTTGACGATGTCTTCGGGGATGTTGCGTTCGCCGGGCGATCCCTCGTAGTTCTTCCATGGGATCTGCACCTTGACCCAATCGAAGCCCATGGCCTTGATGGCCGCGATGGCGGCCGCCCGGTTGCCCCACGGGTCAATCTGGATGCCGTAGCCGAAGTAGCCGCCTGCCGGCGGGTAGGTGGCGCCGCCGGCAGGCGCCGGCGCGGCCGCCGGCTGGCTGGCGACCGGCGGGGCTACCTTGACCACCGCAATCGCGCTGACAGGGCCGCGCAGGGTGATGAAGCTGGCCGAGATCCAACCCGGCCGGTCTTCGCCGTAGTTGAACTGATACCAGTCGCCCGCCTCGTTCTTGCCGGTCACCCGATAGGTTGCGCCGGTTTGCACCTCGCCGATGCGGGCGTAATTGGTGCCCGGCCCCGAGCGCACATTGACCGGGCCGTTCGTCACCGTCAGCTCCGGCGCGCTCGGCGTGGGCGGCGGGGTCGGCGTGGGCGTGAAGGCCGGGGTCGGCGTGGGCACGGGCGTGTAGGTGGCCACCATCACGCCCGACGCGTTTTCGCGATGCACCACGCGTCCGCGATCCACGATCGCGGCCTCGATCTGCACCTCGCCCGCGGCCTGCGGCGCGGCCAACACGACGGCCGGATCGGTCAGAGGCCGCACCTGGCTGATGAGCTTGCCGTCGCTGCCTTTGACGGTCCACTGCACCGCGAAGTTGCTGGAGATCGGCGCGATCTGCCCCTGCTGATAATCGCGCATCAGTCGCCAGAGGTCGGCATCCTGGCCATCGGCCGGCAGGTTTTCCACCGTCACGCCCTGGATGTTGTAACGCTTCAGCAGGTCGAGCTTGTGGCTCAAGCTGGCCGCGTTCTCCAGCCAGACGGTGCGCGCGTTACCCTGGTCGTCCTGATAGCGGTAAACGTAGGTGCCGAGGTTGGAATCGTAAACCAGGCCGCTGGTGGGCCGGGCCGAGACCAGGGCCAGGTTGAGCGGCTTGCCCGGCTCGACCACCGCGGGATCGGTCTGGATGCGGCCCAGGAGCGGTTGCAGCGCGTCGGTGTAGCGCTTCGGCAGCAGATAGTTGCCGGCCTCTTCGATGCTCCGGCCGGTGAAGATCGGCTGGAACTTATAGCGGTTGATCTGCCCGGTGGCGTAGATGAGCAGAGAGTCCAACTGGCCATCGGGCATGTAGCTGCGCGGGTCTACCGGCGCCGGCACTTTCACCGTGTCGGCCAGCAGGCCCAGCGTCTGCCAGTCGTAGGGGCCGGTCTCCCAGCGGTCTTCGGCCACCTGGGTCGGCGCCTCGACGCGCACCGAGAGCAGCTTGCCTTCGGCATGCAGCTTCTCGGCCAGCGCCGCAATGAACTGGTTGAACTCGCCGCGCAGGTTGGGGTCGAGCCCGTGGTAATCGAGGTCTATGCCTTTATAGAGGTTGCCGACCGTCAGGTTGACCAGCGCGTTGATGTGCTTCTCGCGCTGTTTGGGATCCACCAGCATGTTCGCCAGCAGGTCGCTGCGCACGATCGGGCCGTCGTAGTTGCGGATCACGGGGATGATCTCGTAGGTGTTGACCAGGCGATCCCAGTTGGCATCCAGCGCGCCTTCGATCCCGCCTTCGGCGCCCAGGTAAAGCCCGATCGGATGCACGCGGCCGACGGCGCCCCGGCCCTCGGCCGGCAGGTCGTCGGCCGATTTCAGATCCAGTCCCATGATCGGCGGCTTGGGGTTGGTCTGGAAGACCATGGCGGAGGGCGATACGGTCCGCAGATGCGATTCGATTTGTTCGTCTTCCAGGACGAGCGAATGCGGAAGCCATTGCCACGCCTGTTTGGCCGTATCCCACGCGTAGACATCGAGCGTTTCATACGGTTCGCTGTCGTTCGGGATGGGGATCAGCCAGAGCGTCTCGGCATCGGCATCGCCGCGCAGGTCGAGGCGATAGAAGGGGCTCTTGGCCACCAGTTGCGGCGGGATCGCCTTCGCGGCGGCCAACAGCTCTTTGCCCGCGCTGCCCTCCAGGAAGTTGACGCGCGGCACGGCGCTCAGCCTGGCGCCGAACGGCTGTTTGATCGTCCCCGGCAGGAAGGTCACCTGAGCGCCGTCTGTTTCGGCCAGGGTGGCGCCTTCCACGTTAATGTGGGCGTAGCCGAAGCCCGTGATTCGTTGTACTGCTGAAATGGGTGGGAGCAGAAGGGCGATGATGAGCAAAAGGGGAAGGATCACAAAATCAATGATCTGGCTGCCCCTCTTGCCTTCCAGCCAACCGGCCAGCCGCGAAGGCTTAGGATAGTCAGTTACTGCCATCTGTTCTGTCGTGCTCCTGATGGAGTGATGCGGTGCGTCGCCCGCACGCCGGGTGTCCGGCTTGCCCGCCGCGCCTCACGGCGGCCGGCGTATGCAGCGGGTCTGCACCGGGTAAGGTGAACGGCTGTCGCGGAGGCCCGGCCGGGGCGCAGGCCGGGCACAGCGGACAGGCAATTGGAATGAGTCGTTTTTTCGTTGCAACCAGCTTCAGTCATGCCACGCATCCGGTCGCGGCGCAACTCGACGAACCGGGCAATGTTGGCCGCAGACGTATCGGCAATTCTAACATAGCCGCGCCGATTTGGCAAAAGCGAGCGCGTCGCGCAGGCGGCCGCCGTGTGCCGCGAGCACGGCTGCGGCCGCTTCCGCGTCGCGGATGCCCGAGAGCAACGCGAAGATGGCCAGCTTCGCCGATCCGTAGCGGGCCAGGGCCGCGCGCGCGTCCTCCTCGCTCGCGTCCGTCACCTCGCGCACGATGTTGATGGCTCGCTGAACGAGCTTGGCATTGGACGCCTGGACATCCACCATCAGGTTGCTGTAGACCTTGCCGCTGCGCACCATGGCGGCCGTCGAGAGCATGTTGAGCACCATTTTCTGCGCGGTGCCGGCCTTCATGCGGGTGGAGCCGGTCACCACCTCGGGCCCGGTGAGGACGACGATCGGGTAGTCGGCCAGGCGGGCCATGGCCGAATCGGCCGTGTTGACGATGCAGCCGACCGGGGCGCCGATCGCGCGGGCCTGGCGCATGGCGCCCAGGGTATACGGCGTGCGGCCGCTGGCTGCGATGCCCACCAACACGTCGTGAGCATTCAGGCCGATGGCCTGCACATCGCGCGCGCCGAGTGCCGCGTCGTCCTCCGCGCCTTCCACCGCGTGGCGCAGGGCATAGTCGCCGCCCGCGATCAGACCGATCACCTGGTCGGGTGGCACGTTGTAGGTCGGCGGGCATTCGGAGGCGTCGAGCACGCCCAGCCGGCCGCTGGTGCCCGCGCCGACGTAGACCAGCCGGCCGCCGACCTGAAACGCCTCGACGATGCGATCCACCAGCCGGGCGATGATCGGCAGGCACGGCTCGATGGCGGCCGCGATCTTGGCATCCTCTCGGTTGATCGCGGTCACGATCTCCAAGCTGTTCATCTGGTCCAGGTCGCGGGTGGCGGGATTGCGTTGTTCGGTGGTCAGTCGGCTCAGGTCCATGGGCATGTCGCCTTGGGAGAAATCTATCCTGCAGATTATACCCGCGGTGTTCGCCGATGGGCAAACCGGAAGGCGGGGGTAAGTGGTCACAGTTGCCTCGCGTGTTGTGCAGCCGGGCCGACGCCCTCACCCCCTGACCCCCTCTCCCGCAGGCGGGAGAGGGGGAAGCTCTGTCCAGAGCGGGGTTTTGGGGCCGCTTTGCGGCCCCAAAACCCCGCAATAGAAGGACTTCCCCGCCCCCGCATGCGGGGGCGGGGTTAGGGGTGGGGGCCGGACCACGCAACTGTGAACATTTACTTAAAATGCACAATATGGACATCGGCCCTGGACTACGATATAATAATAAATGAAGGACTCCCGACCACGGAGAAATTTCAAATGCCTTGGGCGCACTACCTGCATGTGCTGATCCTGTTCCTGGGCGCCGGCCTCTCCCTCGCACTAGGGGGCATGGCGTGGCAACGGCGCTTTGTGCCCGGCGCGATCTGGTTCATCGCCCTCATGATCGCCGCGGGTTTCTGGGCGATCACGGACGCGGCACAATATCTGGCGCCGAACCTGGCCGAAAAGATCACCTGGACCCAGGTGAGCTATCCTGCGATCGTGTCAGCGCCGATCTTCTGGCTTCTCTTTGCCATCCGCCAGGTCGCACCGGAGCGCCCCCTGAAAGCCGGACAGATCGCCTTGCTTTGGGTGGTTCCCCTCATTACCCTGGGCCTGGTCTTCACGACCGGCCGACATCAGCTCTACTACACCGCCATCACGATGGCCGAAACTCCGGTTGGCCGGCTGGCGGTCTACCATTACGGCATCTGGGCCTGGATACAACTGGTCTATTCGGTATCTCTGGTCCTCTTCGGCGTTGCCCTTCTTGTGAACGCGGCGCGCTTGGCGACAGGTCGTCGCCATGTTCGGCTGATGCTGCTCGCGCTGGGCGCGCTCATCCCGCCGACGGTCGGCCTGGTTTACATGTTGAAGCTCAGCCCGATCCCCGGCATGGACCTGACGCCGATCGCGTTCGCGGTGGTCGGCCTGATCTATGCCTGGGTGCTCTTTCACCTGGACCTGTTTCGGTTGATGCCCATGGCGCGCGAGGCCCTGGTGGAACAGATGCAGGACGGCATGCTCGTATTGGACGCCGACGATCGCGTGGCCGACAGCAATCCCGCGGCCGCACGCCTATTGGGCCGGCCCTTCGATGCACTTCTTGGCCGGCGGCTTGGCCAGGCGGTGGCCGGCTGGCGCGACGCCGAAGGCCGGCCGCCGGACGCGCAGCAGAGCGAGCCGCAGCTCGTCACGCCGGCCGACGGCAGTCGCTACCTGGAGTGGCGCGCCTCGCCTCTGTTGGATGAGACGCGCCAGGTTGCCGGCCGGTTGATCATCCTGCGCGATGTGACCGACCGTTACCGGGCTGCCGAAGCGCTGCAGGAGAGCCGCCGCGTCTACGAGACCTTGCTCAGCAACCTGCCGGGGATCGCCTATCGCTGTCGCAACGATCGGGCCTGGACGATGGAGTTCATCAGCCAGGGATGTCGTGAGCTCACCGGCTACCCGGCCGAAGACCTGTTGGGCAACCGGCGCCTCTCCTTCGCCGATCTGATCCATGAAGACGATCGCGAACAGGTGTGGCAAGACGTCCAGGCGGCCGTCCAGGCCCGCCAACCCTACCGGCTCACCTACCGCATCCGCACGGCCGACGGCGGGGTAAAGTGGGTGTGGGAGCAGGGCCGCGGCATCTACGACGCAGCCGGCAACCTGCTCGCGCTGGAAGGCTTCATCGCCGATTTCACCGAGCGCATCCGCGCGGAACAGGCCGAACAAGAGCAGCGTCGCTTCGCCGAGGCGCTGCGCGAGGCGACCGCCGCGCTGAACAGCACCCTTGACCTGGACGAACTGTTCGATCGCATCCTAGAGCAGCTCGGCCGGGTGATCAGCTACGACGCGGCGTTGGTCGTCTTGATCGAAGAGGATCACACGCGGCCCGTGCGCTGGCGCGTCGGCCGGGGAATCGAGATTGGCCCCCTGGCCGATCAGCGCTGGCACATCCCCACAACGCCCAACCTGCAAGCGATGCTCGCGCAGCGCCGGCCGGTCGTGGTCACCGACACGGCCGCGGAGCCGACGTGGATCGTGCTGCCGGGGGCCGAATGGATCGCCTCGCACATCGCCGCGCCGATCGGCTTTCGCGAGCAGATCTTCGGCTACCTGGAAGTGGCTTCCGGCCAGCCGGGCTTTTATACCCCCCAGGACGCCGCGCGGCTGCACGCCTTCGCGGATCAGGCCGGGGTGGCCATTCAGAATGCCCGGCTGCTCGATGCAGCCCGACGCCGCGCGGAAGAGCTGGCCATGCTCAACCGCATCGGCCTGGTGATCACCGCCGGGCGAAGCCTGGGGCAGGTGTTGCACACGATCCATGAGCAGTGTCGGCAGATCGCGGCCATAGATGCCTTCTACATCGCCTTGTACGACGAAGGCACCGGCAACATCCGCTATCCGCTCTTCCTGGACGGCGACACGCCGATCGCCGCGCCCGAGTTCAACATCCAAACGCAGCCGGGCATGGCCGGCGTGGTGATCGGCCGCGGCCACACCGTCTATGTGCCCGACACGCTCGATCCGGCGGCCCGCGCCGCCTACCCGATCAGCTTTCTCGGCCAGACGATGCGCTCATACCTGGGCGTGCCGCTCATCCTGCGCGAGCGGGTGGTGGGCGTGCTCTCGGCCCAGCATCGGGAGCCGACCGCCTACACGGCCGAGCAGATCCGGCTGTTCGAGATGCTGGCCACCCAGGCCGCCATCGCCATAGACAACGCGCAGCTCTACGAGCAGGTCCGCCGCGAGCAGGAATACCTGGCCCGGCTGATAGATAGCAACCCCGGCGCCATCGTGGTGATAGATCGGGAAGGCCGGGTCAAGCGCTGGAATCCCGCAGCCGAGCGCATCTTCGGCTACACCGCGGCCGAGGCCATCGGCCACAACATTGACCTGCTCATCTGCACCGGCAGTCCGCAGATGCTGCGCGAGGGCACGCGGCTGACCGCCACCGGCTTCGGCGAGCAGCGCGTGTTGCACGTCGTCACCCAACGCCGGCGCAAAGACGGCTCCCTGGTGGATGTGGAGATCTACGCCATCCCCGGCCAGAGCAACGGCGAGCCGGAATGGATCTTGAACTACTATGACATCAGCGAGCTTCAAGCCGCGCGGCAGGCCGCCGAGCGCATGAACCAGGAGCTGCAAGAGCGCCTGGCCGAGCTGGCGCGCGCCAATGCCGATCTGGAAGCGCGCAACAAAGAGCTGGACGACTTCGCCCACACCGTGGCCCACGACCTGCGCAGTCCGCTGGGCAACATGATCGGCTACGCCGATCTGTTGCGCTGGGATGCGCCGACTATGCCGGGCCACGAAGTAGCCGACCTGGCCCTGGAGATCTATCGCCAGGGCCAGATCATGCGCAACATCCTGGACGAGCTTTGGCTGTTGAGCACCCTGCGCAAAGAAGAGATCTCCCTGGAGCCGCTGGACATGGGCGAGGCCGTGGACGAAGCCCTGGAACGCCTGGCCGATCAGATCGCGCGCAGCGGGGCCGAGATCCGCTTGCCGGCTTCCTGGCCGACCGTGCTCGGCTATCATCCCTGGATCGTGGAGGTCTGGGTCAACTATGTGAGCAATGCGCTCACCTACGGCGGCAAGCCGCCCGTGGTCGAGCTCGGCGCGGACGAACCGGCCGACGGCATAGTGCGCTTCTGGGTGCGCGACAACGGCGCGGGGATCGGCGCCCAAGACCGCGAGCACATCTTCGAGCCGTCGGCTCACCTCTCGAAGGTGCGGGCCTCGGGCTACGGCCTGGGCCTCTCGATCGTGCGGCGCATCGTCACCCGGCTCGGCGGCCAGGTGGGCGTGGAGAGCGAGCCGGGACAGGGCAGCCTCTTCTTCTTCACGTTGCCTCTTGCCGCGTGATGAGGTATAATGTCGAGGGATCGAACTTCTGTTCGCAAAGGAACCTATGCCTGCCTTCAAGCTCGTTTCCGACTTCAAGCCGACCGGCGACCAGCCCGAAGCCATCCGCAAGCTGGTCGAGGGGCTGCGCGCCGGCTACAAACATCAGACGCTGCTCGGCGCGACGGGCACCGGCAAGACATACGTCATGGCCGCCGTGATCGAGGCCGTCAACCGGCCGACGTTGGTCATGGCGCACAACAAGACCCTGGCCGCGCAGCTCTACAGCGAGTTCAAGGAGTTCTTCCCGCACAACGCCGTCGAGTACTTCGTGAGCTATTACGACTATTATCAGCCGGAGGCGTACCTGCCGCGCACCGACACCTACATCGAAAAGGACGCCGACATCAATGACGAGATAGATCGGCTGCGCCTGGCCGCCACCTCGTCCTTGCTCAGCCGTCGCGACGTGCTGATCGTGGCGTCCGTCTCGTGCATCTACGGCCTGGGCGATCCGGCCGAATACGGCAAGGTGACGGTGAAGCTCCGCCGCGGGGAGCCGGTGCGCCGCGAGCTGGTCTTGCGCGGCCTGGTGGACATCTTCTACGAGCGCAACGACCTGGAGCTGCGCCGCGGCAAGTTCCGCCTGCGCGGGGATACCCTCGAGGTCCAACCGGCCTACGCCGACCTGGCCTATCGCATCGAGTTCTTCGGCGACGAGGTGGACCGCATCACCGAGATAGATCCGCTGACCGGCGAGGTGGCGCGGCGCCTGGACGAGGTGGAGATCTACCCGGCTAAGCACTTCATCACACCGCAGGACAAGCTGACCGAAGCGCTCAAGTTGATCGAAGCAGAGCTGGAGGAACAGGTCCGTTTCTTCCGGGAGCAAGGCAAGCTGTTGGAGGCGCAGCGGCTGGAACAGCGCACCCGTTACGATCTGGAGATGTTGCGCGAAGTGGGCTACTGCTCGGGCATCGAGAACTATAGCCGGCCGCTCGCCTTGCGGCCGCCCGGCTCGCGGCCCTGGACGCTGCTCGACTACTTCCCGGCCGACTGGCTGCTGATCGTGGACGAGTCGCACATGACCATCCCGCAGATCCACGGCATGTATAACGGCGATCGTTCGCGCAAGCAGGTGCTGGTGGATTACGGCTTTCGGCTGCCCAGCGCGCTCGACAACCGGCCGCTCACGTTCGAGGAGTGGGAGGCGACCATCAACCAGGTCATCTACACCAGCGCCACGCCCGGCCCCTACGAGCTGAGCCACTCCGCGCAGGTCGTCGAACAGATCATCCGGCCGACCGGGCTGGTGGATCCGCAGGTCGAGGTGCGGCCGACGAAGGGCCAGGTGGACGACCTGGTGGCCGAGATCCGTCGCCGGGTGGCGGTGGGCGAACGGGTGCTGGTCACCACGTTGACCAAGCGCATGGCCGAGGATCTGGCCGATTACCTGCAAGAGCTGGGCATTCGGGTGCACTATCTCCACTCGGAGGTCGAGACGCTCGAGCGGGTGGAGATCCTGCGCGATCTGCGGCTGGGGGTGTATGACGTGGTGGTGGGGATCAACCTGCTGCGCGAAGGCCTGGACCTGCCCGAAGTGAGCCTGGTGGCGATCTTGGATGCGGACAAGGAGGGGTTCCTGCGCTCCGAGCAGTCCCTCATCCAGACGATCGGCCGCGCGGCGCGGCACATCCACGGCACGGCCATCCTCTACGCCGACCAGATCACCGATTCGATGCGCCGGGCGATCGAGGAGACCAACCGGCGCCGCGCCAAGCAGGAGGAGTACAATCGGCGCCACGGCATCGTGCCGCAGTCCATCGTCAAGTCGGTGCGCGACCTGACGCAGCGCATTGCGGTCGGCCAGCCCGCCGCGGCCACGGCCATCGCGGAAGGCCGGGCCGAATATCGCGCGCGGCCGGCCCTCTTGCCCCGCGACGAAGCCATGCGCCTGATCAAGGACCTGGAGAAGCAGATGAAGGCCGCCGCGGCCGAGCTGGAGTTCGAGAAGGCGGCCGCGCTGCGCGATGAGATCATCGAGCTGCGGCGCACCCTCCAGCTTACGGATAACCGGCCGATCTGGGAACAGTTGAGGGATTAGGTAACCCTGCACTTAACCGTGGCCGGCTTTCAACCCCATCCCCCTGACCCCCTTCCCCAAGCTTGGGGAAGGGGGCATCCTCTCAAAGGGGGTTTTGCGGCGGCTACGCCGCCGCAAAAC
>JBBIKA010000148.1:0-10799 GCA_037445695.1 Chloroflexota bacterium
GGGGCGGGCGCGGGGGCGTCCTTCCCGGGGGGGTTGCGCCCGCGCGCCCGCCCCCGCCCCCCCCCCCCCCCCACCCCCGGCCCCTCCCCTCTCCTGGCCTTCGGCCAGGAGCGGGAAGGGGAGGGGAAAGGGTGAGGTCGGCAATTACGCCTTTGGGATATTGTTGTGTATAATTATACATGAAGAAACGCGCAAGAGGCGAATACGGTCCGCGGCGCACATTGGCCGAACGAGGTCGGCGCCTTTCGGTCGAGGCAAGCGTTACGAATGATAGGTTGGTTGAACGGAGGGAGCCATGACAGAGGAAAAGAGCACCACGTCAACGATCACCGAAGAGCTGAGCAAGATGGGCAAGTTGGTGGCGCAGGCGGTCCAGACCGCCTGGGAAAGCGAAGAGCGCAAGAAGCTGGAAGCCGAAGTCACCGAGGGCCTGCGCAAGATCAGCGAGGAGATGGCGGAAGCCGCGCGCAAGGCCGCCGAGAGCGACGTCGCCAGGCAGCTCAAGACCCAGGCCGAGAAGCTGGCGGAAGAAGTCAAGGAGCGCGATGTGACCGAGGAAGTCCGCAAAGGCCTGATCGCCGGCCTGGAGGTCATCAACCAGGCGCTGGGCAAGCTGGTCGAGCGGCTGGAAGTCAAAAAGGAGGCCGACTCGGCAACTGAACCGCCCGCCGAGCCGCCCGCGCAACAATAAGAAGAGGGGTGTGGGTGCGGCGGCTTCGTCGCACCCAACCCTCACCCCTTTGACCTCTCTATTCACTCCCCAACGCAAAGTAGCTCCACGCAATCCGCGACAGATCGGCCATCGTCTCCGACGCAAGGGTCCAATCCAGCCACGAACGCCGATACAGAAAGATCGAGAGGACGTACGGCCCGGCCGGACTCCAGATCGCGGCCACGTCGCCCTTGGTGTCCTGGGCGTAGCCGTGGCGATGGACCGTCAGCGTGCCCGGCGGCACGCCCGCCACGATCATGTCGGTCGCCTCGTTGAGCTGGAGATAGTCCAGAAGTTGCCGGCATTCGGCCTGCGTGATCTGATCGCGATACGCGGCCAGCAGCGTCCCGCCCCCGCGACTGCACTCGACCAGCATCTGCATCAGCAGCCCCATCTCGCGCGGGGTGGTCTGGATGTACGGATCCGGGTCGGCCCAGACGTCGGTGCGGGTGTTGGCCGGCGTGCGCACGGTTGGCCCGGTTTGGTCGAAGGCCGCGGCCATGAAGGTGTTTTGCAGGCCCAGCCGACGCAATGAGCGGTTGAGAAGCGCCACGCCGGCATCGGCATCGCCGTCGCCGATCAGCGCCAGCAATTCGTTGGCCGCACTCGTGCCGGCCAACGCGGCCGTCTGGCTGATCATTTGGGTGGTGTACGGGGCCAACGGCGCGTCGAGCTTGCGCATGGTTTCGATCAAGATCGCCAGCTTCAGCGTGCCCATGCCCGAATAGGCCACGTCCGCATTGATCGCCACCTCCTGGCCTGTCGGCAGGGAGTAGAGAAAAAGCCCGGCCACGCCGTCGAAGCGCGCCATCCGCGCCCGCAGCAGATCGGCCAGGAGCTGTTTGGCGGGCGGGGGGGCGACGGTCTCCTGCACGGCCAGGTTGACGGTGCGCGTATTCGGGTCGCTCAAGGCCGTGAGGAGGCGCTCGCGCGAGGCCGCCATGTCTAGCCGGCGGCCTGGCCGGCCGGGAAGGATCGCCAGGCCGTTCGCGGCGGCCTCCGGCGGCGTCGCGGGCCGATCATAACGCGTTCCGATGTCGGCCAGCCAGGCGTCCAACCGATCGCGATCGAGTGTATAACGCAGCGGCACATCCACCGTCGGCAGCGGCCGATCGAGCGCCTCGGCCACCCAGACGCGTACCAGATGGCCGGGCGTTTCATGGCGGCGCGCCTCGGCCAGGGTCGCGTCCACGTCCACCCGAAAGTCGAGGATCTGGGGGCGGAGGAGGATGCGCTGCTCGTCGTAATAGACCAGCACCGGCTCGGCGAAGCGCCGCTCCAGTACGGCCGCGACCTCTTCGGCATCGGCGCTGCCGAACTCCAGGCCGGCCACCCGCACCCCCGGCGGCACCGCCCCGCGCGTGCGCAGGTAGCGCAGATAGGATGGCCCCAACAAGACGGCGGCGATGAGCAGCAGGGAAAGGGCGAAAAAGAGCAACCGGCGGATCATCCGGGCTTCTGGCCTCGGCAAGGGTTGAACGCGGCTATTCCCATTCGATGGTGGCCGGCGGCTTGGAGCTGATGTCGTACACGACCCGATTGACGCCCGGCACCTCGTTGACGATCCGATTGCTGACGCGGCCGAGCAGCTCATATGGCAGGTGCGCCCAATCGGCGGTCATGAAATCGTCGGTGGTCACGGCCCGCAGGCCGATGGTATCGGCGTAGGTGCGGCCATCGCCCATCACGCCGACCGAGCGAACGGGCAGGAGCACGGCGAACGCCTGGGCCACCGACCGATAAAGCCCGGCCGCCCGCAGCTCTTCCAGGAAGATGGCGTCGGCCCGACGCAGCGTCTCCAGCCGCGGCCACGTCACTTCGCCGATGATGCGGATCGCCAGGCCCGGCCCGGGGAACGGATGCCGCCAGACGATTTCGTCGGGCAGTCCCAGCGCCTCGCCCACGGCGCGCACTTCGTCCTTGAAGAGCAGGCGCAACGGCTCGATCAGCCGGAACTGCATGTCTTCAGGCAGGCCGCCGACATTGTGATGGGTCTTGATGGTGCGCGCGGTGCGCTGTTCGGTGCGGCTGGCCGATTCGATGACGTCCGGATAGAGGGTGCCCTGGGCCAGGAAGTGGGCCTGGCCCTGGCCCTCGCGCGCCACTTGTGCCTCCACGGCCTCGAAGGTGCGCACAAAGCGGGCGCCGATCCGCTTGCGCTTGAGCTCCGGGTCGGTGACGCCCGCCAGGTCGCTCAGGAATTCCTCGGCCGCGTTGACGGCGATCAGGCGCATGCCCATGTGGCGCTGGAACGTCTCGACGACCTGGGCCGCTTCTCCCAGGCGCAGCAGGCCGTGATCCACGAAGATGCAGGTGAGCCGATCGCCGATGGCGCGGTGGATGAGGGTGGCCGTGACGGCCGAATCTACGCCGCCGCTCAAGCCGCAGATGACCCGACCTTCTGCGCCCACCTGGGCCCGGATGGCCGCCACCGCCTCCTGGATGAAGTTGGCGGGGGTCCAGTCGGGCCGGCAGCCGCAGATGTCGAGCACGAAGTTGCGCAAGATCTCGCGGCCCTGGGGGGTATGTTGCACCTCCGGGTGAAACTGGACGCCGTAGATGCCGCGCGCCACGTCGCCCATGGCCGCCACCGATGCCGGAGTGATCGCCAACGGCGAGAAGGTGGGCGGCAGGTCGGCCACATGGTCGCCGTGGCTCATCCAGACCGGCAGTCGGAAGCGCGCCTCGGCCGGGCCCAGATCGGCGAAGAGCGGGTTGGGGATGTCGGTGAGGGTGATCTCGGCCAGGCCGTATTCGCGCCGCGCGGCCGGATCCACCCGGCCGCCCAGCGCGTGCGCCAGCAACTGCATGCCGTAACAGATGCCCAACACCGGCCGGCCCGCTGTCAAGACGTACTCCGGCAAGTGCGGCGCGGCCGGATCGTAAACGCTCTCCGGGCCGCCCGACAGGATGAAGCCTTTGGGGTTGAGCGCCATGACGCGTTCGGCCGGCGCGTCCCAGGGGATCAGCTCGCAGTAGACGTGCAGCTCGCGCACACGGCGCGCGATCAGTTGGGCCGTTTGCGAGCCGTAATCGAGGATGACGATCGTATCGTGCATGGCGCGCTTCTCCTTGCCGGATCACTCTTCGATCACGATCCGGCCGCCTTCCATGTCGGTGATCACGGCCAGCGACTCGATCGGCACGCCGAGGTCCGCGAGGGCCGCGCGGCCGCCCTCGAAGCGCTTTTCGATCACCGCGCCGATGCCGACCAGGGTGGCGCCCGATTGGCGCACCAGCTCGACCAGCGCGCGGATCGTCTCCCCGCGGGCCAGAAAATCATCCACCACCAGCACGCGGTCGCGCGGCCCCAGAAACTCCGGCGAGATCATCAGCTCGGTCATCACCCCTTTGGTGTGCGAGGGGGCCCGCGCGATCATCACGCTGGGATGCATGGTGACCGGCCGGGTCTTGCGCGCGTAGACGACCGGGATGCCGAGGGCCAACGCGGTGGTCAGCGCGGGCGCGATGCCGCTGATCTCGGCCGTGACGATCTTGTTGGCGCCCAGATGGGCGAAGCGGGCGGCCAACGCGCCGCCGACGGCCAACATCAGCGCCGGATCCACCTGGTGATTGATGAAGGAGTCTACCTTGAGGATGCCGTGCCCCAGATTGACGCCTTCGCGCAAGATGCGTTCTTTCAAAAGTTGCATCAGACGAATCCTCCTCCGAATGAATGCCCTGGCGTTATTCTAAGGGGAAGGCGCCAAATCGGGAAAATCGGAGGGCCATGTTCAGCGCGGCGCCGGTGCGACGCGGCCCGCCAACGACCGGCGCCAGTGGATCTCCGGCCGCGCCCGATTGCGCAGCCGCCAGGCCCAGCCGACGGGATAGCCGATCATCTTGGCGATATCGCCGATCGCCCGGATCACGGGCACGAGCAGGACGGCCTTGAGCCGTTCGCCGGGCGTCAGGCGCGCCAGGTAGGGCCGCAGCCGACGATAGGGCGTCCGACAATAGATGAGCACGCCGGCCAAGAGCACCAATAGCCACAACGGATGGTGAAAGATGCTCAGTGCGAGCAGGCCGGGGAGGAGCACCAGGTAGGTCGCATAGCGGATCAGGTGGCGCAACCGCCAGAGGTCGGCCTTGCCGTCTCCGCGGGCATAGCGATAGTATTGCTTGAAGAAAGCGCGCAACGAGCCGCGCGGCCGGAAATGCACCACGGCCTCGGGCGCCCACGCGAACGGCCCGGCGACCGCGCGCAGCCGGAAGTCGAAGATCAGGTCCTCGCAATAGTCCAGCCATTCGGGATAGCCGCCCGCCGCGGCCCATGCCGCCCGGGTGAACGCGACCGAGCGGCTAGAGGGCAGGAAACGCTCGGGCCGGATGTCTTCCCGCGCGGGCAACACCGTCGCGCCCATCGCGATCTCGAAGGTCGTCTGCGGATCGGGCACGAAGAACCCGGCCACCGCGCAGCATTCATCGGGATTTGCCGATTTGCCGATTTGCCGAGCGATCGGTTCGACCAGCTTCTCCAGCCACTGCGGCTCCAACCAGACCCCGGCGTCCACCGAGGCGATGATCTCGCCGGCCGCGGCGGCGATGGCGACGTTGCGGCCGCGCGAGATGTTGGCGCCCGGTTCCACCAGGACGCGCAGAGGCAGGCGATCGGCGTATTCCTGGATCACGGCGACGGTGCCGTCGCGCGAGCCGCCGTCCACGATCACCACTTCGTCCGGCGGCCGGGTCTGCGCAAGCAGGCTATCCAGCAGCCGGCGGATGGATTCGCCCTCGTTGAGGACGGTACAGATCACAGAGATGGCCGGGCCTGGCGACGGGCAAAGCGATGGCATTACGTCCTCCATCTGGCCGGAACATCGGGGGGCGAGCACCGTTCGCCCCTAGCGGTCGGTTGCGGCGCGCGTCAGGCGCACCGGATCGCCGTCGCGCACGGCCCGCAAGGCCGTGGCATCGCCGAGCACCCGGCCCAGGATGTTGACCGGGCTGTAGGCCCGCGGCGCGGGGCCGGTGCTGGCGGGGGTCGGGCCGAAGAAGATGCAGAAGGCGCGGCCCACCGGCCAGTAGCCCAGCTCGCCCACGGCCACGTCCGCGCGCGCGTCGGCGGCCTGCCGTGCGACGACCGGGATCTCGAAGTAGATCTCGTCGCCCCAGGTGTTGGCGCGGCCCTCGATGGGCAAGGCATCCCACACCTGCTGCGCGGTGGGGCTGTCGTTCAGTTCGGCCGGCAAGGAGATCGGGCCGGCCGTGATCAGAATGCGCGGCATTGGTCCCTCCTTCAGCGAATGCGGCTATCCGCCCCCGACTGCCACAGGTCGGCGTTGGCCCCCAGCTTCGCCTTGACGGGCTGCGTCAGCCGATCCAGTTCGGCCAACACGTCGGCCGTGAGCCGGCGGCCGATTCCGCGCAGCGACTCTTCAAACTGGGCGACCGTGCGCGTGCCGACGATGACCGTGGCCACCCCTTCCTGGGCCGCCACCCAGGCCAGCGCCAGATCGGCCATCGGCATGCCGAGGTCGTCGGCCAGCCGGGCGATGCCGTTGATGGCAGCAAACACCTCCTCTTCGGCGCCCGGCTCGCCGTGGCGGGTGCCGGGGCGTGTGCTGCTGAAGTGGCGGGTGCGTCGGCGGATGGGCGGGATCTCGTCGGCGCTGCGCCAGCGGCCGGTGAGCAGCCCCTGCATCAGCGGCATGTACGCGGTCACCGCGACGCGGCGCTGCCGGCAGAGGGGCAAGATCTCGAACTCAATGGCCCGATGCAACAGGCTGTAGCCGAGCTGGTTCACCTCGATGACCGCGCCGGTGGCCAGCGCCTCTTGCAGTTGTTGGACGCCAAAGTTGCTCACGCCGATGGCGCGAATCTTGCCTGCGCGGCGCAGGTCGGCCAGCGCGCCGAAGGCATCGGCCACCGGATAGTCGGTGATGGGCCAGTGCACCATGTAGATGTCTATGACATCGGTGCCCAGCCGGCGCAGGCTCGCCTCGCAGTGCCGGCGCAGGGTCTTCGGCTCGGTGTTCTGCGGGCTGATCTTCGTGCCGATGATTGCTTCGGCCCGTCGGCCTTTCAGCGCCCGGCCCAGCGCCTCTTCGCTGCGGCCGTCGTTGTAGCCCTCGGCCGTGTCGAAGTAGTTGACGCCATTGGCCAGCGCCCGCGCGATGATCTCGGCGGCCTCGCGGTCGTCGTGGGGACCCCAGTAGTCCCCCTCCTGGCCGCCGAACGACCAGCATCCCAGCCCCAACAGCGGGAGCCGGATGCCCGATGGAACAAGTACGGTGGTTCTCATGGTCTTTTCCCTATTTACCCCCATCAATCGAAAGCACCTGGCCGGTGATCCAGCCGGCATAGTCAGAGGCAAAGAACAGGACGCCGAAGGCGATGTCTTCCGGCGAGCCAAGGCGTTTGAGCGCGATCCGTTCGATCAACTGCCGCTGGCCCTCCTCGCCGTAAGATTGCCATTGCCGTTCCGTCGCCGGATTGGAGCGCACGAAGCCGGGCGCGATGCTGTTCACCGTGATGCCCCACGGTCCGAGCTCGTGGGCGAGCTGCCGGGTGAGGCCGATTTGGGCGGCTTTGGCCGAAGCATAGGCCTGGATGCCGGTCAGGCTGACGCCCAGACCCGCGCCGCTGGAGATGTTGACGATACGGCCGTAGCGGCCGGCCTTCATCTCCGGCGCGACCGCCTGGGCGAACCAAAATGCGGCCGTGACGTTCACATCGAAGATGGCCTGCCATTGCTGCGGCGTGACCTGCTCCAGCGGCCGGCCCACCTGCCCCAATACGCCGCCGGCGTTGTTCACCAGGATCTCCACCCGGCCGTGGGCCGATGCCCGCTCGGCTTCGGCCACGAACGCGAAGACCGCGTCCCGGTCGGTCACATCCACGGTGCGCACCTGACACCGGCCGGCCGCCTCGGCGCAGAGCCGTTGCGTCTCGGCCAGCTCGTCGGCCAACACATCGCATGCCCATACGCGCGCCCCGCGCTCGGCAAATGCCAGCGCGATCGCCCGGCCGAAGCCATGTGCTGCGCCGGTGACGATCGCCGTTTTGTCGTCAAAGCGGATGTTCATGGCGTTGCCTCGCCGAGGAGTTCCCAGTAGCGCGCCCAGCCCTCCAGGCCCTGGTACAACCGGGGGATGCGGAAGAATTCGTTCGGCGCGTGGAAGTCTTCGTCGGCCGTCGAGAACGAGAAAAAGACCGTTTCGAGGCCCATCACCCGCTTGAACACCTCGCACACCGGCACGGTGCCGCCCATGCGCACCACGACCGGTCGGACGCCGAAGGTTTGTTCCAGCGCCTTGCCGGCCACGACCAGGCCGAAGTGATCGGCCGGGATGGCGTAGGGCAGCGCGGTGTGGACTTCGGGGCTGATCGTCAGGCGAACGCCGGCCGGCACATGGGTTTCCAGGTGGTGCACGATCTTGGCGATAATGTCGGTCGGGTTCTGGTTCGGCACCAGGCGGCAGGTGATCTTGGCGTGCGCCTCAGAGGGCGTGACGGTCTTGACGCCCGGCCCCTGGTAGCCGCCCCACAGGCCGTTCACCTCCAGCGTGGGCCGGATCCACTGGCGTTCGAGCGTGCTATAGCCCGGTTCGCCGAAGAGGGCCGGCGCGCCCACCTCGGCCAGATACGCGGCCTCGTCGAACGGCAGTGCGGCGATGGCGGCCCGTTCGGCGGCCGAGAGCTCGACCACATCGTCGTAGAAGCCGGCTACGTTCACGCGGCCGTCCGGGGTATGGAGGCCGGCGATCAGCTCAGCCATCGCGTGCAGCGGGTTGGCTACCGCGCCGCCATGCCGGCCCGAATGCAGATCTTTGGCCGCGGCGGTCAGCGTGAATTCCAGTCCGGCAAGCCCGCGGCTGGAGACCGTCAGCGACGGCTCTTCGACGCGCCACATGCCGCCATCGGCCGAGATGACGAAGTCGGCGGCCAGCAGATCGGCATGGGCCCGAATGAACGGCTCCAGGCTGGGGCTGCCGATCTCTTCCTCCCCTTCGAACATGAATTTGACGTTGATGGGCAAGGCGCCTTGCGTCGCAAAGAACGCCTGCGCGGCCTTGATGGCCTGAAAGATCGGCGCCTTGTCGTCCGAAATGCCGCGCGCGTAGAGCCGATCCTGGCGGATGGTCGGCGCGAAGGGAGGGCTGATCCACTTGTCCAGCGGGTCGGGCGGCTGGACGTCATAGTGGCCGTAGATCAACACGGTGGGCTTGCCGGCCGCGCCAAACCATTGGCCGAAGACGACCGGATGCCGGTCGGTCGGCATGATCTGCACATCGAACGGCCCGGCGGCCGCGATCTGGTCGGCGACCCAGGCCGCGGCCCGCTCGATGTCGGCCCGGTGGGCCGGGTCGGTGCTGATGCTGGGGATGGCCGCGAACTCGATCAGTTCGGCCAGGATGCGTTCGCGATGAGCGGCAAAATAGGCCAGAGGTGTCTGCGTCATGATGTCAGCTCCCGGTCAAGTAAGGTGTCGCCCTACGTGCCAGGCACTTCGGAAGTGCCTGGCACGTCCAATGGGGTCTTCGGGTTAGTCTGATTATACTCCAGGCTGCCGTCGGCGAAAAGCCCGGCACCATGCTTGCACTTTGGCATTTTGGGCGGCCTTGCAGCCGGCCGGCTCGGCGCGAAAGGTGGGGGCGAGTCATGGTGAAAGTTGTGGATTCCCATAAGATGTGGTATATGTTCGAGCCGAACGATATCAAAAGGACACATCTCTCATGACAGACGACATCTCCCGCGTCGTGATCTTCGGCACCGGACAGATGGGGCCGGGGATCGCGGTATGTACGACCCTGGCCGGCTGTCAGACAACGCTGGTAGGCCGCACGCCCGAGAGCGCGGCGGCCGGCCGCAGTCGCTATGACGCCGCGCTCGCCTTCATGGTCGAACACGCGGTGGCGACGCCCGCCGCCGCGGCCGCCGCTACGGCCCGACTCACCTGCTCGACCGACCGCACCGCGGCCGCGGCCGCCGATCTGGTCGTCGAGTCCATCGTCGAACACCTGCCCACCAAGCAGGCCTTCTTCCGCGAGCTGGACGCGCTTTGCCCGCCCACCACGATCCTGGCCAGCAACACCTCGGGCCTGCGCATCTCCGATATCGCCGCGCTCATGGAACACCCCGAACGCGCGGTCACGACGCACTTCTGGAATCCGGGCCACCTGATGCCGCTGGTCGAGGTGATCCAGGGAGAACATACGGCGGAAGAGACGGTGCAACGCACCTATCGCTTCCTGCAGCGTTGCGGCAAGCGGCCGGTGATCGGCCGCAAGGATGTGCCGGGCCAGATCTGCAATCGCATTCTGCAGGCGGTGATCCGCGAATGCATCTACATGGTGCAGGAAGGGATCGCCAGCGCGGAGGATGTGGAGACCGCGCTGAAGGCCGGCGCCGGGCTGCGCTTTCCGGTCTACGGCCCGCTGGAACACCTGGATGCGATCGGCCTCGACCTGGGTCTGGCGGTGCAAAGCTCGGTGCTGCCGAGCCTGTGCAATGCAACCGAGCCGGGCCAGTTGCTGAAGGACCTGGTGGCGGCCGGCCATCTGGGTGCACGGACCGGGCAGGGGTTCTACGACTGGAACGCACGCGACGTGGCCGAGCTGCGACGC
Organism: Chloroflexota bacterium; assembly: GCA_037445695.1. Taxonomy (GTDB): domain Bacteria; phylum Chloroflexota; class Anaerolineae; order CG2-30-64-16; family CG2-30-64-16; genus CAKZKT01. The sequence continues at coordinate 10,282 of JBBIKA010000148.1, forward strand.
ACGCGCGATCTGTGGCTGGTGGAGCGGATGAAGGAGGCCCGGCGATGAGCTTGTTGAAGTGGTTCGAAAGCCAGGAACGCGGGGTGGTGATCGTCTCCCTGGGGCACGACGACCTGCTCCTGGAGAGCCTGCGACAGGTCGCCAGGGAAGCCGATATTCACACCGGCGTCATCATGACCGGCCTGGGCAGTTTGACACGGGCCCGGCTGCACTGGGTGGCGACCGCGACCATGCCGCCCCAGGACAAGTTCGTGGACCTCGCCGGCGCGATCGAGATCGTGGGCTTGCGCGGCATCATCGCCGATTACGAGCCGCATGTACACATCAGCCTGATGTTGCCCGACGGCACCTTTTACGGCGGGCACCTCGAAGAGGGGTGCGCGATCTTGACCTTGTCGGAGATCTCCATCCTGCGGCTGCCCGATCTGAAGCTCACGCGGCGGCCGCGCGATGGCAGCTGCATCCCCCTGCTCGACCTGTGGGCGCCGTCAGAGGCCGCCGGAGGCTGAAGCCGTCCG
>JBBIKA010000149.1:0-10689 GCA_037445695.1 Chloroflexota bacterium
TCGGCCAGGAGAGGGGAGGGGGCAGGGGGAGGGGTGAGACAGGTAGTTATTGACAAACTTATTATAACATACCCCGACCACTCATTGCCAGCACGATTCGTCCAGTGGCCGTACGCCCCCGGCGTTGCTGTGGACTCCCTCGGCGGTCATATCCAGGTACATATGGCCAATGGGCAGGTAGAAGAACGTGTAAAGGCGCAAGCAGACCCGCATTCCCGGCTGGCCATCTTTGCGCGGCCGCACGTCTTCCAGTCCTACCTGCAACACCGGGGCCGGCGCCTGATGGCTATACAGGTACACCTCGCGCTGGGCGTTGATCGCGATGCGTTGCGGATCCCCGCGCACGTGCGCCGTGGGCGGAGGCAAGACGCGCGGAGAAAAGGCCAGCGGGATCACGACCAACGCCAGGCCGAGCACGCTGCGCCGCAATGTGTTTTTGTGGCCATCAGGCCAGAAGGCACGCACGATCGTGATCAGGACCATGCCCCAGCCGAGCAGGATGACGATATAGGCCAATGTGTTGACCAGGAAAAGGCCGGGCGCCCAATCGCCGCCCGCGACTTCCCCGCGCCAGAACGGGATCGGCGCGCCGGCATAGCCCGGGCACAAGCCATCGCATCCGGCCCGATAATCGTCCACGCGAAACGTCAGCCCGGAGTACCAGCTCAACGCGGGCCCTGCAAGCAGACAAAAAGCCGCGATGATCGGCCAGCGATACGTCTGCTGCCGCCACCAGATGGCCATGAGCAGCGCCGCCAGTGCCAGCCCCATGCCGAGCAGGATCGCCTGCCACCAGATTAGTTCGAACATCGCCTCATGGAATACAGCCGCGGATCGGCTCGTCGGGCACAGGGAAGAGCGTGCGCGCCTCCATGCCGTGTACCCAGATGTTGAAATGCGTCTCGATCCCCTCCACCACCACCCACAAGAAGAGCCGGTTGGCCGGATCGGCCGCGCGCGCCACCGGGATGTTGGTGAACTCCCAGACCGGATAGGTGATCGCGCCCGAAGTGCGGATGCCGGCCACGGCCGTGCGTGCCAGCGGCCGGCCCACCTCGTGGTTCCACGCGCCGTACAGGATCAGGCCCGGCGGCTGCCAGCCGACCGGCACCGAGAGCCGCGTGCCGTGCTTGAAGAGCAACACCGCCACGTTGGCCTCGGTGGCCTCGGCCGGCGGCCGCTCCATGCCGGCCGCGTCGTGCGGCCACACGATCTGGATGCGCGCGTCCAGCGCGTCCAGGGCATCGGTCGCCAGGCCGCTGGGCACGTCTTGGTGGGGGAAGTAGGTGCGCGGGTCGGCCGCGTGCGCCCAGATGCTGGTGGCCAGGTCGAGGCCGCTGCCTTTCACCATGAAGTAAATCTTGTGCGCGGGATCGGTTGCGCGGCCGACATCTACGTCGTTGAGCTCCCAAAACGGGAAGGGCTGGCCATCCACGGTGCGCCGGGTCGCTTCTCCGACCGGTTCGGCGGGATTGGTGTCCACTGCCTGCCAGATCGTCAGCCGGGGCGACCAACCGCACGGTGTCGGTTCGAGGCTGTTTCGGTCGAAGAGCCGCAGGCCGATGTTGACCTGCTGCGCGGTCGTGACGGCTGCGCCGCCGTGCGGCCATACGAGCTCGATGCGCGCATCCGCGGCCGGAGGCGGCTCGGCTTGGCCGGCGCCATCGGCTGCGTCCAACGTCCACACACCGGCGTTGGCCGTGCCGATCCACACGCCGGCGCCCGGCGCCTGGTCCGCGTCCGGATCGGCCGCCAGCGCCCGCGCCAGGTTATCGCCCAGCCCCGTCGCGACGTTCGTCCAGGTGGCGCCGCCATCGGTGCTCCGATAAACGCCTCCGCCATCGCGCGTCGCCCAGAGCAGATCGGGCCGCCGGGCGTCTTGGAGCAGATCCAAGATCGTGCTGCCTGTCGGCAGGCCCGTCGCCGCGTTCCAACGGCCCGCCTCCCACCGGTAGAGCCCCTCGCCTTCCACGGCGGCATAAAGGTCGGCTTCTGACCCCACCTGAAGCCGACGAACGGCTTTCCCTTCCAGCCCGGCCGGCCGCCACGTGCGGCCGCCGTCGGTGCTTTCATAGACGCCATCTGCCAGGCCGGCCCACACGTGGTTGGCATCGGCCGCATCTACGGCCAAGGCCATGGCGGCTGACGCCTGTTCGACCTGGCCTGGCTTGACGATCGGCATCGGCTCCCAGCTCTGGCCGCGATCACGGCTGCGCAACGCCGGCCAGCCGGCCAGGTAGATGACGCGCGGATCGGCTGGGGCGACCGCGATGGCCGAATGAGGGCCGGCCGGAAGCGGTCGCACCTGCCAGGTGCGACCGCCATCGTTGCTGAACGCGAAATGCTCCCGGCCGGCGATCAAGAGGCGATCGGCCGCGGTCGGGTCGGCCGCCCAGGCGTCGGGGATGAGCCCTCCCAGGCCGGCCGCGGCCGGCGACCAGCTCTGGCCCCCGTCGGAGCTCCGCAACACGGTCGGCGGCGCGGGCGTGTCGGCGATGGGCCGCGTATCCATCAGCGCCCAGAGCTGGCCGGGCCGTCCGGCATGGGCCAGCAGGCCCGCGATGCGGCCGTTGAACGGAAGGCCGCTGCTGCGCGGCTGCCAGAGCGCGCCGCCATCCCGGCTGAGGAAGACGCCGTAGCCGGTCGCCGCCAACACGATCTGCTCGTCGGTGGCGGCCGCAGGAGCGCGGTCGCCACCCGTTGCCGGCGCGGCCGCCCCTTCCGGCCAGAGCAGAAACTCGGCCACACCGCCGCTGCTCAACGCGCCCTCGAGCGGCTGCCAGCTCATCCCGGCATCGGCGCTGCGAAAGGTGCCCTGTGCGGTGTTGAGCAAGAAAATGCCATTGCGCAAGCCGGCCAATGCCTTCGCGCCGGTCGCGGCGCCCAGCCCGGCCGTGGGCAAAGGTTGCCAGTGCGCGCCGCCGTCGTTCGAGCGCTCCAGGCCGATCCCGCCGCCCGGCCGCGCCTGCGCCCACAGCAACATCTGCGGCCGGTCGGGGCTGATGGCCAGGCGGGGCGGCAGGGGGGGCGGGTCGCTTTCGGCTTCCTGCGGGCCGCGCAGGAGGGTCCAGGTGGCGCCCCCGTCGTCGCTGCGCAAGAGCCGATTGCGTCGGGTCGTCAGGTAGAGGCGCAGAGGATCGTCCGGCGCGGGGAGCAGATCCTCAAGGGTATCGTCGGCCGGCGGCAGCGCGAGCGGCGTCCAGGTGCGGCCGTCGTCGGCGCTGCGGTAGAGATGGCCGATGGCCCCCTCGACGGCGACGCCGGCCACATACAGATTGCGCCCATCGGCGCTGCGCGCGATCCGGCGGACGCGCAGGCCATCCCGATCCAGCGCGACGCGCTGCCAGTTGCCGGCCGGCGTGCCGACCCACAAGCCGTCCACCGCGCCGACGTACAGCTTGCGGCCTTCTGCGTCGGCATAAAGCGCCGAAAGCGGCCCCGGCGGCAGGTCGTTGGTGAGCGGCTGCCAGCTTGCGCCGCCGTCCTGGCTCCAGTACAGCGCATCGCTGCGCGCCGGCCGGCCGTCGGTCCACCATTGGGTTTGATCGTCCCGGCGGAAGGTGAACGCCACGCTGACGGCGTAGAGGGCCGTTCCATCGCCGCTGACGGCCAGGTGGCTGATGCGGCCCGGCGGGCCTCCCAGCGGCCGCCAGGAGAGCGATGCCTCCTGGCCGCGGGAAGGCGGCCCCGCCAGGCACGCGAGGCCGAGCGCCATCGCCAGCAGACCTTGTAAAAAGCGGAGTCCGTATCGGGAAAGGGTTGGCATCTCGACCTGGCTCTCGATCTGCCCTGGCGGCCGGTCAGTTGGGCTGTAGCGCGCGCATGTTCGCCTGATCCGGACCGCGCTGGGCCTCCCAGGGATAGACGATGAAGCGATCGGTGACGGCCGCGTAATGGTCCGGGCCGCTCTCGCGAAACAGGCTCGTGCCGGGCTTATAGTGCAATACGGCCGTCTCAGGCCGGCCGCCCGCGGCCAGGATGCGTCCTCTAACCGTGGTCATGGTGCGGCCGTGCGCCCAGATGTCGTCTACGATCAGGACGCGGCGATTGCGCACCAGAGCTTCATCGGGAAACTGCACGAAGTTGGGCCAGACGAAGCGCCCTTGCCCGGCCTGCGGAAACTCCACGGCGGCCGTGAGGATCTGCCGGATGTCGAGGGCTTCGGCAATCAGGCCGCCGGGGATGATGCCCCCGCGCGTGATCATCAGCAAGGCATCGTAGGGGCCGCGCAGTTGAGGCAGGAGGTAGTCTATCAGTTTGTCCACGTCTTGCCAGGACAGAAATTCCGGCGCCTGGGGCAAAGGCGGCGTGCTCATGGCGATTGACGTCCCTTTACTCTTCAGCGTGGCGCTGGCGTTGCGGCTCGCCAGCGGGGCAGACTGGCGCGCAGCCTGGCCAGAAAGGCAGCGCGCTGATCGGTCGTCAGCTCGACCTGAGGTGGCCTCACAGCGGTCGGCGGGAGGCCGGCTACCTCCGCCAGCGCGGTCTTCGTGGCCGGCTGGAGCGGGTAAGATTCCAGCAAGCGCCGCGCCTCCGACAGGGTGGCCTGGGCCGCTTCGGCGTCGCCGCCGTTCCAGGCGGCCTGTTGCACCGCGGCCACCAGATCGGGGAAGACGTTGGCGCCGGCCGTGATGGACCCGGCGCCCCCGGCGCGACACGTGACGGCCACCAGATGATCGTTGCCGACGAAGTAAGTGAGCCACGGGAACGTCGCGCGGATGTGTTCGCCCTGAGCAGGGTCGCCGCTCGAATCCTTGATGCCGTATAGCACTTCGGGATGGCTGGCGTGCAGCGCGTCCAGGATGCCGTCGCTGATCGGCACGCCGGTGGTCTGGGGGATGTGATAGAGCAACATCCGGCCGCCCGGCGGCACCGCCGCATCTATCAGCCGCCGATACCAGGCGATGATCCCCTCGTCGGGCGGCCGCTTGAAATAAAAGGGCGGCATCACCAGTACCGCGCCCGCGCCGAGCGCGAAGGCATGGCGGGTCAGGGCGATCGCATCGGTGAGCGCGGCCGCGCCGGTGCCCGGCACCACGACCAGCCCATCGGCGGCCTCCATGGTCGTTTCGACGACGGCCTGACGCTCGGCCACGCTGAGGGAAGCCGCCTCGCCGTTGGTGCCGCACGGGATCACGCCCGTGCAGCCGTAGGCCCGCAGATAGGCGAGGTGGCGTCGCAACCACGGCAGGTCAACCTCGCCGGTATCGGGATGAAAAGGGGTAACGATGGGGGCAAAGACCCCGCGCAATTCGACACGCATCTGGAGCTTCCTTATCGTATTGCACAGTTTGCGCGCGGCGGCAACCGGCCGCGCGGCCCGGCCGCGCTGGCCGGCGGACCGCGGTTGGCCCGCCGGCCGATCGCAACGCCGAAATCATACTACGTCGCGCGGATGTCGTCAAGGTGCGGGGCTAGGGCGGCCGCGGCCAACGCCTTTTCAGGTCGCCAGCAGCCGGTCCACGATCTGTTGCCGATACGCCGGCGACAGCGATTGGAAATAGGCGCTATAGCCGGTGACGCGCACCATCAGATCGGGGTACTTCGACGGGTCCTTGTGCGCTTCCAGGATCTTTTCCTTGGAGACGATGTTCAGGTTGATCAGCGTGCCGCCCTGGCGGTTGTGGGTGCGGATCAGGGCTTCGAGCGCCTCCAGGCCGCCGGCCTCGCGCAAGAGCCGCGCGTCCACGTCGAGCTGCAAGGGCGTGGAGTTGCCCCAGCCCGGCTGCACGGCCGCCACCGCCGAGGCCTTGGCGGTCAAGGCGGCGCTGCTCCCCGGCAGGAAGCCCGGATCGGGGTTGGCGCTATGGGAGATCGGCGCGCCGGCGTGGCGCCCGTTGGGCGTTGCACCCAGGTCGGCCCCATATTGGGCGATGCCGCCGTGCGAAAAGAGGCCGGGGATGATGGTGTAGCCGGCCGGGGTGGGCGTGCCGCGCACCAGTTGCGTGTACGTTTCCGCGATGCGCTTCGCCCACCAATCCGCGCGGGTGCCGCCCGTGCCGAAGCGCGGGATGTTCTTCAGCATCAGCCGTACGTGTTCCGCGCCGGCGTAATCGTTGCGCAGATGTTCGGCCAACTGCTCCCACGTCAGCCGCTTTTCGTTCACCACCCGCTGTTCGATGGCCGCGAACGAGTCGGCCACGGTCGCCAGTCCCAGGCCGTCGGCGGTCAGGAAGTAGATGTCCACCCCGCCGGCCGCCGCATCCAACCCACGCTCGACCGGCCCGTGGCAGAACAGGTTGAGCACGATCTCGATCAGGTTGTCGGCGTGGTGCGCCATGTGCCAGTCGAAGCCTTCCTTCAACACCTGCACCGAGATGCCGAGATGGTCTATGTAGCGTCGCCACAACTCAGCCATGGTGCGCGGGGCCGCGGGGTCATCTACCAGCTCGTAGAAGGCCAGCAGGAACGGCGCGACGAGGCATTGCCGCGTGACGTCCTGATGGCAGTACTCGATGCCCGGCAGCGCGGTCCAGTTGCAGCCCACTTTGGCGCGCAGCCGGGCGAGCTGGATCGGCACGCCGTTGCGCGCGTAGCCTTCATCCAGCCCTTTGGCGCAGGAGATGCTGGGGCCGGTGCCGTCCTCCAGGGTGTAGATCAGCGCCTGGCGCAAGAGGCCCGGATCGAGGCCGTCGTGCAGGCGGATCGCCAGGTTCGCCGGGATCTTCAGCAGGTGCGCGGCCTCCAGGATCAGATATGACATGCGGCTGGTGACGTCGTGGCCGTCGGCCGCGGGCCCGCCGATCTGCGAGTAGTGGGTGTCGTTGAAGAAAAGGCTGGCGAGGAACCAGAGCGCCATCTCGTCGTCTATGATGCCGGCCGCGGTATCCGCTTCGTAGTATGGCCGCAACAGCTCGTCGAGCTGGCCCAGCGCGCCGCCGTGATACCACATGCGATCCACCGCCTGGAACCAGGCCAGGAACTGACATGCCTCGCGCAGGGTGCGCGGGGGGCCGTGCACCAGGTGTTCGTTCATTGCCGCGATGGCCTGGTAGTTGGCGCGCACTTCGGGGTCCGGCTCGGCCGCGGCCCGGGCGCGGGCATGCGTCACGTGGCGGCCGATCCAGTTTTGCATGCCGAGCACGAAATCCTCTTCCGCGTCGTAGAACGCGGTGTCGGCCGGCCGGTTGCGGTCGCGATAGTAGCGGATCTTGTCCAGCAGGCCGCCCCAGCCCAGCTCCAGGCCGATGCGCATGTCGGGGCCGAAGTGGTTCATCGCGCCGATGCCGGTGGCCATGAAATGGTATTTCTGGTGATAGGGATAGAGGTGCGTGGGCCGATCCTCCGGCCGCCATCCGCCTACGCCGGGCAGGGTGGTGATCCATGCGCCGGCGAGCGCGCTCATGGGGTGGATGTACACGGGGTGCACTTCCAGCCAGCGCCGAAAGTTTTGGCCGATGCAGCGCGCGCCATAAGATCCGCCGTCGGGATGATTGCTGATGCGCTCAAACGGGATGGGATCGGACCAGGGGATGTTGCCGTGGTCGTCTACGTCGTGATAGCCGTCGCGGGCCAGCTTGGCCGCGTTGAATTCCAGCTTGGTGCGGCGCAACGCGGCAATCCGCTCGCGGTAGGAGATGACGGGCGATGGCAGCATGAGTATTTACCTCCAGCGGGTCGAGCTGCAAGACGGGTATGACGAAACGCATGTCGGCATACCGGCCGGATCAGACGGCCCTGAGCGCCGGGATGCCCCGGCCGACGAACAGTTGGCGAAAGCCTTCCATCGCTTCATCGGTCGGCGGCTTGAGGTCGCGTGCCGGATAGGCGCGGCCCAGGCTTTCGTATTTGCCCGCGCCCAGGTGATGGAACGGCAACAGCTCCACCGGCGGCACGCGCGGCAGGGCGGCCAGAAAATCGGCGATCCGGCCCAGTTCGGCCGGGTCGGCGTTGAAGCCGGGCACGACCGGAATGCGCACCCACAGGGTCGCGTCGGCGGCCGCCAGCCGGCGCACATTGTCCAGGATGCGCCGATTGCCGACCCCGGTGCCAGCGCGATGGGTGTTTTCGTCGCAGGCTTTTACGTCCACCAGGAACAGATCGGTGTACGGCAGTAAAGCCGCCAGGGTCTCCCACGGCACATGACACGCGGTATCCACCGCGGTATGTAGCCCGCGCTCTTTGCACGTGGCCAACAGGGCGGCCAGAAAGTCGCTCTGTAACGTTGGCTCCCCGCCGGAAAAGGTCACGCCGCCCCCCGATTCCTCGTAATAGGGCCGATCCTTTTCGATTTCGGCCAGCACCTCGGCCACCGTCATCCGTTTGGCCTTGATGGTCAGCGCGCCCGCGTAGCAGGTGTCCACGCAATTGCCGCACGTGCGACACAGGTCACGCACATAGAGGCGTTGGCCATCCACGAGCAACTGGGCGGCCTGCGGACAGGCCGCGACGCACAGGCCACACGCGATGCAGCGGTCGGGGAAGAACTGGACGGTTGGCCCCGCCTCCTGGGATTCCGGGTTGTGACACCAGAAGCAACGCAGGTTGCAGCCCTGGAGGAAGACGGTCGTGCGGATGCCGGGGCCGTCGTGGATCGAAAAGCGCTGGATGTCGAAGACCCAGCCGTCCATCACACCCCGGCCTCGCGGAACGCCGCCGCCACGATCGCCTGCGCCTCTTCCTGAATGCGGCGCAGATGGTCCACGCCCAGGAAGCTCTCGGCGTAGATCTTGTAGACGTTTTCGGTGCCCGAAGGTCGGGCCGCGAACCAGCCGTTGGCGGTCACCACTTTCAGGCCGCCGATGGGGGCATCGTTGAAGGGCGCACGGGTCAGCTTCGCTATGATCGGCTCGCCGGCCAGCTCTGCGGCGGTCACCTGTTCCGGCGAGAGGTTGCTCAACACGGCCTTTTGGCGGGCGTTGGCCGGCGCGTCTATGCGCTCGTAGACGGCCGCGCCGAATCGCGTCTCCAGCTCCCGATAGTGTTCGGCCGGATTTTGGCCCGTGACGGCCGTGATCTCGGCCGCGAGCAGGTCCATGATGAAGCCATCCTTGTCGGTCGTCCAGGTGGTGCCGTCCAGTCGCAGGAAGGACGCGCCGGCGCTCTCCTCGCCGCCGAAGCCGAAGGAGCCGTCCAGCAGGCCGTCTACGAACCATTTGAAGCCGACCGGCACTTCGGCCAACGGCCGGCCGATGGCCGCCGCTACGCGGTCAATCATCGAGCTGGAGACGAGCGTCTTGCCTACGGCCGCATCGGGCCGCCAGCCGGGCCGGTTGCGGAAGAGATACCAGATCGCTACCGCCAGGTAATGATTTGGATTCATCAGCCCGGCCTGAGGCGTGATGATGCCGTGGCGGTCGAAGTCGGTGTCGTTGCCGAACGCGATGTCGAAGCGATCCTTCAGGCCGATCAGCCCGGCCATGGCATACGGGGACGAGCAATCCATGCGGATCTTGCCGTCCCAATCCACGGTCATGAAGGAAAAGGTGGGGTCCACCACCGGATTGACTACCTCGATATTCAGGCCGTACATCTCGGCGATCGGGCTCCAATAGGCCACGCCCGAGCCGCCCAGCGGATCCGCGCCGATCTTCAGGCCGGCGGCCGCGACGGCCTCCATGCGGATCACGTTTCGCAGGTCGCGGACGTAGGGGGTGATGTAGTCGTACATGTGGGTGGTGTCGGCCCGCAGCGCCCGGCTCACCGGCACGCGCTTGACCCCTTTCAGGTCGCCGCGCAGGAGCTCGTTGGCCCGCTCCTGGATGCGGCGGGTCGTTTCGGGCGCGGCCGGGCCGCCCGACGGCGGGTTGTACTTGAAGCCGCCGTCGGCCGGCGGGTTATGCGATGGGGTGATGACCACGCCGTCGGCCAGTCGCGCTGAGCGGCCCCGGTTGTAGGTCAGGATCGCGTGCGAGATGACCGGCGTGGGGGTGTAGCCCAGGCCGGTTTGCACCATCACCTCGACCCCGTTGGCCGCGAACACCTCGAGCGCGGTGTAGAGGGCCGGCTCGGAAAGGGCATGCGTGTCCATGCCGATGAAGAGCGGCCCGCCGATCCCCTGCGCCCAGCGCAGCTCGCAGATGGCCTGAGAGATGGCGAGGATATGGTCTTCGTTGAAGCTACATTCGAGCGATGTGCCGCGATGTCCCGATGTGCCGAAAGCCACCAGGTTGGCCGGCTCCCGGGGATCCGGCCGATCGGTGTAATAGGCCGCGATGAGGCGCGGCACGTTGATCTGAAATTCGTGGGGAGCCGGCTGGCCGGCCAGAGGATGCAGCGACATCGTGCTTTGCTCCGTCTAAATAAAGATCCAGGTGGGCCTTAGCCGGCCGCCGATTTGACCCGCGCGAAGATGTTTTGCAGGCTTAAGGCCAGCATCTCGTCGCCCGAGATCCAGACCTTGCCGCTATAGTACAGAGACTCTCCGAGGTAGGGGTTTTCCCACAGCTTCGCGAAGTCGGCCGCGCTCACCGTGATCGTGCAGTCGGCGCGTTGGCCGGCGGCCGGCTCGATCTTGGGACCGGTGCGTGAGAGGTCCAGGAACCATTGTCCGCCTCCTTCACCGGTGATGTTGAAGATGAATTTCGCTCCCACCCGCCGGGCTGCCTCTGCGTTGGCTGCCAGCCAGGCCGGAAAATCGGCATTGAACAGCTTCGCGATATCCATGGACGTTCCTCCTTGTGGTGGGTAAACGATCTATGGGTTACAGTGTAGTGCAAGAGTGAGGCCTTCGTCAAATTCGGTCAATGT